>DATDHE010000389.1:0-45325 GCA_036521695.1 Candidatus Acidiferrum sp. | reverse complement strand
GATGGCTTTCATCCCGTAAATTTGGGGAGGTTGGTTAGCGGGCGGCCGGCATTGGTGGCATGCACGCCGGCGGGGTGCATGGAGATTTTGCGGCGGAATGAGATTGCGATTGAGGGGGCGAACGCGGTGGTTTTGGGGCGGAGCGATATTGTGGGGAAGCCGATGGCTTTGCTTTTGATGCATGCGAATGCGACGGTGACGATTTGCCATTCGAAAACGAAGGATTTGGCGGGCGTAGTGAGGCGCGCGGATATTGTGGTGGCGGCGATGGGGAAGGCGGGGTTTGTGCAGGCGGATTGGATCCGGCCGGGAGCGGCGGTGATTGACGTGGGGACGAATCGGGTTACGGATGCTGGTGAGGCGGAACGGTTGTTCAGGAACTTCCCTGCCCGACTGGAAAAATTCAAGGCGAGGGGGAATGCGTTGGTTGGTGATGTGCATCCGGATGCAGTGAATGTGGCGGGGGCGATAACACCGGTACCTGGAGGCGTAGGACCGATGACGATTACGATGTTGATGAGCAATACGGTGAAGGCGGCGCGGATGCGGCGGGCAAAGGCGATACCGCGGACGATATCCGCCGGCGGGCCGACTGGCACGGGTACGCGGTAAAAACAAATAATGAAGCGATTCGGCCTTACAGGCGGCATTGCCAGCGGCAAGAGCACCGTTGCGGGAATGCTGCGCGAGTTGGGATTCCATGTGATTGATGCGGATGCGTTGGGGCATGAAGTGATGGAGCCGGGGACGCGGGCGTTCGGAGAGATTAAGCGCGAATTTGGAGATGGCGTGATCGGGGCCGACCGGCGTATCGATCGCGGGAAGCTGGGGGCGGTGGTGTTCGCGGACCGGGGGAAATTGGAGCATTTGAACGCGATTGTGCATCCGCGAGTGGAAGAGGAGATGGTGCGGAAATTTTCGGAATGGGAGAAGAGTGGCGTGAAGGATGCGGCATTCGTCGAGGCGGCGCTGCTGGTGGAGGCGGGGTATCAGAAAAATTTGGATGGATTGGTGGTGGCGTGGTGCCGACCTGAACAGCAGGTCGAGCGATTACTGGCACGGGGGTTGAGTGAGGTCGAGGCGCGGCGACGGATTGCGGCGCAGTTGCCGGTGGAGGAGAAGTTGAAATGCGCTACGGAGAAGATTGATTGTTCGGGGACGCTTGAGGAGACGCGGCGGCAGGTGGGGGAGTTGGCGGAGAGGTTGAGGCGGGGAGAGGCGGGGAACGTCTAAGAAAAGAGAAGAGCGAAGAACGGGCACGGCTTGCCGTGCCCCTACAATTCCTGGGGGATTTGGGGCGCGCGCAGAGGAAAATGCGTGTGGTATTGTTGGATTTAGGCGGGTCGAGGAAGGATTGCGAATATGAGTGCGGGAAAAGGGACAAATGCGGTGCGATTGCTTGTTGCGGCGGTGGTGATTATCGCCGGGGCGTATTGGGCTGGAGGACGTTGGGGACAGAGGCAGCCGAGGAAGGTGGAGGCTTTGCCGCTGGGAACCGGGACGGGGACGGCGGAAGCGGGGGCAGATGTGGCGCAAGTTTCCGCGCGGGATGCGGCGCTGACCGACGATGAGTCGATTAACGTGCGGGTTTACCGGCAGGCGTCGGCGGCGGTGGCGAACGTTTTGACGAAGGCGACGGAATATGATTTTTTTATGGACCCGGTACCCGTGGAAGGGGCGGGGTCTGGGTTCG
Source organism: Candidatus Acidiferrum sp. (assembly GCA_036521695.1). Classification (GTDB taxonomy): domain Bacteria; phylum Acidobacteriota; class Terriglobia; order Acidiferrales; family UBA7541; genus Acidiferrum. The sequence goes on along the minus strand of DATDHE010000389.1, from coordinate 43,632 downwards.
TGATAGATCCGCGCGGGTACATCTTGACGAACTTCCACGTTGTGCAGGAAGCGCAGTCCATCGAAGTGGTGCTGGGCGACCAGACACGGTACGTGGCGAAGTTTATTGGAGCGGACCAGCGGAACGACGTGGCATTGATAAAAATTGAGCCCAAAGGAAAGCCACTCGTGTCGTTGCCGCTGGGAGATTCTTCGAAGCTGCAGGTGGGGCAAAAAGTTCTGGCGATTGGGAACCCGTTCGGATTTCAGAGCACGCTGACGACGGGAGTGGTCAGCGCGTTGGGGCGAACGGTGCAGACTAGCCAAACGACTTTGATCGACGAAGCGATTCAGACGGATGCGGCGATCAATCGAGGAAATTCCGGCGGGCCGCTGATCAATTCGCATGGAGAAGTGATTGGAATCAATTCGGCGATTTATACGCCGAGCGGGACGACGGCGGGGATTGGGTTTGCGATTCCTGTGAACACGGCGAAGAGGATTGCACACGATTTGATGACGGAAGGGCGCGTGCGGCAGGCTTTTCTTGGCGCGCAGACTTTGTCGGTGGGCGGATGGCTTTCGGAGGCGCTCGATCTCCCGGTGCAAGAGGGATTGCTGATCGAGGCAGTCACGAAGGGCGGACCTGCGGCCGCGGCGGGGTTACGCGGGGGAGACCGTGCAGCACAGGCAGGAATGCAGCGGATCATGATTGGTGGCGACGTAATCGTGGCGATTGACGGGCAGAAAATCGGGAGTCAGGCGGATATGAATTTGGTTTTGAACCGGAAGCGGCCGGGGGATACGGTGAGCGTGACGGTGTATCGTGGGGGGAAGAAGATAGATGTGCCGGTGAAGTTGGGGGAACGGGCTGGGAATGGGAATTGAGAGATCCTGAAACAGACGACGAACAGCGTCCCTCGGCAAGTCTGAGGTGGAAACACGGACAGTAATCTTTCTGGCTTCGACAAGCCGCAGTGAGCACAGCAACGAACGCCGGCGCTCATTAGGGGGCTGCCAAATCACCAGTTGCCAATATTCATCCATTCTCGTTGCACCTAACCCATGTTCGTCACTGAGAGGGCAAAAACGTGGTTAAGTCCTTTGAAATCAGTTCAGGCTATGGCCGAGTTTTCACTACATTTTAGGATCGGAATCGGCTCGAGTCGCTCCGGCAACTGCAGCTGGAGTTGCTAAAGAATCCTCTGCTGCTCATCATCGAGCTTGCTGATGCGTCGCAACCAGATCTCTCGCCCTTCGATTGTTGGCAGCACGATGTCCACGCTGTACAACTCCGAGAGCCGCTGCAGTGTTTTCGCCGGCGAGTATTCCGAACCAACTCGCTTCAGCAAATGTTGGAGTGTCACCAGCAGCGCATAGCCGAGAAACGCTACCAGCACGTGCGCCTTCCCCCGTTTTTCAAGCTGATGAAACAGGGGTCGAATGGCCAACTCACTCTTGAGTGTGCAGAAGGCGGCTTCCACTTCCGTCAGCTGCATGTACTTCTTCCAAAGATCTGCAGCACCGTTGCCTGTCAGATTCGTGCGCCGCAGATAAGCTCCCTCTCTGGCCTCCAGCCATTGTTGCTGTTCCGGCTTTTGCCGCCAGCCTTAACGGGCTCCTTCCTTGCCATCCTTGATCGCCATTTCATAAAGATCCGCTACCTGTGGATGCGAAGCCTGAATGCGGCCGAGATTCCGCTCCATCTTGAAACGATCTTTCAGTTTGCCTTCCGCGATACGCTTCTCGAGTCCGGTGAGCGCTTTTTCGATCTTGGTCACAAAAGCGACTGCGGATGGCCTTCTCTTTCTCCTTCCGTCCCCGCGTATGACACAGGATGTAAGTCTCCTCCCCGCCCGGAATCTGCAGCTGCTTGACCTCCACATCCGGGCGAATCTTCTCGAAATCATCTTTCAACAACTCCTGCTCAAACTGCTTGACCTTGCTGCGTGTCGTGCCCACCAGATACTCTCCACCACGCTTGCGGATGGCTACCAGGTTCTCTTCACTCACCACCCCGCGATCGAAGATCCATACCCGCCGGGCTTTCCCATGCTTGCGCTCCACCGTGCGCAGGATCGCCTCGACCGTACTGACATCGGCCCGGTTCTCATCTAATACTTCATAACTGAATGGAAAACCATCTGGGTTTACGATCAATGCCAGCACCAGCTGTTCGCAGTCCGGCCGATGATCCCGCGAATAGCCCCGCCGCATCAGGGGGTTGTCTTCCGCGGCCCCTTCCACATACGTGCTGGTCAAGTCATAGAGCGGCACGTCAAACTCGGCCTGGAATAACTCGCCGAAGCGTTGCTTCAGATGTTGCTCGATCTTGGACTTCAGCGGCAGCAGGCGGTCGAGACAACGATACCGCCGCGTGTCGTTGATTTTGCCTTTTCCGATGTGCAACAGATCGTCCAGCGCCCCACGGCCAGTTCGCTGCCCGGAGCACACAACCGGTTGATCGCTAACACCGCGGCTACCCGCGACCAAGCCACATCGGCAGGATCTCCGTCGAGATGCTGCGCAAAGAACTCATCGAGCCCTAACCGCTTCCATAACTCCAGTCCCAGATAGCAGTCGCCGAACCGTCGCGTGCGTTCTACCCGGACCTTCTTCACCAGCACCCGTGCGACGTTCGGATCATCGGGCGCTTCCACTTCACAAGGAAACAACTTCAGCTGGTGCTCTCGCCGTGCTCGTTGAAGACCCCCACGGTCTTCTGCCAACGCGCGTGAGCTGAACCGTTCAGTTCCCCGAGATAACAAAGCGTGCGTTGCCGCGGACCACCGGCGGTACGCACCGTCTCGACCAGCGACCAGTAGCCATGCTCCTTGCCGTCTTTGTGGACGCGGAGTTTTCGCAAAAACATGCAAGCAATCTGTCATTGTTGTGCAGCTCGAGCAAGGGGGTAGGTTTTCACTACAACCACTTTTCAATCACGCCGCGTTGAGAGGCAAGGACTTCCCGAAGAACTACTCACGAAAATATTCAAAATGTGTCGTTCAATGACGAACTTCGACTAGCCTCATTTATATTTGCTTGGTAATTTTCAGCGCGAGAATTCGCCGCGAAACGTTTGACGATCGGATTCACTCAAGGAAAACCAGGATTCGGCAATGTCGCGTACGCGCTCTAGTTCGCGTTGCATTTCTGCGTGTTTGGCTTCGAGGACTTCGGCATTGGCGTCGGGCGGGACGTAGACGGGCGGGGCGAAGAGGATTACCGCGCGAGCGAATGGTGCGGGGAGCAGGAAGTGGTCCCAGGTTTTCTCGAAAGTTTTTCCGCGGTCGACACCGATGTGGAAGACGAGGACGGGGCAGCCGGTTTTTCGGGCGAGTATGACCGGGCCGGGCTTGGCGACGTAGCGAGGGCCGCGCGGGCCGTCGATGGTGAAGGCGCAATCGACGCCTTCTTCTAAGCGGCGAGCCATGACCGCCAGGCCCCGAAGGCCTCCGCGAGAGGAACTTCCCTGGGCAGTGCCGAAACCAAGCCATTCGATTACCCTGCGGGTCCACTGACCGTCGAAGGCCGTGGTGTTCATGACCACGACGCCGTGATTGCGATGCCACCAGACAATTGGAATGATGACGCGATGCCAGAAGGCCCAGATGCAGCGCTTGCCTGAGGCATGGACGCGCTCGGCGTTTTGCCAGCCGAGAACTTCGTAACGCAAGGTGGGGCCGAGAATGCGAATTACAGCGTAGACGGCGGCGGCGATGAAGGGGATTTGAATGCGGCGAGACCAGGGGAGGTCCGGGAGGCGGGTGTCGTAGTGTGCGCCGATGGAATCGGGAGAGATTTCCTTCGAGGAATCCTGCGTGGGATCGGGGGATGGACAGGCGTTGGCGGCGGGCTGGGTCATGGCTTATGGATGCGCCTGCTCAGAAGGCGACGTGACGTATAGTATAGGCGAGAGTTTCCTGGCGGGCTTGCGGGAGAGGAATTAAGGGTGCTGGACAGAGTTTATTTGCGTGGACCAGTGCGGCGCTCGCGGCTTTGGGCCGCGGCTTGCGCGGTGCTGTGCGCGGGACTTTTTGTTGCGGCGGCAGCGAAGACAGCAACGGTGGCTACTGCGGACCAGCCGGCTGGCGATGCCGTGGGATTGATCGAAGGCGAAGACATTGCTGTGACTGGGCCGATGAGCGTGGAAGTTGTCGGCGGACAGACGAAAACGATTTTGCGGAGCGGCAGCGACGTTCGAGTGAAGTCCGGGCAGGCACGCATTAGTCTTGTGGAAGGCGGCCAGATATCGATTTGCGGACCGGCTCACTTTTCCGTGCTGAAATCGGGTGGATCACTGACGGTGGCTCTTGAGAGCGGAGCGATACACGCACTGGTGGAGCGGGAACCGGCGCTCACGGTGTATACGGCGGAGATTCAAGCGCAGACGGTGGCGATAGGAGATGAGCCGCGAGAGATTCTTGTGGGCTTTGAGAGTCCGGGGATGATGTGCATTCACACGTATCGTGGAGCGCTGCGCGTGGAGCAGCAGTTGAGCGGGCGGAGTGTGATCGTGCCGCAAGGCGTGGACGTAATGCTGGCGAACGCGCAGATCGACGCGATGCGCAATGGCGCAGGGCAGTGCAGATGCGAACTGCAGATCGCGAAATCCAGGACGATTCCGGCGCCGAGGGATAGCACAACGGCCAGAGTCGGGGAGAGTGAAAACAGCGAAGCCGCTCCGAATTCAAGTGATGCACCCGCGTCTAATGAAAGAACTGAAAAGAAGGAAGAGCCGATTTACACCGTGATTATGCCGCCGCTGAGGTTTGATGCGAACGCGAAAGTGCAAGCGGAGCCAGACCCGAGGTTGATGGTGATTGTCCGGCGAGTACGAGTGCGGCCGACGCTGGTGTTTCAGGGACGTGTGGAAGAAGAGGCGGTAGCAACGACGGTCGCGACGCCGCCACCACCGCCTCCCGTGGTAGCTGCTCCGAAAACAGCGACGCCGGCACCTGCACAAGGCTCCGTTGTGGATCGTGTGAGGTCCTTTTTTCACAGGCTTTGGTCGCGAAGCGGGTAACTCGCACAGCAGCGAATGCGGGGAATCCCAATTGGAGTCCTAGATGATCAGCGGAAGCGCAACCCGAGTTGTGCACAGGCATTTCTATTTGGCTGTGTTCGCGTGCATGTGTGCGTGGATGCTTACCGGATGCAATGGTCTGTGGGAGTTCTTCTGCTGTGGGGACGCCCGACACGATTCCGCCATCAACGCCGGCGAATTTGACGGCGGCGGCGACTTTGGCTACGCAGATCAATCTTTCCTGGACGGCGTCGACGGACAACGTGGGTGTGGTTGGATACAAGGTGGAGCCATGCTCGGGAGCCGGTTGCGCGAATTTTGCGCAGATTGCAATACCGACTGGTGCGGCATTCGATGATATTGAATTGGCAGCAGCAACTTCTTATACGTACAGGGTGCGCGCGGTGGATGCGGCGGGAATAACAGCGCGTACTCGAATGTTTTTTCGGCCGCGACTCTGGCGGCTGCGGACACGACGCCACCAACGGCACCGACAAATCTGACGGCGTCGGCAGTTTCGGCGACGCAGATTAATTTGTCGTGGACGGCGTCGACGTCGGTGTCGGCGCGGGGAACGACGAACGGAATTTTCTGGGCCATTCATAGCGGCCAATATTGCATGAAGCACTCTCCCGGATGCGGTGCGGCAGTGCTGCATGCATTTGACGCGACGCAATTGTCTGAACCGTGGAACGGCGCGCAAACGGCGGGAGACAGCGCGGGAAATGCCGTGAAATTCACGGTGCCGACGGTCGCGAACGGAAAGGTGTACATCGGGACCAGGGGAAATGACACTGGAAATGGTGAAACGACGATTCCGGGCGAGATCGACGTTTATGGATTGAAGCCAAACTAAAGCCGGATTGCGCAGAAAGAAAAGCGGGCCTTTCACAGTTTGCGAAGGACCTGTTTCTTTTGATACGAAAATTCTTCGGTCTACATACCTTCGTAGTTGGGGCCGCCGCCGCCTTCGGGTACAACCCAATTGATGATTTGGTAGGGATCGGCGATGTCGCAGGTTTTGCAGTGGACGCAGTTGGTGAAATTGATTTTTAGCTTCGGCTGGCCAGTGGATTCCTTAAACATTTCATAAACCGCCGCAGGACAGAAGTACTGGCAGGGATTGCCGTATTCGACGACACATTTTGTGGAGCAGATATTGGTGTCGGCGACGTGGAGATGGCACGGCTGATCTTCTTCGTGGCGCGTGCCGGAGTGGTAGACGTCGGTCAAACGATCGAAGGTGAGTTTGCCGTCGCCTTTGAAGCGCTCAGGGGCGGGTCGGCCGTTGATTTTTTTGTAGTGCTTGTAGCCGGGTTCGACGCGCATGGGATCGATCAGGCCGCGGCCGCCGGTGATTTGTTGGAGAGCCGTATGGAAGAAGCCGCGGAGCATGCCGTGTTGAAAGGATTGATGGAAATTGCGGACTTGCCAAAGTTCTTTTTTGATGTAGCTTTGCTCGATTTTTTGCGGGAAGGCGCTCAGCGTTTTTGTGGTGGCGTCGCCGGTTTTTAGGGCACCGAAGATTGTTTCGGCGGCCAACATGCCGCTCTTCATGGCCATGTGGATGCCTTTTAGGCGCTGGGAATCGAGGAAGCTGCCGGAGTCGCCGATGATGAGGGCGCCGTCGACGTAAGTGCGGGGAATGGCGTACCAGCCGCCGTAGGGGAGGGATTTTGCGCCGTAGCGGACGAGTTTGCCGCCTTCGAGAATTTTTTTGAGGAACGGGTGCGTCTTCCAGGTTTGAAACGCGGCGTGAGGATCGAATTGGGGGTCGGCGTATTCGAGAGCGAGAACGAGGCCAATGGAGAGGCGATTGTTGGAGAGACCGTAAATCCAGCCCCCGCCGTACATGCTGGTGGGCACGGGCCAGCCTAGCGTGTGAGCGACGTAGCCGGGCTCAATGCGGCCGGGCTGGATGTCCCAGAGTTCTTTGATGCCGATGCCGTAGGATTGTGGGTTGATGTTGTCGAGTTTTTTCGTGGCGACTAGATTTTTTGTGAGCGAGCCGCGGGGGCCTTCGGCGAGGACGGTGACTTTGGCGCGCAGTTCGTAGCCGGGAGTGAAATTGATTTTGGGCTTGCCGTTTTTGTCGAGGCCTTTGTCTTCGGTGATGACGCCGGCGATGCCTTCGCCTTCGTAGACGAGCTGGGCGCCGCCGAACTCTTTGAAGACGTTGACGCCGGCGGCTTCGACGAGGCCGCCTAGCCACTTTGTGATTTTGCTGAGCGAGACGACGTAGTTTCCCTTGTTTTGGAAGGGCGGCGGCGTGACGGGAAAACGGATCGAGGAATTTTTGGTGAAGAGGAGAGCAGCGGAATCGGTGACGGGAGTATCGAGAGGAGCGGATTTTTCGAAGTCCGGGACGAGTTCGGCGAGGGCTTTGGGGTTCATGATGGCGCCGGAGAGTTGGTGGGCGCCGATTTCGCGGCCTTTTTCGAGGACGTAGATATTTTCAGCGGAGAGTTGCGGCTTGGCGCCGGAGTCGTTGTGTTTCTTGATGAGATTGGCGAGATGCAGGGCGCAGGAGAGGCCCGCGGGGCCTGCGCCGGCGATCAGGACGTCGGCTTCGAGTTGTTCGCGCTGGATGGTCATGGACTATTTCTTAGCGGAGCCTTTGAAATTCATCTAACGTCATACCCAACTGCCAAAGAATCTTACCAAACAGAGGTGGCCCGATTTCTTGTCCGCCGTGAATGGGGATGGTCACAGCCCTTCCGTCCGAGTGATTCCATCTTTCGTGACTTCCCTTTTGTCGTTGAGTATAAATCCGAGTAGGCGAGCGACACGCTGAAAAGCCCGTGCCGTTGCACTAGGCATTCACTATCTCAGTGAAATCAGCAGGAAGCTTTTGACCTTTTTCACGGTATTCGTCTTCGATCATGCTAAAGACGTTCGGCAGTTCGGCGAGGGCCTCCTCGCGTGTCTTCATTAGCGCATAGCAACCGGAGATGGCGGGGATTTCCGCGACCCAACCGCCATCATCCTGCCGGTAGAGGACGATTCTGTAGTCTTCAAATCTCATGGCGTGCCCATAGTATAGGCCAAAAACACTGCGTTCAGCATATCGCGGATTATTGGCATAGAGCAGATTCCTTGCTTCGCTCGGATTGACATTGCGCGTGGGTGTGAGGTGTTTCTCCTGTACTTAGCGGAGAGTTGCGAATAAAGGACTTAGGCTACAAGTTGACCCGAAAAGCAAAAACGCCAACGAATACATTGGCGCTCCAAAACCGATGGTTGGTATTACTCAAGCAACATAATACATCAAGTGGCCTTCTGGTCAGGGAAAAGCAAGAGAGTTAGTGGATCAGTTTTCCGGCAAGCCGACTTGCCAAGACCTGAAATTCTCCTGTTTGTGCAAGCTGCTACGACTGGCGTTCCATCCTTCGTTGGATGCGGGCTGAACACGGCAAAAAAAACTCTTGACACCTATTCTAGTGATATAGTCAACTATAACAGTACATCGCATTCGGGGTGATCTCCTGCTTGACTACATCAGCGAGAGCCTCGGGGCGGAAAGTATGGAAACTAGAGGAGAAAGAACATGAAATCCATTTGCCTTATGTTGTTCGTTGCTCTGATGTCGCTCACCACTGTGGCTTTCGCGCAGCATGACGCGCACAAGGCCAGCGACCAAGTCGCGCCTCCGGAGGCACAGAAGTCTTTCGACACAATGAAGAGCCTGGCAGGAGATTGGGAAGGCCCAGTGACCGTCGACCCTCCGCAGCCTGAAATGTCAGACGGCAAGCCCTTACACATCTCGATGCGCGTGACATCCAGGGGAAACGCGCTCGTGCATGAAATGCAAGAAGCGGGAACCCCCAACGACCCGGCTCGCTACGACCATCCGGTCACGATGTTTTATGTGGACAACGGCCGTCTCACGCTAGTTCATTATTGCGACGCCGGAAACCGGCCGCGCATGCTCGCCAGGCCCTCGGCGGACGGAAAGTCCGTGGAATTCGATTTTACCGACATCTCCGGCAGCACGGATTACGGACACATGCACCACGCAGTGTTCACCTTCATCGACTCTAATCACCACATCGAGGACTGGACGTATATGATGCCAGGGGACAAGCCTATCCACGCGCACTTCGACTTGAAGCGGACACAGTGACGACGGAGTCGCCGGTAACGCGAACTGGAAGCCCTAATGGACCGTCTGTGGAATGACAGTCAGCCGATCTACCGCCAGCTTCGCGACCGTGTGGTCGCGATGATTCTGGATGGAGTTCTAAAGGAAGGCGACCCGTTGCCTTCTGTGCGTAATGTCGCGGCTGAATATCTGGTTAATCCACTGACGGTCCTCAAGGGCTATCAACAACTGGTGGACGAAGGTCTGGTTGAATCCAAGCGAGGCCTCGGCATGTTCGTCAATACCGGCGCGCGCAATCTGTTGCTCAAGGCAGAACGGCAGAAATTCTTGGGAGAAGAGTGGCCAAGGGTTCGTGCAACCATCGAGCGGCTCGGCCTTACGGCAACCGAGCTGTTGAACGGCGCAACCCACCCAACCCAACATCCGACTTTCGATGACACGAAGTCAAAACCTGCTGAGTCGAATCTCCCAAAGAAGGAGCGTTGAAGTCATGGCATGCATAGAAGCCCGCGGTCTGCGCAGGGCCTTCGGCACAACCACCGCGCTGGACGGCGTCGACCTGCGGGTGGAAGAAGGCCGTATCCTCGGACTCATCGGCCCGAACGGCGCCGGCAAGACCACCGCGCTCAACGCGATTCTCGGCCTCACGGCATATGAGGGAGAGCTGAGGGTACTTGGACGCAACCCTTGGAGCGAGCGCGATCAACTCATGCAGGATGTGTGCTTCATTTCTGATGTTGCCGTACTGCCGCGCTGGGCGCGAGTTTCACAGCTACTGGACTACATCGTCGGCGTGCATCCGAGATTCGATCGCGCCAAGGCAGAAGGTTTTCTGGCGAAAACCGCCATCCAGTGCACGAGCAAGGTCAGGGAATTGTCGAAGGGCATGGTGACCCAACTGCACCTCGCACTGGTCATGGCCATTGACGCGAGGTTGCTAGTGCTGGACGAACCGACGCTGGGTCTCGACATTCTGTATCGCAAGCGGTTCTACGATTCCCTGCTGAACGACTACTTCGATCGCAACCGTACGATCGTGTTGGCCACACATCAGGTGGACGAGATCGAGCACGTGCTCACCGAGGTCGTGTTCATCGATCGCGGGCGGATCGTTTTCAATCGCAGCATGGAAGAAGTGGAGTCGCGCTATCTGGAAGTGATGGTGCATCCGGAGAAGGCCGCCGCCGCGCGGGCGCTCAAGCCGATGCAGGAGCGGACGGTGTTCGGTGGTAGCATCCTCCTGTTCGAGGGTCTCGATCGTCAGCAACTCGCCGCGTTAGGCGACGTGCGCACACCCAGCGTCACCGACTTGTTCGTTGCAGTGATGGGCTGTCAGGTCGGCCAGGCACAAGGAGCGGGTAGATGAGTACTCCATCGAATGCGGTGTCCGAATCCTTGCAAGCCCAGAGCGTCGCACCTGCGGCCTTCCCGGCAACTCGCTCCTTATACTGGTCGGTGCGCCGTGAATTATGGGAGAACCGCTCCATCTACATTGCGCCATTGGCCGTCGCTGCGGTTGCTCTATGCGCCTTCTTGATGAGCGCGATCGCGGGCATCTGGGAGAAAGCGCTGAAACTCGATCCGGCGCAAGCCAGCGAAGCGGTTGCCCAGCCATACGACATAGCCGCGGATCTGATGATGCTCACCTGTATTGTCGTGAGTGTGTTCTATTGTCTCGAAGCGCTGCACTCCGAGCGCCGCGATCGCAGCATCCTGTTCTGGAAGTCGCTGCCGGTATCCGATCTCACCACAGTGCTCGCGAAGCTGAGCATTCCCCTCGTCGTTCTGCCGCTACTAACCTTTGCGATCACCGTTGCCATGCAGTGGATCATGCTGCTGTTAAGCAGCTTAATACTATTGGGGAGAGGTCAGAGTGTGGCGGTGTTGTGGACCAAATTGCCGTTCTTCCGGAAGTCAATGCTGCTGCTCTATCATCTTTTGACGGCCCATGCGCTCTGGCCTTTGCCAATCTATTGCTGGCTGCTGCTGGTATCCGGATGGGCGCGACGCGCGACATTTCTATGGGCTGCATTACCGCTGGTCGCCATTGCCGGCGTCGAACTAATCGTATTCCGTACCCGGTATTTCGCTGCCTTGGTGGGGTCGCGATTGATCGGAGACGCGCCAGGGCTTGCCTACACAGCGGAGAACGCGTTCCCATCGGGACCCATGACACATATAAGGGCAGAAACATTCCTTGGCAGTCCGGGGTTGTGGATCGGCCTGGTCGTCGCCGCAGCATTCCTCGCCGCTGCCGTGCGGCTGCGCCGCCATCAAGCATCCATTTAGATTCGCGTCGCGTGGGTCGGCGACGTCAATCTGGTAAACAACTAATCGGGTCTTGTGGAACGGTTAACGTATTCTCCTAAGAGTCTTCGACAATTCCAGAACCAGAAGTGCCGGGGTACTGCTCCCGCTTCCGACATTTGCCGGTAACCCATCGTTTTGCAAACTAGGCGGACTGCACCGTTGGACGTAAACTCTTTTTAGTTTATGACGTTCACTAAGCGACTTCGCGAGGGATACGCTGCGGAGAAATCACTTGCAGTGTACGCATCTGGATGCATCCCCGCGTCAGAGTAGGCGCGCGATACCGTATGGAGGAAGGCGAGATGGAAGTCGATTCGATTGAACCAATCGGGTTTCCGGATATTACTCCTGAGCTGGCGCGGGAGTCCGGATTCCTTGGTGTTCTGGACCTGCTCAAGGTTGCGAAACATGGCCGAGGCGACAATATTTATCTAATCCGGTTCCACTACGTGCGACCGCGCGCCAAGCGAAAGGGGCAGCGCAAGTCTGGTTAGAACCTCGAACGGATTCTGCGTGGTTCTTTCTTGGTTGAAAAGTGGTGCCGGTGTGAACATGTCCCTCTCCCAAGGGTTGCGGCGGAAGGTTCGCTCGGAACGATCCACGACAACATTGGGCAGCTAGCCGTTTTCGACGAGGGCCTTTATATCCGAGTATGCCGTATCGATGAGCCTGCTTAACGCTGCGGCATTTGTGGCCGTTCCCGGTCTCAGCTTCACGTGACGCATGAACTTGCCGGTGCCTTGCAACAGGCGAGCCGGATCGGGCAGTGTCGCGCCGTGAAAGAACCCCACGTTTACGTGCGAGGCGAATACATTCACATAGCCGAAGGGCGCATCTCCCAAACATGCAACCGGGCAGCCGTCATGCAAAACCTCGCGGACTTCGTCCCCGCATTTTCGCATCACCTCAAACCAACGGTGCGCGATAGCTCCCAATTCACCCGCATGCCGTTTCATCCACGCCTCGATGGCGGGATCCCGCTCGACAGCGCCGTTGAATCGCAGCAATTCCGTTCTCATCGCCGCTCGCCTTTCTGCTTTCGGGATCAATGCTTACGTTTCACCCTTACCTTACCTTACCTTCCGGCTGAGCACTTGCATTCCTTGAGGTCAGCACAGAAGGCCGAGTTGAAAAGTCGAAAGTTGAAGATTGAACGGGAAAGAAAAAAAATTTGCACCGAGGGCACAGAGAAGAAAAAGCAGATTCTCCTCGCAGAAACCGCTCGGAGGCGCAGAGATCCTCGCTTCGCTCGGAATGACAATTTTTTCATCTCCCCTCTCAGTCTGCGGGCCGGCACAACTGGTGCGGGCTTGGGCATCAGGGCGAAGTAACTAGTGCTTCACGCGGAATCTGAGACTTGTTCTCGCGCCGCCTTCCTGCACGTTGATTTTCTCGAGCCGGACGCGCGCAAGGCTGGAGCTTTCAAACGACCGGAGACCGGTGCCTAAAAATACCGGCATGATATCAATATGAAGCTCGTCGACGAGTCCCGCATCGAAGAGCTGTTGGGCTATGCTGACGCCGCCGACCACCTGAACGGCCTTATCGCGGGCGGCAGCTTTTGCCTGGGCAACTGCTGATTCCACACCGTCAGTTACGAACGTGAAGGTGAGGTGCTCGTCTTTTTTCGGTGCAACGCCCGGCGGGTGATCGGTCAGCACGAAAATCGGCACTTGGAATTCGTAGTTGCCGAGGTACGAGTCAGGGTCCCCCATCTCGAACGTCCTTCTCCCCATGAGGACTTCTGCATCAGTCTGCTCGATAGCGTCCTTCATGTAAGCGGCGTGTCGGAGCGCCGCCAAGTCGGGATAGAGGCGACCTGCGTTGCCATTTTGGTCGGCTACAAAGCCGTCAAGCGAGATGGTCATCCCCACGATTACTTTCGCCAATGGTGCCTCGGTGTCCGATTATGTCGATTCGTCATTTCAGGATTATCACCGAAATGGGAACGGTCCCATTGAAAAGGCTTGAATTTTCGGGTGGTCCAACGATAAGTTCCGAGCCGACCATGTGGGAGCCAGGAATTTCAGTCTTGAACTTTCATAGACCTACTGTCGCCGCGAGTCCGGTGGCACAAGGTTGTTTGCGCGATAGTAGACCACAAGCTGGCCATAGTGCTCGCCGCTGTGCTCGATGGCGAACGTCCAGATGGAGGAGTTGTGGGCCAGCCGATTGCCGAAAAACTTCGTAGTATTGTCCAGCCCCGCGTCGCCCTGCTGTTGAATCACTTTCGCTCCGGCGGCGACGGCCTCCTGCACGAACTTGACGATGTCGGCTTTGGTCTTGAAAGCGTCACGCGTAGGATTGTCGCCCTCGCCGAAGTCGGGCCCGACGTTTGATCCGGAAATCCTTCGTATCAGGACGAAATCCAGCGCGGCGGCATGGAGAAGATTCAGGGCAAAGGTGCGCTCATCCTTCTGCACCTTAAAATCGTACTTGTCTTCGGGAAAGTCCTGCGCCATGGCGATGAGTTTGTTCCCGATGCCGTTCCACCTGTCCACCATCTCATCGGAACGAGAACGCGCAGAACTCGGAGGCTGGTTCTGCGTTTGGGCCCGACTATGAAGACCCGTTCCGACGGCAGCAAGGAGAGCGACTGCAACTAACGCGCGCGTAGGCCAATTCATTTGTAGATTCCTCCTTATTTGATTTGCGTTCAAACGCTCCGTTGAGATTTAGACGTAGCCCTGATCCCAAGGTTGAGCAAGTTTTGGATCAAAAATTGAAAAACATCAGAGATTTGAATGGCACCCTAAGGAAGGGCCACTCTCCAGGAAACAAACGCGCAAGTCGTTTGTTTCCTGTCACCACTGACGGCGCAAAACGCCGCCTCCTGCTCGGAAGTACATGGACATGGTCGCGGTAGGGACGACCATCGCTGATGTCCTCCAATCAGGAGAGAGTCGGCGTCCTGGTTTTGCGTTTTTCGAAGCTCAATAGCCCGGCCGACCGATACCCCTGTCTACGCTTCAAGCGGCATCTCGCGATGTCTCCTGCAAGACTGAGGGTCAAGATGGAGTCGCTGTCTCCTTCTGTAGGACTCTTTCATTCCTTACAACACGCCGGTTTAACGCGGCGCACCCTGATTAAACGCCATGTACCCAGTGGAAAGAAACAGAAGACTTTCCATGGGGCGGCAGCTGAGGGGTTAGGAGGATTTGGATTTTTCGAGGGCTTCGGTTAGGGCGGGCATGATTTCGAAGATGTCGGCGACTACCCCGTAGTCGGCGATTTCGAAGATGGGGGCGTTGGCGTCTTTGTTGATGGCGACGATGGTGCGGGCGCCTTTCATGCCGACGACGTGCTGGATGGCGCCGCTGATGCCGAGGGCGAGATAGAGCTTGGGGGCTACGGTTTGGCCGGAGCTGCCGATTTGGCGCTCCATGGGGAGCCAGCCTTCGTCGCAGATGGGGCGGGAGGCGGCGATTTCTCCGCCGAGGGCTTTAGCGAGGGCTTCGGCCTGGGGGATGTTTTCGGGAGCTTTGATGCCGCGACCGATGGAAACGATGATGGGGGCTTGGGTGAGGTCGACGGCGGATTTGGCTTCTTTGAAAAGGTCGAGGGGCTTGGTGCGGATTTGATCGGGTCTTAGCGTGATGGCGAATGCGCTGATGGGAGCTTTGCCGGACGGATGCGCGGCAAGAAGATCGGCGCGGAAGGCTCCGGACTGGAAGGAGGCGAACCACGGGGCGGCGCCTTGGAAGGTGACGTCGGCGGCGGCTTTGCCCTGGAACATTTGGCGGACAAAGATGAGTTTGCCGGATTCGTGGCGGTAGGCGATGCAGTCGCCGATCATACCCTTGCCGAGATTGGCGGCTAGTTTGGGCGCGAAGTCGCGGACTTGGTAGGTGTGAGGGAAGAGGACGAGCTCGGGCTTGGCAGAGTCGATGACTTGCTTCAGGGCGACGCAGAAACCATCCGGCGTGTAGGCTTCGAGCAGGTCGTGTTCGATTACCAGGACTTCGGCGACGTTTTTAGCGGCTAGTTCGTCGGCGAAAGCTGCTACGCCTTTGCCGATGACAAGAGCTGAGATGGTACTCGAAGTGTCCTTCGCGATTTGCTGGGCGGCAGCGAGGGTTTCAAAGCTGGCGTTGTTCCACTTGCCTTGGCGAAGCTCGGTGATGACCAGGATTTTCATGTCAGATCACCCGCGCTTCGAACTTGAGTTTTTCGACTAGCTTGGTGGCGACTTCTTTTGGAGTGCCGGTAAGGAATTCGGTTTTTTTGGTTTTTGTGGGGACGTAGATTTTTTCGATTTTTTGTGTCGATTCGTGCTGAATGCCGAGGGATTCGCGGGTGATCGTGGCGATTTCTTTTTTCTTGGCGGCCATGATGCCTTTTAGGGTGGCGTAACGAACTTTGTTGATACCGGACTGAATGGAAAGGACCGCGGGCAGCGGGCATTCGATGTGCTGGAACCAGCCAGCTTCCAGTTCGCGCTTGAGCTTCATTTTGTCGCCGGCGATCTCGATCTGCATGATGATGGTGGCATGCGGAAGATCGGAAAGAGCGGCGATGAGGACGCCGGTTTGGCCGAAGCCATGGTCGTCGCTTTGGAGGCCGGTGAGGACGAGGTCCACTTTTTCTTTTTTGATGGCGGCGGCTAAAGCTTTTGCAGAGCCAAGCGGGTCGAGCTGCGCGAAATTGTCGTCGGAGATGTGGATGCCACGGTCGGCACCTTTGGCGAGAGCTTCCTTGATGGTTTGCTTGACGCGCTCGGGTCCCATAGAGAGGGCGATGACTTCACCGCCGTGTTTTTCTTTCAGGCGAAGGGCTTCTTCGAGGGCGTAGCTGTCTGGCTCGTTCATTTCGAAGCCGATGTCGGATTCCTTGATCCAGTTACCGGCGATGGCGAGAGGCGCATCTTTTGCCGGAACCTGCTTGATGCAGACGATGATATTCACAAGATTTTTCCTTGAGAGCCCTTCTTTGATTCCTGTGGAATCATTGTACCAACTTACGATTGTTAGTTACTAACGGTTTCGATTGGCATCGACCCTGCCAAGGCCGATGGCGTCCTGAAGGCCGCCGCTACGACGGATTCGGGCACATGCACATTTGCTGGCTCCACGATAAGAGTTCGGCGGTGTTGGCGCAGACTCCCGACCCGGTCGGGATAAATTCCGTCTGTGCTACCCGGACCAGCGTTTGAAAATCAGAGCGGCGTTTGTGCCGCCGAAGCCGAAGGAATTCGAGAGCGCGTATTCGACGGAGGCTTTGCGAGCCACGTTTGGCACGTAGTCCAGGTCGCATTCGGGATCGGGGATTTCGAGATTGATCGTGGGCGGCAGAATCTGATCGCGGAGCGCGAGGACGCTGATGCCGGCTTCAAGGCCGCCGGCGCCGCCGAGGAGATGGCCGGTCATGGATTTTGTCGAGCTCACAGGGACATTTTTCGCGTTGTCGCCAAAGACCCTTTTTAGGGCGCGCGTTTCGATTACGTCGCCGAGCGGGGTGGAAGTGCCGTGAGCGTTTACGTAGCCGATGTCTTCCGGAACGAGGTTGGCGTCCTTGATGGCGGCTTTCATTACGCGGTAGGCACCATCTCCGTCGGAGGCGGGCTGGGTGATGTGGTAGGCGTCGCCGGACATGCCGTAGCCAACGATTTCCGCGAGAATGGGAGCATTGCGTCTTTGCGCATGCTCTAGCGATTCAAGAATCAGAATGCCTGCTCCTTCGCCAACAACGAATCCGTCGCGGCCAGAGTCAAACGGACGGCTGGCATGAGCAGGATCATCATTGCGGGTAGATAGAGCTTTCATCGCAGCAAAACCGCCGATCCCCATCGGAGTGACGGTGGCTTCGGTGCCGCCACAAATCATTACCTCCGCGGCGCCGCGCTCGATGATTTTGAAGGAATCGCCGATGGCGTGGGCGGAGGCGGAGCAGGCTGTGGCAGTTGCGGAATTCGGGCCCTTGGCTCCGTAACGAATGGAAATGTGGCCGGAAGCGAGATTGACGATGGCGGACGGAATGAAAAAGGGAGAGATTCTGCTGGGGCCGCCCTCGACCAATTTCCGGTGCTCGCGCTCGATAATGTCGAAACCGCCGATGCCGGAGGAGACGTAGACGCCGACTTCGTTGAGGTCAGAATCCTCGGGCTTCCAGTTGGCGGATTTTACGGCGAAGTTCGCTCCAGCGAGAGCCACCTGGATGAAGCGGCCCATTTTTTTCAGTTCTTTTTTTTCAATCCATTGGAAAGGATCGAAGTTTTTGATTTCCCCGGCGATTTTGCAGTCAAAACCGGTGGTATCAAACTGCGTAACATGGCCAACGCCGCTTTGGCCGGCGACGAGGTTCTTCCAGGATTCCTCCGTGCCAATGCCTAGCGCGCAGACCAATCCAACACCCGTAACGACTACCCGGCGAGTCAAGTCTTTGATGCTCCCTGTTGAGGTGATAATTTCGTGGCTTACTTTCCCTTGGCGTGCTTGTCGATGTACTCGACGGCGTCCTTCACCGTGGTCATCTTTTCAGCGTCTTCGTCGGGAACTTCGATTCCGAAGGCTTCCTCAAACGCCATCACCAATTCGACCTGGTCGAGAGAATCCGCACCGAGGTCGTCCACGAAGGACGCCGTCGGCGTCACTTCGGCTTCATCGACGCCGAGCTGCTCGACGATAATTTGTTTTACGCGTTCTTCCACGCTGGCCATTCCGGTGTCCTCCGCGATTTGCTATCGCTTATTGTGCATCGACGTACACTAACAGTTTATCGGCCCCAATGCCGTGCTACGGACTCAAAATTCGTCTATCAGGCAACCAGCCCATTCTAGGCAACCCTCTGCGCAAGGTCAACTTTGCTCGGTGTCTGAATTCGCGTATTTCGGCGATCCACAGTGCACGCATCTTCGAGCAAAAACCATACCCTTGCGGTACCACCATTTGGAGCTGAACTGCTTTCCGCAGCGCGGGCAAGGGCAATATTGGGCTTGATTGGAGGTGATAACCGTCTCGAAAAACCAACAAAATATTATGACTCCCCCTATCGCAGAGATAACACTTTCATTATGAACCATGATCGAAATTCCTATAGTCAGTAGGGAAGCCGGTATGATCGAGAACTAACAAAGAGGAGGCGATTTCGTCGCCGTTTCTAGCTTTCCCACGTATCTCTGTAGTCTCCCAAGATATCCTCGCAACAAGGGCAAGCTGTTCTATGCCAAGTACAGTCCGCCGTTGACGTCGAGGACGTGGCCGGTGATGTAGGCGGCTTCGTCGCTCGCCAAAAAGACAATTGCGGAGGCGACGTCGCGGGCTGAGCCCATGCGTCCGAGCGGGATTCGATTCTTCAACTCGGTTTTCACGGCGTCGCAGAGGACGTCGGTCATGGGCGTGGCGATGAAGCCGGGGGCGACGGCGTTGACGGTGATGTTGCGCGAGGCGATTTCTATGGCGATGGCCTTGGTGAGGCCGACCAGGCCGGCTTTGGCGGCGACGTAGTTGGCTTGGCCCGCGTTGCCCATCTGGGCGACTACACTAGCGATGTTGATGATGCGGCCTGCGCGGGCGCGCATCATTGTGGAGAGGGCTTGTTGGATGCAAAGGTGGGCGCCGGTTAAGTTGGTGCGGATGACGGCGTCCCAGTCTTCTTGCTTCATACGGAGAGCCAAGCCGTCGCGGGTGATGGCGGCGTTGTTGACGAGAATGTCCAGGCGGGCGAATTTTTCCAGGACTTGCTTGAAGCCGGACTTGATTTGGTCGGCGTCGGCTACGTCCATTTTTATGGCTAGAGCGTCGCCGCCGGCGGCCAGGATGTCGGTTACCAGGGTGGTGAGTTTTTCTTCGTTGCGGGCGGCGACTATGACCTTTGCGCCCGCTTGGGCTAGGGCTAGCGAGGTTTCGCGGCCTATGCCTTGAGAGGCGCCGGTGACTAGGGCTACTTTGTCTTTTAGGCTGAACATCTCATTTTCCTGTCAACTCTTACCAGTTAAAGCTTTAACCCAAGCCCCACCCTCAAAAAACGAGGGTGGGGCTTCCCGAATTGCTGGTTTGCTGCTGCCCTGCCTGCGCTTGCGAAAAGCCTCAGGGCTTCGCCCTGAGCTACATCTATTAAGAATCTAGGCCGCATCGGAACGGGCGCCTGCGATTTTGCCGACAGTGGCGGCTAAACTTTTTTCGTCTTCGACGTTGAGCGTGGCTGCGGAGCGCTCGATTTGGCGAAGGAGGCCGGTCAGGACGCGGCCTGGGCCTACTTCCACGAAGGTGTTTACACCTTCATCGATCAGGAGGCGGACGGATTCTTCCCAGCGGACAGGCATGGTGACTTGACGGATTAGGGCGACGCGGGCTTCGTCGCCTGTGGAGATAGTGTCGGCGTCGACGTTAGTCACTAGCGGTACGGACAGATTTACAAAGTTCGTGCACTTCAAATCTTCGGCTAGGCGCTCTTGCGCCGGTTGCATTAGCGCGGAATGAAACGGGGCAGAGACCGGCAGGATCACCGCGCGCTTCGCTCCGAGTTGCGAAGCGATTTCAACGGCGCGCTTGACGGCGGCGGCATGGCCAGAGATTACCGTTTGCTCGGGAGAGTTAAGATTTGCGGCGGAACAGATTTCGCCATTCGAGGCGCGCTTGCAGGCGTCGGCTACTACCGCGGGCGACAGGCCCATAATGGCAGCCATTGCGCCTGCGCCCGCAGGGACGGCTTCCTGCATGTACGTGCCGCGCTTGCGGACCAGCTGTACGGCATCGCTGAATTTCAAGGAGCCTGCGGTTACAAGGGCGGAGTATTCGCCGAGGCTGTGGCCTGCTACGAAATCAGGAGTGAGGCCTTTTTCGGCGAGGACGCGATAGACGGCAACGGAGCAGGTGAGGATGGCCGGTTGCGTGTTGGCGGTGAGCTTGAGCTCGTCTTCGGTGCCTTCAAAGCAGATTTTGGAGATGGAGAAATTGAGGGCCCTATCGGCTTCCTCGAAAACGGCGCGGGCCGCCGGATACTTTTCCGCCAGCTCTTTGCCCATGCCGGGGTACTGCGAAGCTTGACCCGGAAATATGAATGCAACTTTGCCCATCGTCAATTCCTCTCCTGAGGCGTCATGCGAGAACGCTTGCAGCTGAGAGCTCCTGTTCGATTTTTTCGTTGATGCGCGCGCGGGACAGACCCGCGGCCACGCGGATGGCGTTCTTGATGGCTTTGGCGTTGGAACGCCCATGGCCGATAACGCAAACGCCTCGCACGCCCAAGAGCGGCGCGCCCCCATACTCCGTGTAATCAATTGTCTTCTTCAAACCCTTCAAGGCTCCTCGTGAAAAAAGAAAACCAACCTGCGACGCCAGCGAGCTTTGGATCGACTTTTTGAGCAGGCCAAAAATCTGGACGGCAAGGCCTTCGCAGATTTTCAGGGCGATATTGCCGACGAAACCATCGCTCACGATAACGTCCACATTTCCGGAGAAAAGATCTCCGCCTTCGACATTGCCAACAAAATGGACCGGGCTCTTTTTCAGACGCGTGTAGACCTCGCGCGTGAGTTCATTGCCTTTGATTTCCTCCTCGCCGACGGATAAGAGGCCGACGCGGGGGCGGCGGTTGCCAAAAGTCGCCCGGTAATAAATTTCGCCCATCACAGCAAATTGCACCAAATGCTCGGGCTTGGAATCCACGTTGGCGCCGACGTCCAGCAGCACGGAAACGCCGCCTTTGGCATTGGGGAAAGGCGCAGCCAGCGCGACGCGATCGACCGATTCCAGAGTGCCCAGCAAAAACCTGGCGACCGTCATGACGGCGCCAGTGTTTCCAGCGCTGACGAGGCCATCGGCCTTGGCTTCGCGCACCAGGCGCGCGGCGACGTGAACCGAGCTATCTTTCTTGCGGCGAAAAGCCTGAGCCGGGTGATCTTCCATGGTGATCACTTCGCTTGCCGGGACAATATCAATGGGCAAGTTCGGGGCGGCATGCTTGGCCAGCTCCGCACGGACGACGCTTGGTTGCCCGACCAGCATCACGCGCACGCCCAATTCGCGGGCAGCCAGGACACTGCCTTCAACCTCGGGGCGGGGAGCGTGGTCTCCGCCCATGGCGTCAACAGCGATAGTGATCATCGGATTTATTTGAATGCTTTATCTGACCGCCAGTTCTTGGATGAGACCGGCAGGAAAAGGCGGCGTCAGGCCGACTTGTCTTGCACAGCGCGGCCTTTATAGAAGCCGCAATGGGGACAGGCCTGATGCGGCTGCTTGGTTTCGTGGCAATTCGGGCATTCGCCGAGAGGCGGCTTCTCGAGAAAATCATGTGCCCGTCTGGTGCTTGTCCGTCGTTTCGAATGCCGTCTTTTTGGGTTAGGCATAGCAATACTCCTCGTTCCCGCCTCAGTGGGCGGATTCTATGGGCTATGGGCTTTCGGCCCTGTGAACTATTGTTTTTTCAGCCAGTCCTGCTTCAGGCGCGCGAGAGGGGCCAGCCGCGGGTCCGTCGCGTGGGTCTCACAGCGGCACTCCTCATGGTTCAGGTTGGCACCGCAGTTCGGGCACAAACCCCGGCAGTCACTTTGGCAGATGACCTTCAGGGGCAGAGCTAATAGTACCTGTTCTCGGAGCACATCCGCCAGGAAGAGTCCATCTCCCTCAAAAAAACCAATTTCGGTGTCGTCATCCTTGAGCCGGTCTTCTTTCGGCTTGGCGCCCTTAGGCATGGGCGCATAGAACAGATCGAAAGAGCGATTCACGTCTTCAATTACCGGCTCGAGGCAGCGCGCGCAGACCATTTCAATCTTTGTTTCGAGCTGACCTTCGATGCGAATTTGGCCTTCGAGGAGCTCGGCAGTGGCCGTGACTTCTACAGGGGCGACTTGCTTGATCTCGGACGAATGGTAATCGATGCTTCCCGGGGCGTAGCTCTTCCGGATACGCAACTTGCGAACCGCGAGATCTTTTACATCGAGGAACAAGTCTTGAATGCCTCCGACGCTAACGCTCATGCTTTATCATTATTCCGTCGTGCGAGCGGCAAGTCAAGGAACAGGGCCGCTTTCTGGTACTGTTGCTGCTTGGTGGGCAAGGGGTGGCTCTAGTACCGGTAGCTGGAGAAGGGTTAGACGGCTGCGGTGCGGGATTGGGGTTGGAGACCGGTGGCTTGAACCCGCACGAGGCTCCAGCCTTCCGGCTTCTGAGTGAGGATGATGGTCATGCGGACGCAGCCGGGATTCGGTTTTTCGAGCTTTCCGGGGGATTCCCACACCAGGGTCGCCACGGCGGCTTTACTGCCGACAAACTGAACATCTTCGGTTTTTCCGATCGACCTGGCCCAACCAGGAGCGGCGAAGATAAGTCTTGCGGCTTCGTGGATGCGCGCGGGACCAATCCACAAGTTGCCCTGCGGGTCTACAAACTGGCCATCCGCGGCAAACATCCTGGCAAACTCAGTCGCTTGACCAAGGCCCCATACCCGCGCAATCTGCATCACGGAAACAATTTCTGCCGCGGCATTCTCGAATTTTCTTTGTGGATCATCGGAAGGACGAGCCAGTTCTTCGCGAAGCCAATCGAGCGTCAAGCCGCGTTCGTGCAAAAGCCGAGCAGCCAGACAATCGTGTTCGTGGAGAATTCCGAGAAGTATATGTTCCGTGCCAATATATTTGGATCCAAGACGCTCCGCTTCTTCCGCGGCTTTCTTCAGGATACGATTGCACTCCCCGCTAATAGGAATTTCAATTGCTGTGGATAGGCGCTCGCCACGCGTAATTTGGGATTCGATTTCGCGGCGAATGGATTCCACGCCGCCGTTTTCGCGAAGAAACTTCCAAACGAGCGCCTTATCCTCACGCATTAATCCGAGCAGCAAGTGTTCTGTCTCGATGGACATGATGCCGTACTGGCTGGCTTCGTAGCGGGCGAAGAAAATGACTCGGCGGGCTTTTTCTGTGAATCGTTCGAACATGCGTCATCTCACTTTTGTGGCGGATTGCCGGGATACCTCGAATCCGATTCGCCGGATCAGCATAAACCTGTACAAAAAAGGATACCACCGCGGAAATTGAGAGGGTAAGCTAACAGCGTTGATAGGCGACCCAGGCGAGCGGGATTTGTAACTTGCCGGCTGGCTGGCGAGAAACGACAGACAAGAAGGCTGCGAGCGGGCAAGAATTGCATAGGACTAGTACCAGGCCTTATTTCTCGCGACAGCCGCGTACAGCACATATCTTGCTGACATAGCGCGACTTACTTGACCGGGGCAAATCTTGGGAGAGTTTGGCTCATTTCGTGCCCTTCTTCGGATCCCGGTCGAAATCAAATTGGAGAAAACTTCATGAGATTCCGAACCATTCTTTCCTTGGTCACGCTTTTTATGGCTTGTTTCACCCTAGCCGTGTTTGCGCAGCCCTTGCCTGCGAACGCGGCCGGACATAGCACGAGCCGCGCACCGGAGAATCAATCGGTATCAGGACCGATCGCTTCGGTGGGCGATGCCGCATTCACAATCAGCATCCCCAAAGACAATCAGGGACAGCAGACCGTTGAGTTCCTGGTGGATGACAAAACGAAAGTGGAAGGCAAACTGACCATCGGAGCGCAAGCAATGGTGGAGTACCGCTCGGACAGCGGGAAAAACATTGCCGTTCACGTTGTGGTGACGCCAGCCTCTGGCGTCAATCCTTACTGACCTACTGCCTTTTTTCTTTTCGGCCTAGTGTAATCCTGTATTGCGCCTGGCCCAGCCCGGGCGCAATCTGGCTTACTCAATGAACTTGGGGAGTCTTGATGCGCACGACTCTGAAGATTGTCCTGCCCTTAATCGTCAGCGTGGCGGTGGTGTCTCTGTTGTTCGCTGCGTATCAGGTAAGGACCGAGAGGCGCAATCTCCGCAGCGACCTATCGCGACGCGCGGAAATCCTGGGCGATAGCCTTCAAGAAACGGTCGAGCCTCTTCTGGGCAATGGGCCCAATAAAGACCTGCAACGGCTCGTAGCACGTTTCGGACAGAGAGAACATCTGCAGGGTGTAGCTGTTTATGACCTCCAGGGCACGGCGATCGCGGTCACCACCGGGCTCCCGCCGGAATTTCAAACGAGCCCGGCTGCTGCGGTGCGCGCCGCACAACGGGACGTGGGCCAGGGTGAATTCCTAACAAAGGACAGCTCCGCGGCCGGGGATGAAAAGTACCTGGGCCCAATGCACATCTTTGCTTTGCCATTGCATCGTGATGGGCAACCCGCCGGCACTCTGGTGCTGTTCCATGACACGAGTTATATCGACACGCAGGTACAGCATACGCTCAGGGACGCGTTCGTTAACGCAGCGATTCAAACGATTCTGATCAGCTTGCTGGCGTTCGTGCTGGTGAGGTGGACGTTTACAGCGCCGCTGGCGCTGACGGCAAAATGGCTGCGAACTTTGCGAACGGGACAGACGCACGCTCCGCCGATGACGCCGCAGGGGGAGATCTTTGACCAGTTGCATCAGGAAGTGACGCACCTGGCGCATGACTTGAACGCAGCGCGAGCGTCGGCGGAGGAGGAAGCGCGGTTGCGCGATTCCAACGTTTCCATCTGGACAGCGGAACGGCTCCGCGTGAGTCTGCGGAACAAATTGCAGGATAAGCCATTGTTTGTGGTATCCAACCGCGAGCCATACTTGAACGTCTACAGCGAAAAGAATAATTCCATCGAGATCATTGTGCCTGCAAGCGGCGTTGTGACGGCGATCGAACCAGTGCTGGTGGCATGCGATGGAACTTGGATCGCTCATGGATCTGGAAGTGCTGATCGCGAAGTCTCCGATGCTTATGACCATCAGCGTGTTCCCCCGGAGCGGCCGAGCTATACGCTTCGTCGCGTATGGCTCAGCAACGATGAAGAGAAGGGGTATTACCAGGGATTTGCAAACGAGGGTCTTTGGCCACTATGCCATATTGCGCATACGAGGCCGGTGTTTCGTCCGGAAGATTGGACGCATTACCAGCGCGTGAACCGACGCTTTGCGGATGCGGTGCTGCAAGAGATGGAAGGGACAGAGTCGCCGATACTCCTGGCGCAGGATTATCACCTTGCGCTGCTGCCGCGGATGATCAAGGAAGCGCGTCCGGATGCTCGAGTGGCGATTTTCTGGCACATACCGTGGCCGAATCCGGAAGTGTTTGGCATTTGTCCATGGCAGCGGGAGCTGGTCGACGGGCTTCTCGGCGCTGACCTGATCGGATTTCACATCCAATCGCATTGCAACAATTTTCTGGAAACGGTGGATCGGGCGGTGGAAGCGCTGACGGAATGGGACCGTTTTGCGGTGAACCGGCAGGGCCACGTCACGCGGGTGAGACCGTATCCGATCAGCGTGGCGTTTCCGGAGAATGGGCACGCTTTAAATGAAACGCGCAACGCCGGCGAGGAACGCGCAGCTCTGTGCGGCGAGTTGGGTATCGACGGCAGCCTGCTGGGGGTGGGTGTGGACCGCGTCGATTATACAAAGGGGATCATCGAGCGATTCCGCGGAATCGAGCACTTTCTGGATGTTTATCCCGCCTACCAACATCGATTCACTTTTGTACAGATTGGGGCACCGAGCCGCACTGAGATAGATCGCTATAAACATTTTTTGAACGAAGTGAGCGCGGAGGCGGACCGCATCAACGCGCGGTTCCAAGCCGGGCGGTGGAAACCCATTGTATTGCTCAAGAAACATCACTCGCACGAGGAAATCGCGCGGTACTACAAAGCGGCCTCCGTCTGCCTGGTGACTTCACTGCATGACGGGATGAATCTAGTGGCCAAAGAATTTGTGGCGGCACGCGAAGACGAGCGAGGCGTTCTGATGCTGAGCACGTTCGCGGGGGCGGCGCACGAACTGCCGGACGCGCTGCTCGTAAATCCTTACGATGTGCAGCAAGTGGCTGAAGCCATTCACCGCGCGCTGGAGATGCCGGAAGAAGAACAAGTCAGACGCATGCAGCGCATGCGAGAAAACGTACGCGAGCACAACGTCTACAGATGGGCGGCGCATCTACTTTCGGACCTGACAGAGATTCGCATCGACGCTCCAGAACGGATTGAGATGCCGCAAACATCATGACCATACCGCCTCGGACTCGCCCAATGGCGTGTCAGATATGCACCGCACTCCCCCAGGGTTCGGGGAACAGGAGAACCAGCACATGATCACCGCGGAAACGCCATTCGAATTCTTCACTGTCTCGTATTTGACGCGCATTGGGAACCAGTCGGCGGGCACGCTGACCGAGTTTCTCAAGGGGCTAAATCAATGCAGTGATGCTTCCATCTTTCATCACACTTTCCAGACTTTGAGCAGCCACCACTTCCTGACGGAAGGGTTTTCAAATGACTTCGCGCAGTGGGCGCACGCGGACGCCAACCGCGAAGACCTCGCCGAGCAGCTCGCGGCTCTCGACGTCCGAGATTATCTTTCCATCGCGGCGCTGCGCGCTGACCTGTGCCGCGTGGTCGGCGATTATTGCACGGCAAATCCGGCGCTAGCGGAACAAGCGGCGCTGGAGCGATTTTTTTTTTGCGAAAGCGTGGAGGTCACGCTGCCGTTCGGGCTCACAGCGCGGACGCTGGAAGAATTTCGCAATGGCATAGTCCATTCGAGCCATGCCTCTTTCTATTTTCACTTCCTCTCGTCGCGGCTGCGCTTGCAACTGCAAACGAATGACTTTTCACACTGGCTGGCGGATGGCCTCGGCCTGGGAACGCTGGCAGACAGCGTGAATCACATCGACATTTATACGAACACGCTCGACAGCGCCCGCGCCAAGGTACTTCGGCTGATCGACCGCGAGAGGAGAAAAGGATGAGTGGAGTAGCGATCGCCAGCCGGATTCCGCTGGATGATTACGCAGCGCTACTCGGTGAAGGCGAGATCGACGAGCTGCGCGTGCTCGCGAAACCATTGCGAGGCCGCAGCATAGAGATGGTTAACTCGACCGCAGTGGGTGGAGGCGTGGCGGAAATTCTTAACCGTCTTCTGCCGCTCGCGGAGGAACTCGAGCTGAATATGCGCTGGGACGTGATGACCGGCGGCGATGACTTCTACGGAGTGACGAAATCGTTCCACAACGCGCTTCACGGGGCCCCGTATCACGCGGACCCGAAAGATTTTGAAATCTTTCTGGCGTGCAACGAGCGTAACCGCGCGCGACTGCCACTCGACGCCGAATTCATGATCATCCATGATCCGCAGCCCGCTGCGCTGATTGAGGGACGCAAGAAAAACGGGAATCGTTGGGCATGGCGGTGCCATATCGATCTGTCGCATCCCAACCGCCAGGTTTGGGACTTTTTGGAGAAATTCGTGGCGCGCTATGACGCCGCGATGTTTTCTTCGCCGGAGTTTTCGCGCTCGCTGGCTATCCCACAGTATCTTTTTTATCCGGCGATCGATCCGCTTTCAGAGAAGAATCGCGATTTGGAGAGCGGGTTTGTAGCACGGACGCTGGCGCAATATCAGATCGATCCGCTACGACCCATCCTGACGCAAATCTCGCGGTTCGACCGGCTCAAAGATCCCGTTGGCGTGATTCGCGCGTATCGCATCGTGAAGCGCTATTTCGATTGCCAACTGGTGCTGGCCGGGGGCAGCGCCTCGGACGATCCCGAGGGGGCAGAGGTTCTGAAGGAGGTCCAGCGAGAAGCCAATGGCGAAGCAGACATTCATATCATCGAACTGCCAGCGTGGGCACCGCTGGAGGTGAACGCACTGCAGCACGCTTCGACAATTGTGATTCAGAAGAGCCTGCGGGAGGGGTTCGGGTTGACGGTTTCCGAAGCGCTGTGGAAGAAAAAACCGGTCGTGGCTTCGGCGGTCGGTGGGATTCCCGTGCAAATCATCCACAAGCACACCGGACTTCTGGCGCATTCGGTGGAGGGCACGGCTTATCAGATTCGTTTTTTGCTGTCGCATCCGGAGATTGCTGCGAAGCTTGGCGAGAATGGGCATGAGCACGTGAAGGAAAATTTTCTGATTACGCAGAAGCTCAAACGCTACGTGACGCTATGCTTGGCGATGGCGCGCGCGAAGTAGGGCGTTGGGATGGGCGGGGTCTTACAGGGTAAACAAGCGCCGCCCCTACAGATGCTCGAAGAGTAGCAACTCAGT
Source organism: Candidatus Acidiferrum sp. (assembly GCA_036521695.1). Taxonomy (GTDB): domain Bacteria; phylum Acidobacteriota; class Terriglobia; order Acidiferrales; family UBA7541; genus Acidiferrum. The sequence continues at coordinate 15,171 of DATDHE010000389.1, read as the reverse complement.
AGGTCAGCGACCAGCCGACAATCGTCATCGACAGCACGAGCAAAAGCATCCCGGTGCTAACGACACTCAGAATTCGACCGTGGCCGAGGAGGTAGTCGCGAGATTCCGCATCGATACAGAGAAGGACGGAAACAACCAAGACGACCGCCCAGGCAAGAATCGCAGGCAAGCCTGGATACTTGCCGATCATCGAGAGAAATTGACCCGGAGGTTGGCCAGCAGGAATCCACCAGGGGATCATGGGAGCCACGCCAGCGGCGAGCGAGAGCGTCAGCAGCTTGCGCGTGAACCAGCCTTTGATTTTGGGCCGGGCCTCTTTCCAAACGAAGTAGTCCCATGCCAGCAAGGCAACGGCGAACAGCACCCAGCCGTAGAGAGCTGCTTTCTGGTCGAGCCACCACCAGGCGCGAAAGATGAAACGCGGGTGGGGACCCGTGGCAAAGCGCGGGAGCAAGAGGATAGCTACGAGACCGTTGCACACCACGGCAACAAGCAGCGTAATTAGGCTCATCAGCTGAAACCAGTAGCGCGTCGGAACGCGCCGACACCGGGTGCATACGGATTGTTTGGGAAGGAAGTTTAGTCCACAACGGTCGCAGAACACGGCTGGTCTCCCATTCGCGGGAATCGAATCCTGTGATCGCTGCCAGAGTATCTTATTGGAATCGAAGAAAACTACTGGTCTGAGGGTCAGTTGAAAGGGCAGGCAGTATTGGTAATATGGTGGGTATCCAGCCAGACACCTTTCCCGGATGAAGTGCCTAGACGTGAACTAAACTTGCAATAAATCCGCGGTCGGGCGGGGGTGCGATATGACCGAGGCCTCGAAACAATGGGAAGGCCAGATTGTCGAAGGGATTTTTCCCTTGCGGCAATATCTTGGCGGATCCGATCACAGCACGGTGTTCCTAACGGAGCACGGCGCGGGCCAGCCGCAAAAAGCGGCCATCAAGCTATTTCCTGCCGATCTGGCAACTGCCGATTCGCAGATCTCGAGCTGGGAATTTGCTTCGCAACTCTCTCATCCGAATCTCCTGCGAATATTCCGCGCTGGGCGATGCCGGCTCGGTGGTGATGATCTGCTATATTTAGTGATGGAATACGCCGAGGAAGACCTCGCGGACATCCTTCCGCAGCGCGCGCTTACGCCTGAAGAAACACGCGATATGCTTTTCCCGGTGCTGGATGCGCTGGAATACCTGCACGGCAAGGGCTTTGTACATGGCGATCTAAAGCCCGCAAATATATTGGCTACCGGAGATCACCTGAAACTCTCAAGCGATGCGATTTCGCGCATCGGAGAAGCACAGAGTGCTTCAAAAAGGGCGAGTGCTTACGATCCGCCTGAAGCGGCCAGCGGAATGCTGATGCCGGCAGCGGACGTTTGGTCACTGGGCATAACCTTGGTCGAGGTTCTGACACAGCATTTGCCGGAGTGGCCGTCCGGGCCGAACCGCGAGCCGCTAGTGCCCACTAATCTCCCTGCGCCATTTCTGGAGATCGCGCGCCAATGTTTGCGGCTGGAGCCTCAGCGGCGCATAAGCGTTGCTGACATTGCGGAACGGCTAAATGCGCGAGAAGCGGTGGCGTCTGCGTCTGTTGCGACATCTGTTGCCGCGGCCGGCGCGAGTGTGAGCTCGGCAGCCCTGGCCAACCAAGTCTCTGCTGGGACCTCCAAACCGATGGCCTCACTGCCGGTGCCGCCAAGAGCTGCGCCCCAGGTGCAAACTAGTCCGCATCGGCCACCGTCATATAGGGAATCGGGTGCGAGGTCGCGGTTTCTTGTTCCCCTTATTGCGGGCGCGGTGGCGTTTGCTGCGATCCTGACGGTACCGCGGCTGCTCACGCATCACCCGGAAGCTCCGTCCGGACCGGCCGTGGCTTCTGAGAAACCAAGTGGCCCGCGTGCGGTTTCAAAGACATCCGAGTCCGTAGATACATCGAAACCAAAGGTGAAACCGGGGCGTGACATTGCGGTTTCCCAAGCAGCTAAGTCCGCGGCGCCCGCGGCGGCGCAAGAAGTACAACAGACCGCACCACCGCCTTCACAGGACACTTTGAAGGCCACGAGCGAAAAAGAGCAGCCTGCTTCCGGCGCGGCGGTTACCGCAGCGCCTCCCTCCGAGGAAGTTGCGAAACCGGCCACTGGTGGAATTGCTCCGGGCAAGGGAGAAGTTCTGGATCAGGTGCTGCCGGACGTGTCGCCAAAGGCGCGCGCAACCATCCATGGGAAGGTGCGCGTCAGCATCAAAGTACATGTTGATCAAGCAGGTAGCGTTTCGCTAGCGGAGCTGGAGGCCGCCGGACCGAGTTCGTATTTCGCAGATTTAGCGCTGCAAGCCGCGAGAAAGTGGGCTTTCACGCCGCCAGAAGTGGACGGAAAGAGCGTGGCAAGCGAATGGCGGCTGCGGTTTGAGTTCACGCAGAAGGATACCAAAGTGATTCCCGCGCAAACGGCTCCCTAGAAGCAATCCCAATAAGCCGGGCACCGCCAAGTGATGTCCGAACTCTCGCGAGCGCAGTCGCACTCGAGCCGAAGAATGGGCGCGAAGAGACCTGTACCTTAGGACGCGGCTTCTCTATCCTTCGCCTATGAGTAACTCCCCGAACTAATTGAAAGTAATCAGGTTAGAGCATGGATGGCGGCAATCTGTCCCGCCGTACCATACCCACTCACAAACTCAATTCGTAATTTCGCTGGTAACAGGCGGTGCGCTTAGTGCGCCCACGCTTGGCGGAGCCACGGCGAATGAACGAGCAGCAAAATCCAATTTGTTTAGTAAACGAGTCTGTCGCGCATGGGAAGACGCGGTGGCTGCGTCGCGGAATCCGAAACGCAGCATTGCTCACGGCGATTGGCGGCGTTTCGCTCGCCGCTGGATTCGAGACCGCGCGCACAACGTTGCCGACTCAAAAGTGGAGCAGCGGATTTCCGGGACAGAGAGCTTCTCACGCCGCTTCGCCAGTACGAATGCCCACGCCTGAGGAAAATAAGCTGGATGCGGAATTAAACCGCCTTCCGCCGCAGCAGCGAGCGGAGCGATTGTTGGAACGCGCGATGCATGACGATGCGGCCGCTCTGGATCTGTTACGTGAAAATGTGGATGGCTGGCGAGGCCATATTAGAAATACTGACCAGCTTTTTGACCTAGTGCTGGCGGCACTGAATTCGCGCGATCTTCGCGTGCGGACGGCAGCGATTGACGTGGATCTTGCAGCGAACAATTTGAGCAAATCGCCCGAGAGTGTTGCGCGGTTGATCCGGCAGTTGCAGGGTGAGCCCGCAAGCCGAGGGATGGCTTTGTGGCGGCTCGGTGCGCTGGGAAATCGTGGCGTTGAACCTGAGAAGGTGCTTAACAGCTTGCTGAACTATGCGAGCGATTCCAGCGAACACACACGCTATTGGGCAGTGGAAGGATTGGCAATGCTGGGCAGCGATGCTACCGTCGACCCACTATTGGACATTTTGACCCACGATCGCTCGCCGCGAGTGCGCGAGCAAGCAGCTAGCAGCCTGGGCCAATCCGGCATGCTCACGCGGGAAGAGCGGCTGGCAGCGGTGCCTCATCTGCTCAATTTTGCCGACGACGATTCGCTGAACACGACGACGCGGGAGTTGGTGTATGGAACCCTGCGCGTGATTACGGGCGCGGCGCTCGGTAACGATGCCAATGCCTGGCGCGCGTGGTGGGCAAGTCACGATCCGGCGCAAGAGCGTCCACGACAGCGCACGAAGATTCTGCGCACCTAGTGAACTCAGTTGGGTACGTACTCTTTTGTGTACAACCTCTTCCACCAGGCTCCGAATTCGTGCTCCTATTCCGTCGGAACTTGAGAAAATTGGTCTTCCAGAAAGTACCGGCGAGAAACACGAGACTATCTCTTGGGAGGATACGTTGAGACACTTTTCTTGCAAGACGGCCAAGCTGATCTGCGCAGTTCTGCTTGCCTTTTTCATCGGAATGGGGGCACTTTCCGCGGCTGCCGCCCAGGAAAAGAAAAATCCTCAGACCGCCGGTGTGGACAACACCAAGATGGGAGCCTACCGTGCCATTGCCCAGCACGCGTACTTGGAGTTTCAAAAAGGCGACGTAGCAACGGCGGCTCAGCTCGCACACAGCCTCGAACGGGTGTGGGATAAGGGCGAAGACTACGGCGGCGACACCGCACTAAAGAAGACGCATCCCGATTTGTTCGAACAGATCGACAAGGCGATGGATGATTTCGTGCAGCCCTTGATGGAATACAAAAACAAACCGCCCGACCCGGCAAGAATCAAAGCGGCTTTTGCCGCGTACATGGAAAAATTGAAACTCGCGGATTAACCAGTTCGCGCGTGATGTTGCTGGGTGTTCGCTCTCTCTCGCTTGCGAAAGAGGAGACGCACTCAGGCACCTGCTTGGCCTAATAAAGACGGAAAGTAACTTCGATAGGACAGCTCACTGGCACGACTTTGCCATCCGGAGCTGTCGTGGGTTTGAATTTCCACTTGGCGACTGCATTTATCGCTTGGGTATCCAAATCCTCCCGAAGTGATTTTGTTTCCGAAATGTTCGTCGCACGACCGTCCGGCGTAATCGTAACCTTAAGGACGACAGTGCCCTCCACCTTGTCTTTACGAGCTTTCTTCGTGTATTGGGGCGGTGGACAAGAGACGCAGGTAGGAACATTGGCTCCTGCCCGGCTGGCGGGTAGCGTTTCGGCGCTCAGAGCAAACGCTGGAAGTAGCGTGTTCAACAGAACGAACATTCTGAGCAGCGATCGATTTTGGGTCGACATGAGAACTCCTTTCACTTTGAGACGACCGGCGCATGAAACAGCCAGTGAAGCAGAAGATGCGTGGGCCAGTACACCAATCCGACGATGATGATGAACGCCGCCGCGAGGTGAACGGGGGCCGGTCCCCAGGCGCGGTTGAAGACGGGATCGCGGTACGCGTAGTTCATGTTGATGTCCGCCGACAAGAAGCGAGAAACAATAAGCAGAACGGCGGCGATTGCGGCTTGCAGGCCCAGGGCGCGCTTGTCGTAGCCGACTCGACGCAGGGTCCAAAGCAGGACCAGTGGCAGCCCTACGTGAAAGGACGAGAGTAGGCGGACCCAGAGCGGGTAACGAGCGTCCCACATGTAATCCGTGCCGCCGATGAGATAGCGTCCTGTCGTTAACCGCCAGCCGACGTCCAGGAGCCAAAAAAGTCCGGCGGCCAGCGAACTGACGGCCTGGCTTGAAAGCAACAGCGGATTTGCCCACCAGGTACCGATGAAACTCAGGATCACTGCGACGTCGCACAAGTGTAGGAGATTTGCCCAGCCCCAAAAGTGGAAATAAGCGGGAAACCAAACAGCCATCCAGAGCAAGCTAACCCATCGGAGCACAGGAAAAGTGTTTGAGCCCAGCGACATGCGTTCTTGCCTTTCGCTGCTGGAAGACGGCTAAGGCTATCACAATCGATAGCGGAGATTGGATTATGGCAATGCTGGCGTTCCGAGGCGCAATGAAGCGGGGCATTCAGCGATAACCCAACTCGGGGCCGAGTTGGATGGAACTCGGCATGAACGTTCCGCTTCCTCGCGCGACTTCTTTGCCGCGGCTGTCGAAGAGGACGCCTTCGGCGATGTAGAGGCGTTTCGAACGGCTAACGACCTGGCCACGGGCGAGGAGATGGCCTTCGGAGACTGGCCGCAAGAAATAAAGCTGGAAAGAGGAAGTTACGACGAACAAATCCTTGACGAGAGACTGGACAGCAAAGAACGTGGCATCGTCTAGCGCCTTGAAATAAACGGCTCCGTGAATCGCTCGAGCTGCATGATGGAAGTCCTCACGCACGGGCATTTTAATCTCGGCGCGGCCTTCTTCAGGGATGCGAAGTTGCGGCCGGAACCATTTATTGATGGGTGCGCCGTCATACATCGCGACGAGCGTTTCAAAGTGTGTAGGCGTCATGGCCGGTCACGATTCCCTCTCTCGAACTACCAGATTTCTTTCTCTTTCTACCGATTGGTCAGCGGAATTTCAAGACGCGCGCTTCTGGGCTCTCGAAGAGTTCCCGGAGCGCCTCGATAATCTCAGGGTGATCGCCCCGACCCGCTTTGCCCAAACGTAGCGCGAGCGGGAGCCATGTCAACAGGCGATGTGAATACTCCGGCCGGATGCGCTCCAAGATCATCTTCCGGCCGAAGAACGAATCACTTCTACCCAGTCATTCGCTCGAATGAACAGAAATGGGAGCTCGGCTCCTGTCTCCATTTTTCCGAGGTCCCGAAGCGCTTCTTCGCGAACATAGCCGTTGGTATGACAGCTGGCGAGGCCTAGGAGTGAGACGGACATTTCTCCCATGCTCGCAAGGTGGCTGACGTCTTTTGTCTTGATGGTGTACCAGGGCTCGCGAGGCACGCGCCAATTCGAATAGCCTAGCCTGACATATTCATCGAAACTCGCAAAGTCAGCAGGCTTGAGCTGCTGGAGTAGCTGATGAATGGCCCTTGCGCAGGCTAAGATCGCTCTCTTATTCCCAGTGATCAGAATTGGCAAAAGATCAGGAATCACCGCAGGCTCGGCAGTCTCGGCAATCTGTTGGATTAGTGACTCCTGCTGATCCGGATCCACGAGCGACTGGAGGAACCCCTTTTCTTCGTAAAGAGAGCGAATCAATTTTTCAGCATGCTCAGACAGATTGCTTTTCATTAAGGCACCAGGCGGAAGCCCAGATTACACATACGAGGTCAGCTATCGGCAACTGGCGGACGCCCGGCAGCCTGAAAGGTAGTGGCCGAAGAACCGAAATGTTCATGGTGCTTGCGAAGCAGAAATTGGTCGGTCATTCCGGCGATGTAATCGCAAACGACGGTGTGGCGGGCTTCCGTACGGGCAGATTCTTCGTGCGAGGCGGGCATGGAGCCCGGTGAATCGAGGTAGTACAGAAAAAGCTCTTCGAGGCAGCGGATGGAGCGGTCGCGGTCTTCGGTGATAGCGGGGTGGTTATAAATGTGTTTGAAGAGGAAGTGTTTCAGTTCTGCGTTGCGTTCGGCGAAGTCATCGCTGAAACCGACGAGCCTGCGCGGGGAGCGGCAAATGTCTTCAACGGTTGCGGCTCCGGAAGCGACCACGCGCTGCTGCGTGGAATCAATGAGATCGGTGGCCAGGTGATCGAGTACGAGCCTAAGGGCTGCATTGAATTTGAGCTTTTCTCGACCGGCAGGATAAGCAGCATCGATCTGAGCGTAAGTCTCGGCGAGAATCGGGACTTCTTTTCGCAAGACCTCGAGATCGAGGAGCTCTGCCTCGCGCGCGTCGTCGAGATCCGCGGTGTTGTAGGCGATCTCATCGACCCAATCGATAAGCTGTCCTTCGAGCGGGGTGCGAAGATCGAGAAAATATTCGGCAAGGTTTGGGAATTGTGAAGCGGAGTAATCGTGAGAGTGTTTGATAATGCCTTCGCGGACCTCGAAAGTGAGATTCAGGCCGGGAAAATCGAGATAGGGGCTTTCGAATTGTTCGACGATACGCAGCGCCTGGAGATTGTGATTGAAGCGCGAGCCGCGTGCGCGCATAAGCTCATCGAGTTTCTTTTCGCCGGCGTGGCCGAAGGGCGGATGGCCGATGTCGTGGACAAGAGCGAGAGTCTCAGCGAGATCCGTGTTGAGGCCGAGCGCGGCGGCAACGGTGCGAGCAATCTGCGAAACTTCCAGAGTATGCGTGAGCCGATTGCGAAAGTGATCGGAGTAACGGATGGTGAAGACTTGCGTCTTGGCTTCGAGGCGGCGGAAGGCGCGGGAGTGAATGATGCGGTCGCGGTCGCGCGCGTATTCGCTACGGTAGGGATGCGGTGACTCAGGGTAGCGGCGTCCGCGTGAGACTTCCACGCGCATCGCCCACGGCGCGCTTGTGGGGAGTGGTTCTATGAGCGGCTCCGGCGACGGACAGAGACATCACCGTCCGTTTGCGTTCTCAGATGTCTTCAAACCTTTTCGAAAGATTCGACGGTCCGCCCGAGCTTGTCGCAAAAAGGAGCCGGGCTCAGGACTGCGGCGCGAGCGTTTCCAGGCCGCGATCCGCTTCCTCGGACACGGGCGTGTTCGGGAATTCCTTTTTGAGCTGCTCGTATACACTGGCGGCTTCTTTCGGATTACTCTGGCGCAAGGCCTCGGCCAGCTCGAGAAGAACGAGCGGGCGCGGAACGAAGACGGAGGAATGATCGGCCAGGTCGCGGAAAACCTGGATGGCCTCAGCGGTCTTCCCCGTACGCTCGTAAATCACTCCCGTTTGATACTGCGCCATGGCTGCAAGTTCTTTGTCCTTGCCGGAGCTGATCCTTTTCAATTGCTCGAGAGCCTGATTGTGACGTTCGAGGTCTTCATAGCAGAGAGCAGCGTAATACGCGGCGAGCCTGCCGGGATTCGTGTTTGGATACTTCTCGGCGACGGCAAAAAATCTTTGGACGGCGTCTTCGGCACGGGCGGCTTCCGTGGGATAGAACGGCTCGCTGGGATCGTTGGGATCGGGCACGGCACCGATGCGTGCGGAATAGGCCTTCGTGGCGATGTCGAGCGCCGCGGTAGCCTGCACCGTTTGACGATCCGTGTAAAAACGCCAGCCGAAATAGCCGACGGCGACAATCACGACAGCCAGGACGGCCGCGGCGAGAACGGTGGTATGCGAAAAAACGGCTTCGGCACCATGCTCAATGGCATCGTGGATCTTGTCCTGCTTCAATTCCTTACGCGAAATATGTTCCGGCACAAACGCTCTCCCGCTTGGATTGCAACCTTTGATCTTAGCACAAGACGCGGGTCAGAGGCCTCCGCGCGTTGTGGCGGATGTTCGCCCGGGCCGCAAATTACCCTTGCAACATGCGCAGGAAGAGAGCGCAACTCCGCCACGGCGCGAGTGTTAAATTAGAGTGATGCAAGCCAAGTGTGTTCATTGCGGGACCGAGCACAAGCTCAAGGATGCCGACTCCACGATCCATCCAAAGGTGCAGTTCAAGTGCTCAAAATGCGGGAAAACCACGGTTGTGGAGATGACGTGGCGCCCGGACCAAACCGTGGTGATTAGCCCGCTTCCCACGTTTGCCCGCGCCGACGCTTCCAGTTCAGGTTTGCATCTTCCGCCTGAAGACGATGGAATGAAGCTGCCTGTGGATGGTGTATTTGTCCTTGCGGTCACGTCGGGGCCTGCGAACGGCCAGTTTTTTAGACTAGCGAAATCGCGCGTCGTGATCGGACGGAAGGGCGCGGATATCCCGTTGAGTGACCCGGAGATTTCGCGGCACCATTGCTTGCTGGAAGTGCGAGACAAAGTCATCAACCTGAAGGATCTTGATTCCACCAATGGTACGTTTTACGACGAAGAGCGCGTGCGAGCGGCTATGTTGAAAGACGGCTCGGAGTTTCGGATTGGCGAGAGCCGGATTCGTGTCAGCTTCCAGAAGAAGTGAAATTGCTTCCCTGCCCTATTCTTCCGCAAATTACAATCTGAAGTCGGCGCATCGTAAGTGTAAGATACGGACGATAGCGTTGTGCTTCCGACGCACCCGATGAATCGCCTTTCCGCCTGCCTGATCACACTCAACGAAGAACATAATTTGCCGCGTGCCTTGGTGTCGCTAAAGGGAATCGCGGACGAAATTGTGGTGGTGGATTCCGGAAGTACGGATAGGACTCCGGAGATAGCCCGCGAACATGGCGCGGCTTTTTGGGAACGCGCCTGGACAAATTATTCGGAACAGAAGAATTTCGCGGCGCTGTGCGCGCAGAATGAATGGGTTTTGTCGATGGATGCGGATGAGGAATTGAGCAGCGCGCTGCAGACTTCCTTGCTGGATTGGAAAAAGCACGAACCCAAATTCAGCGTGTACGAAATGGCGCGAAAAACTTGGTATCTGGGAGCCTGGGTTAAGCACTCGGGCTGGTATCCAGATTTTCAGCGCCGGCTCTACCGCCGGGACAAAGTGGAGTTTTCGGGAATCATCCACGAAGCACTGAGGTTTGAGGGCAAGCCGGGACGGCTTTCTGGGGACTTGCTGCATTACACGGTGCGGTCGTTTGCAGAGCACGAGGGGAATGTCGAGCGGTACACAGCGCTCGCGGCCCGGCAAATGTTTGAGGCCGGGAAACGAAACTGGCAGGCCGCGATGTGGTTGGCGACGCCGTGGAGCTGGTTTCAGAATTACTTTCTGCGCGGCGGGTTTCTGGATGGATACCGCGGGGCACTGATTGCGCAGATGGCGGCGAGATCGGTGCGATTGAAATACGCAAAGCTGGGCAAATTGATAGAACAAGGGGAACGTGGGGCAACCGGAGCGAAGCCGTGAAGGTGCTGCTCGTCGACCTCGAAACAGCGTGGCGCGGCGGACAAAATCAGGCTCTCCTTATTTTGAAGGGACTGCTCGCGCGTGCCCATGAGGCGGAACTCGTTGCCGCGCGGGGATCGGCGCTGGGAGAGCGCGCGCGGGAGAACGGCGTTCGCGTTCATTTTATCTCGCGTGGACTATTTCGCCTGCCTGCGGCGCGGAAAGTTCGCGCATTGGTCCGTGGCGTCGGATTTGACCTCGTGCATGCCAATGAAGCGCACGCCGTTTCGGCGGTGTGGCTGGCTGGTGCGCACAAGTGCATTCCCTTTTTGATTTCACGCCGCGTGGGATACCTCATCGGGAAAAGTCGCGCATCGCGTGCGCGATATGAATCCTCTGCGCGGATCATTGCAAATTCGAAGTGGGTAGCGGAGCAGGCGGCAAACTCGGGAGCGCCCCGAGAGAAATTGACTGTAGTTTATGAAGGCACGGAGATTCCGCCGCTCTTCACGGATGCGCAGCGACATGCTGCGCGCTCGCGCTGGGGAATTTCCGGCGAGGCGCCATTGCTTGGTTGCGTCGGCGTATTGCTGCCCGACAAAGGTCAGGAGTGGCTCATCCGTGCGCTCGCTGAACTCCGGAAGGAATTTCCAGGTGCGAGACTCCTGCTGGCAGGCGATGGGCCATGCCGCGCGAAACTGGTATCGTTGGCGCAAGAACTCGGACTTGGCGATACAGTTTTGTTTCCTGGGTTTGTGAAGGATGTAGAAAGTGTGTACGCAGCCCTAGACGTTTTCCTGCTGCCGTCTTTTTTCGAAGCGCTGAACAATTCGTTGCTCGCCGCATTGGCCTACGAGATTCCATCCATCGCATTCAACAAAGGAGCGCTCGGCGAAATCATCGAACATGAGAAGAGCGGACTGTTAGTTTCAGGCCCGGACGTGTCGGAAATTTGCGCCGCGGCAAGGGGACTTCTTCAAAACCGGGAATTAGCGGCGAGCATTGGAAAAGAAGGCCGTAAGCGGGTGGAACAAAACTTCTCTGCGGAACAAATGGTGGATGGAATGATTCGCGTTTATGATGAAGTCTTGCGTAGCAAAGGCAGAGTCTAGCCTGCATACGCCGTAAAGCGCAAGTCGGTGATTGATGGCCGCTACGTCCAAGCGCGCCGAAAAAGATGAAGCGCCGGGCGGCTCCTTCTCGATCCGCACGGCGCTTCAAATGATTTTAATTTTGCGCAAGTTTTCTGACTTCTCTTGTTCCAGGTATTCCCTCCTATCCGCTTGCCGATTTACGTCAAGCTATCTTGGGGATTAAACAACCCATCGCCCTTTTGGCTCGAGAAACTCCACGCCAATCGCAAAGCCGTCGCCTTGCAATGGTTCGCAGTATGCTACCCGGGCCGAGGAGCGAAACTCTCCGGTGCGCGATACGAACGTCAGCCGTTCGCCGTGTTCCCAGCGGCGGGTGCTCACGACCCGCGCGCCACGCGCACTCACATTTTCCGTAAAAGTCGATTCCGTGCCGGGCATCCGGCGATGGCCGTCCAGAAGCACGGGGATCTCCATGGGAATCCGGCGTTCGACGCGGTTGAAGGGAAAAGCGTGCCTGTTGGATTTGACTGGCATTCATCCTCATAGGCACGCGGCAATCCGCGTGAGATTTTTTACATTGCTGCTGCCGCGGTGCTTCATGCCGTAGAGCGCGCGGTCGGCAGCGCCCAAAAGCTTTTCCGGCGTATCGCCGTCTTCCGGAAACGCGGCAACCCCGGCGCTGACGGAAAGCGCAGGCGGCTCAGCTTCGGCAGAAAGGCGCTCGCGAATGCGGGAAACGACACGGCCGGCGATGTCCGGACCGGCTTCAGGAAGCACCAGGGCAAATTCGTCGCCGCCATAGCGCGCCGCGGTATCGATGGCGCGAGAATGGCTGCGAAGAATCTTCGAAAGGCGGACGATGGCGCGGCTGCCGGTCAGATGGCCGTAGTGATCGTTGATGGTTTTGAGGCCATCCATATCGAGAAGGACCACGCTGAAAGGACGTTGCGTGCGGCGCGAACGGTCGAGTTCCGCCTCAAGGACGCTGATGAGCCGGCGATAGTTGGCGAGGCCGGTCAGCGAATCGCTCACGGCCATGGAACGCACCTGGTCAAACAATCGCGCTTGATCCAGCAGCGCTCCGGAAAGCATGACGACGTAACTGGAGGTCTTGCTCAATTCCGCTAGGAAGAACGGGCCATCGAAGAGATGGCGAGAAAAGGCCGCGGAGACGTGGCAAACCACGTTGAGCGACGCCACGGCAAAGAGCGAATAGTCGTACAGGCTCGCGGCGGTCTTATTGTTCTTGCTGCTCTGGAGACGCTGTCCGAAACAAATGGCGGCAAACAGGAACAGAGCGCCGGGCAGCAAGTCCCAAGGACGAGAGACAAAGCTGGCTACATGAGCCAGCGGCGCCGAAGGTGCGGCGAGAAATGCTGCGCTTGTAAGATAGGTAGCAATGGCGACCACCAGCAACGCACCTGCAGTTTCTTTGCTGGGTTGCCGGGCATTCGGAATGTAACGTTCAACGGCGATGGCGGAGAGCAAGAAAACGGCGAGAATCGTGCGGCCGACCATCCAACCCATGGGGATTCTCGTCAGAGCAGCCGGGCCGGCCTGGAGAACATCGTTCAGGCCGAAATAGCCGACGGTCTCAATGATTCCCGAGAGGACAAAGCCAAATGCCAGAATGAGCGCGGTGCGATCGTGCGTGCCGCGGAACCTGACCAGCGCGTTGGCCGCATAGCAGAAGCTGAGGAGGGTGCCACCAACTTCAAGATATAAGTAAATCTCGGGGGAACCAGAAATAGCGGCTTGCCTCAAATAAAAGATGGCGCCAAAAAACAGGAGCGCCAGGCCCACGGTGGAAGCGATCAGGACGCGAGAACGCTCCTTCCGAAGAAACCCGACGATTTGGCCCCAACCACCCACGAAACCCCCCAAATACCGAAGAAACAACTACAACACCATGAGAATGCAAGTTTGTGCCCTTTCTGAGGTGAAAATCTCAGTCCGTAAGTAATTGATTTTTAGTTAGTTACAGGAGCGTTGCGAGGGGGGTAGGCAGGGAGTGTACCAGCGAGACAAAAGGATGGACTGAGAAACAGGAGCCTAAGGAATCTATCATCTTTGTTCCGTTAGAGTTACCGACAATTGGGACAGTATCAGCGAGAATACGTGGAGTGTCTCAGTGTGAGACAGTCTCACAGGTGAAAATGTCTCGCAGCTTTCTCTTTATTGTGGATTACAGCTTGGGTTTGGGCGGAGGGAGTTCGCGAGCAACCACAGGGTCGCTAAAGCCGGAGGTCTTGTGCGAGCCATCGCAGAAGGGCTTGTTGGCAGAGTGGCCGCAGCGACAGAGGCCAATGGCAGAGCGTCCAGCAAGGCCGAAAGCGCGGCCTTCGGGATCGACAATTTCGAAATCGCCTTCCACTCGAATCGATCCGTTACTGTTGATAGTGATCCTGCTTGCAGCCATTCGGGCCTCCGAAAAGGGTGAGAGCGCGTTCGACGTTTGTTGCTTGTCGTCGAACGCGCTCTCTAGATTACGCAGAGTTGGCCGGGAACTCAAGGAAGCGGCTGAATGCTCTCAATACTTGGGCACGCTGGGGTCAACCTCGTCCGACCAAGCCAGAATGCCGCCCTTGAGATTAAGGATTTTGCGGAAGCCCGTCTTGCGCAGGAAATCGACGGCTTCCGCAGAACGCTTTCCGCTGCGGCAATGGGCGACGATTTCACGCGAAGAGTCCAGCTCGTGAACGCGGCGCGACAATTCGCCGAGCGGGATCAAATGACCCTTCAGATTGCAAATTTGAAACTCGTGAGGCTCGCGCACGTCCAGGATGAAGAGATCATCTCCGCGGTCCAGGCGTGATTTCAATTCGCGCGGGGATATTTCCGGGACTTGCACATCGGGGCCGGGGGCTTCTTCGCCACGCACGCCGCAGAATTCGTAGTAGTCGATGAGTTTGTTGACGGTGCGATGCTCGCCGCACATGGGGCAGGTGGGATTTTTGCGCAGCTTGAGTTCGCGGAATTTCATTGCTAACGCATCGAAGAGCAGCAAGCGGCCGACAAGATTCTCACCGGCGCCCAAAATCAATTTAATCGTTTCCATCGCCTGGATAGAGCCAACGATGCCGGGCAGCACGCCCAGCACGCCGCCCTCAGCGCAAGACGGCACGAGCCCCGGCGGAGGCGGCTCCGGATATAAGCAGCGGTAGCACGGCCCTTCAGGCATGCCGAACACCGTGGCTTGTCCTTCAAAGCGGAAGATGGAGCCGTAAACGTTTGGCTTGCCGAGGAGGATGCACGCGTCATTGACTAAATACCGCGTCGGGAAATTGTCGGTGCCATCAACGATGACGTCAAAATCCTTGAATAGCTCGAGCGCGTTTTCGCTCGTGAGTTTTGTTTCGAAGGCTTCGATTTGAATATTGGGGTTGAGGTTGGACAGGCGCTCGCGGGCCGCTTCGCTTTTGGGTTTGCCGACATCGCTGGTGCCGAAGGTGACTTGCCGCTGAAGATTGGTGAAGTCCACGACATCGAAATCGACGAGCCCCAAACGCCCGACGCCAGCGGCAGCGAGATAAAGACCCAGCGGTGCGCCAAGTCCTCCGGTACCTATCAGCAGGACTTTCGCATTTTTAAGTTTGAGCTGACCCTCCATGCCCACTTCGGGCATGATCAGGTGGCGGCTGTAGCGAAGGATTTCTTCGTTATTAAGACCCGTGGCCTGTTTCGTTCCGGTTTGCGGCTGTGTGGTCGTGGCCATTGCAAAAGCTCCCTGTCGATTAAAAGTCAATCAGCGATTTCAATAGAACCGCCGGCGATGGACGGGATGAT
>DATDHE010000388.1:0-2612 GCA_036521695.1 Candidatus Acidiferrum sp. | reverse complement strand
TAGTCAACGACGCCGACGACTTTTCCTTTTACTTTGCCGCCGGCCGGATACTTCTCCGCGGCGTGCACCCACGGATCAGGCATCAGCTGCTTCAGGCCGAGCGAGACGCGCTGCTTTTCCTTGTCGAACTTCAGGATAATGACGTCCAGCTCCTGCTCCGGCTTCACGACATCGGAAGGATGCTTGACGCGGCCCCAACTGAGATCTGTCAGATGAAGCAAGCCGTCAATGCCGCCGAGATCGACGAAGGCGCCGTACTCGGTGACGTTCTTCACGTGGCCGTGGACGACTTGTCCTTCGGTGAGCGTGTCCATCAATTGCGCGCGCTTGGCATGCAGCTCTTCTTCGAGAAGAGCGCGGCGGCTGACCACCACGTTGCCGCGGCGGCGGTTGAGCTTGGTAACGCGGACTTCGACGTCGGTGCCCGTCAGATCGTCGAGGTTCTGCGTCGGACGAAGATCAAATTGCGAGCCCGGCAGGAATGCGCGGACGCCGATGTCCACGACCAGGCCGCCCTTGATGCGATCGACGACTTTGCCAGTGATGGTTTCCTTGGCTTTATAAGCGGCTTCGATTTTTTCCCAGGTGCGGCGGCGCAGCACTTTTTGGTAGGAGAGAATCGTGAAGCCATCTTTGTGCTCGCCGGTGCGCTGCACTTCGATCGTGGCGTTCGGCTCTGGACGCGGAATGTCGGTCTCGGAGAATTCCGCTGCAGGGATCAGGCCTTCGGTCTTTCCGCCGAGATCGACCACGACGCCGTGTTCTGTATAAGCGACCACCTTGACTTCAATAATTTCGTTTTGGGAGGCAGCTTCGTGTTGCTCGTCGTACTGCTCCATCAGCTTGCTCATCTCTTCGGAGCCGGCCGCTTCTTCGGCCGCAGCGGTAGCTTCGGCGTCGACCGGAGATGGAACGACCGCGGCAGGAGCTTCCGGAGCCTTTGCGTGCTCTTCGGGAGCATCACTGGCGCGGGCCGCGAGCTCTGGGGCACTTTCGTGCGTAGCAGACTCGGGCGCGGTTGCCGGCGCTGCATTCACTTCCTCTGGAGTGCTGTTCTGAGTTGGTTCTGAATCAGGTGCGGGTGCAGCTGCCGCTGCGTTGTCGTGCTCGGGTGACATGGTTGTTGGCCTCCGGAAGATAACTTCTATTCTGTCCACTCCGGCTATGCCGGGATAACGCAAAACGTCGATAGATTCCTTGCGAATTCCCTGACAGGGTTCCTACAAGGAGGTAACCGCTAAGCGGTCTTACGGGACAAGGTGCTGCGGGCGTTTCGAGGCGCGCTGCAACCTCAAAAGGATACTCGCCGCCTCGACCCCGTGTCAATGAAACCGGTAACGGGTCAGGCGACGAAGAACGATTATCGTTTCTTTTCCTGAAGTCGTTTCCATTCCAACTCGGAAACTTCCTCAATCAGTTCCTGCATTAGGTGATAGTCGTTCACGGCTTGGCGAACGCGTTGCTGCCAGGCTTTGGGGACACAGACCTGGCGAAGCTTCCCCGCTTGGCTCTGCACCAGGTACAAAGACTTATGCAGTTCTCCGCGGGCGCAACGGCAATTCGCCTTGCCACAGGTGCCCGCACGTTCCGAGAGAGTGCCACGAAGAAACCATTGACCGGAGGAAAGCTGGGCAATGCGCGAACGGAAGTTGCGCTCAACGGCGGAGAGTTCGCTGCGGTTCAGAGGGTCGCTCATACCTTATACATATAACATATACAAGATACAAAGAAAAGTCAAGAGCAAAAACACAATGCGAATTTGCTCCCTGAGCGTACCTCGGCTAAAACATGAATGGAATCAAACAGTTTGGTCGGTTAACAATCTTCGTTGCGGAACCGCTGGTAACGGGTAAGATGGCCGACGCTTAGAGTTCAGTTGCCTCGAGAAGAGGCAGAGCCTCGGACGTGAAACTTGGTCTAGCTCAGAAGTTGTTTCAACAGCTTGCGGGCGCGCGCCTTCATCGCCGGGGTTCGCGTGGCTCTTTGAGAACCAGGCGGGTTAGTTCGTCCGCGCGGCCGATCGACCGCCGATCACCACCCATCAGCATTGCTTCGAGCGTTCGAGACAAGGGCATGAAAATTTCTAAGAGTTGAACCAAGCAACAAAATCTCGGCTGCCTCAGTCAGGTTCAAGGGCCGACGTCTGCTCTGCAACGACTTTCCCTCGACCCAGTCGTGAATCTAGATTGATACCGTCCACCCGGGATTATCGAGAGTATCGATCTCGACTCCCCAGGCGTGTTCCAATGGCCAGCGCACCGTGCGGCATTCCATTCTTCAAGTAGCGAAAGGCCCGTTTTCCTATTTCTAGGCGCGCGCGCGGCCGGCTTGTGTGCTTTCGCGGCGGAAGTCCGGAGCCAGGACTTCGACGGTGCGGCACATTTCAAACAGACGCGAGCGCATGCGGCTGCCGATTCTTTGTTCGAGGGAATCTTCGCGCGTGGGCATAACCAGTTTTCCGCTGGGAAGACGTGTGGCTTCGCCTTCTTGGGCCGGATTGTCGTAATAGTTCGTAGTGATGATCGTCGTACGCCGGTCGTTGTAACGGGCGTTCAGAACGATGCCCACGATGTCGCGCACCCAATCAGAAGGCTTGCTCGCGCCGAGATCAT
>DATDHE010000387.1:0-38008 GCA_036521695.1 Candidatus Acidiferrum sp. | reverse complement strand
GTTTCCAGCAGCGCAAGGATAAGCCGAGCCGGTCCTATTCCTTCCGCGTCGACAACGTCGTGTATCCGGCAAGGCTTAAGGGACGAGCATGGATTGCCTCCGATACCGGCGAGGTCGTCCACCTGGAGACGGGTCTGATGGAGGCAGTTCCAGTGGTGAGAGTGCAGCATTCCTATCTCTCGATCGACTACGCCCCCGTCCAATTCCAGACGCAGCCTGTAAGAATCTGGTTGCCGAAGCTGGTCGACGGCTTTTGGGACTTTGGCGACCATCGCACCATCGTCTTTCACACTTTCACGAATTTCCTGCTGTTCTCCGTTCAGACCGATCAGAGAATCGAGAAGCCCAAACAACCTTGACCCTTTGGGTGATACGTGTGGTGCGGTTGCTCTCTTACGCCAATCACGAGTCATCGGTGACGTTTCCAAGAGTCACAAGCCGATCGTCGTATGGCCGTTACGTCTCTATCGCGCAACCTCATTACTTCAGATTTTGATCCACCTCCATTCCTTCGTGTAGGGCACGCGCGAGAGATAAGCGCGCTGCAAGCCCGAGCGATTTTCGATTTTGGCTTGGGACAACTTCTTTTGCTGACGCAGTTCGCGAAGCCGGTCGCCGATGATCATTGCGGGATTATTTCACTAATATGACAATATGGCAAGCAAGACTACCGGAGCGCACGGGATAGGGCCGTTGTCCCAGCGGCCGCCATCGTAGCCGTGGCCACCGTAGCCGTAATTGATTCCGCCGTAGAAACCGACTTGTGTGCCCCAGTAGCCGTGGTGGAAGAGGTACCCGTTGTCGCTCCAACCCCAATAACCGGGAGTCCAGAGATAGCCGATCTCGGGAGCCATGACCCGTGTTCCAGGGACCCAATAATAATCGTCGTCCCCGTAAGCCCAGTAACCTGGGGTCCAGATGTAGCCGTCCCCGGGGCGATGGGTTGATCATAAACGGGCAATTCGGGCGGGGCGATCCTGATAGATACTCCAAAGCCAATTTGTGCGGACGATGGCGCCGAGATGGCCAGCAATACCAGTGCGAACAACAACGAACGAACAGACAAGATAAAACGCATTGTGTTTCCCTCCGCCTGATGATCCTTTGCGCGCTGGAGCTCAATCAGGCCAACTAAACTCGGCCCCTACGATCTGCAATCTGAAGAGTTGTTTTGCAGGCGCATGTGGAACTTTTAATATTCACGCAGTCGAAATCATTGCCGCGTGTTGTCACAATTATAGGAATATCCAAACTGCAGTGCTGTGCGGTATTGGACATTGCTTTTTTATTCCCGGGCTAAGTTAGGTGCCGCGCTTCGGGCGAGGCTGGCTAACGAGGTGAGGGCGCTAAGGAGAGTTGCACTTGCGGCCAAGAATTTGTCGTCGAGGAAGGGCGAGCGATATCTTGGAGATGCACCTTATAAAAGAGAACGGGCGGCTCGAAGCCACCCGTTCTCTTTGCGAAATCAAGTTGCGAAGATCAGAGTTAATTATTCGGCTGATCGGGGCGACGCTTGAGCGTTGGGCGATCGTCGTCGGTGCCATCCGTCGTGGGGGCGTTGGGATCGGTCGTCGTGGAGGTGGGCTGCTTGGTGGACTGCGCCGTTTTTGTGCGCAGAGTCGGCTTCCCAGGCGCGTTGTTCGTAACCTTGCGCGCGAACATGATGTTGCGGAGGCGCGACTTTACGGAATCAAACTCTGAAGTGGTGACGATGTATTCCGGGCGGTTCGGAAGAATGCGCGCGATTTCTTTCTGAGTGGCCTCGATGCGATCCGGAGTGGGAGGATGCGTTGAGAATACCTTTGGGATGGTGCCGGGACGGCGCTTCTCGTCGGCTTGGATGCGCTCGAAGAAAGTTACGTAAGAGTTGGGATCGTAGCCGGCCTTGTACATATATTCGACGCCGAGGTAATCGGCTTCGCGCTCGGAGTCACGGCTGAATTTCAGGTAAGTGACGGGGATGGCGAGGCTAGCGGCTTCGTAGATGCCGTAACCCGCCCAGCCGCCGGGGCCGAGAAGCATGAGCGGAATCATGGCCAGCTGCATGGCCTCGCCCTTCGTGGCGTTCTTCGTGCCGTGGCGAGCGCAGACGTGAGAAATTTCGTGAGCCATCACGCCGGCGAGTTCGGACTCTTCCTCGGCGCGGAGGATCAGGCCGCTATTGACATAGAAGAAGCCGCCAGGTAGCGCGAAGGCGTTCACTTCATCAGAGTCGATGACCTTGATGGTGAAGGGAACCTTTGCGTCGGAGTTTCGGACGAGATTCTGGCCTACGCGGTTCACGTATTCGGTGACGACGGGATCGTCGATAAGCTTGGAAGAGCGCTCGACTTCCTGGGCGAGCTGCTTGCCGAGGGC
Organism: Candidatus Acidiferrum sp.; assembly: GCA_036521695.1. Lineage (GTDB taxonomy): Bacteria > Acidobacteriota > Terriglobia > Acidiferrales > UBA7541 > Acidiferrum. The sequence goes on along the minus strand of DATDHE010000387.1, from coordinate 35,650 downwards.
GATTTCGCGTTCGAGAGAATAAAAATTGGGACCTTTACCTACGTTGCGGTTACCGATGGCGTCGACGTCGTCTTTGGAATTCTTGGGATGCACCGTATCCTGCTGCTGAACCGGTTGATTCTGCGGAGTTTGCGTCTGCGTAGGTACTGGGGCAGCAGGCGGCGGAGGAGCGGGCTGCGGAGGCGTTTTGCTCGGATCTTGGCCGGTTGGCGCGGCTGGAACGGGCTGCGAAGTGGGCTGCTGCGTTTGCGTTGGGGCGGGGCTTTGACTCGGCTGCTGAGGCCGAGGAGTTGCCAGAGCCGCGCTTGCGGCGAGGAGGCCTGCCACCGTAAGGCCGAAAGTCACTCTTGGGAACTGTGTCATGGCATTTACCTCCTGCTGCGGCCAGTATACACCCATTTTGCAATACCCGGATGCAATGTCAGCCGCGCTCTTAGTCACTACGATGTAAGACTCTTGAGGAAGGTTTCCTATTCCAGGGAAGACCAGGAGGGAAATTGTGGGATGGGGTGAGAGCGCGAGGCACGAGAGTGCGCGCTTGCCGTCCGGTGGGCGGCTAGAAGCAGTTCCGAACTGAAAAGCACGGTAAATGGTGCGCAAAATGCAGGATTAGAAGGGTTGACACGTTTGGCGAGGGCCTCTACAGTCAGAGGCAGACACATGAGCGTGAAAATGAGCGTAAAAAAGATTCAGATCGGCCAGCTTTGGAGGAAGAATGACACCGGGGACGTTTACCTGGTGACGCGAGTTTACAGCGAAGCCCTTAGCACGATCGTAGTGCTGCGTAAGTCCGGGGCGGAGGATGAGGCGCTGACGCGTTTGCGGGCTGAGAGCACACCCAAGGGGCCGGGGATTCCGGGGTATTCGCCGGCGCAGGATGAAGAGAATTTTTGATTATCGGAGTGAGTAGTAAATTGAGAGTAGTGAATAGTAAGAGACGGCTTCAAGCTAACCCTGCCAACTTTCCGATAAGCCGTAATCTAAGCAGGCTAAAGCAAGAAATGGACGGACGAGGAATTAGATGGAACGGACGTCCATCTTGACGACGTCGTGGACCTGCATCAGTTCTTTTACTAGGAAGGGCTCGCCGTACTTTACGCCGATCATTTCGCCGTAGTGGCGGGCGACCTGGTTCATTTCGTCTTCGAGGCGATCGATGGCCAGGAAGACGCTTGGCTTCTTAAATTGGCGCGAAGATTCGCCCTTTTTGGGATGGAATTGCGAGGCAAATGCCAGGATGGCGCGGCGACGCTGCTCGAAGTGGGGGGTGATGTCGACGACGAAAGTGGGGCGGACGGGAGCGTAGGCGGTGGAATAGAGGATTTTGAAGGGACGGTGAGGTTCGCCGTCGATGGGTAATTGCTTAAGCCCTGCTAGAAAGCAGCCCTCGTAGCCGAGTGTGGATGCATGGTAGTGGTCCGGGTGCCTGGCTTCCCAATAAGGAAGAATGACGGTTTTGGGTCGGAGCTCGCGGATCACAGCCGCTAAGCGGAGCTTGTGCTGGCGGCTGGCTCGTACGTCGGAGTCGGGGATGCCGAGTGTGCCGCGCCAGCTCACGCGAAGAATCTTGGCGGATTTGGCGGCTTCTTTGGCCCGGGTTTCGGGACTGCCGCGAGTGCCCATTTCGCCGGCGGTGAGGTCCAGGATGCCGGTTTTGTAGCCGCTGTGAGCCATTTTTAGGAGAGTGCCGCCGCAGGTGAGCTCCACGTCATCGGGGTGGGCGGCGATGGCCAGCAGGTCAAGTTTCATGCGCGGTCTCCGTTGTGCAAGTTCCCTAAAACTGAAGAGTCGATGATAACACCGCCGGGTGAATGCTCCTTCAGGCGCGGTGATTGTCGAGTGTGGTAACGTTTCCCACGGCGGAAATGCGATGACAGAAAGCACAGAAAGACAGGCGAGATCGCTTACAGGGAAAGTGGCGCTCGTTACCGGGTCGGCGAAGCGGCTTGGCCGGGCGGTAGCGTTGCGGCTGGCCGCAGAAGGCGCGGACTTAGTGATTCACCATGGGGCGTCGCACGCGCAGGCGAAGGAAACGGTGGGAGAAATCGAGAAGATGGGGCAGCGAGCGATGTCCCTTTCGGCTGACCTGCGAAAGATAAATGAGATCCGCGCCCTGTTTGTAGAGGTCGCGAAAGGATTTGGGCGCTTGGATATTCTGGTGAACAGCGCGGCGAACTTTTTGCCTGCGAGCATCGTCTCGACGACGGAAGAAATTTGGGACGCGTCGCTGGATACGAATTTGAAGGCAGGATTTTTCTGTGCGCAGGCGGCGGCGCCGCTGCTGCGCCGGACGAAAGGCGTGATCGTAAATTTTGCCGATGCTGGCGGATTGCTAGGGTGGCCGGGTTTCATTCCGCATTCCATTTCGAAAGCCGGTGTGGTGATGTTGACGAAAGTGCTGGCGAAGGCGCTGGCGCCGGAAGTGCGCGTGAATGCGATCGCTCCTGGAACGATCACCATGCCAGGTGATCCGCCGGAGTGGGAAGCGGATTTTGTGAAGCTGGCACCGCTGAAGCGAACTGGCAGCCCGAGCGACATTGCTGATGCCGTTTCGTATCTCATTCACGCGGAGTTTTTGACTGGTCAAACGCTGGTGCTTGACGGGGGACGCATTCTGGGTGCAAACGAAGCAGAATTTCACGCTGGATAACGAACACTGCAGCGCACAAGTAAAGGCATTTTATTGAACGAACTTTGATTTTGGTGATGGTCTCCGTTGGATCGCAAGTGCACATCGAAGGCTCGACCACCGTAATGTGATTCGCCGATTGACTTACCTTGGGGAATCCGGCTTGGGCTGCGTTACAGCAGTCCTCGGTCTCAGCGAACTGAAGCGTGTACACCAGCCTGTAGGAAAACAGGCCCTCGCCGCAGTCAGTGCAACGAAAATGGGATTGCTTGGCGGTATCCAAGGCCGCCTGGGCGAGCAAAGGATGACCGCTGACAACTTCTAGCGAATCAACGCTTCCGTCCGGCCAAGCCAGTTCTCGTCCGCGAATTCCGGCTAACGAATCTGCGAAAGGCAGTGTGCAGAGAATCGCAGGGCGGTGTATTCTATTCCCCTTATAGTGTGGATAAGTTTGGAGGCGCGCAGATGATTGCGCCGGAATCTGACAAAAGAGGGGCCAGCCGAAGTTATGGAAAATGAAATCGAAACACACGTTGATAGCCCGAGCGAGGTAGTCAGCGTACCGCACGGACTGGAAGACACGCAGATTCAAGAATGGTTGGAGTCGCTGGACTCCGTGCTGGAATCAAGCGGGCCGGAAGTGGCGGCGGAGATTCTCGAGAGGCTTCGCGCCCACGCTACCGTTGCGGGCATCGATCTACCGTTTTCTGCCAACACCCCTTACGCCAACACGATTCCCGCGCGGCTCGAGCCGCTTTTTCCGGGTGATCAAGAGCTGGAGCGGCGAATCAAGAGCTTGATCCGTTGGAACGCGCTGGCCATGGTGGTGCGGGCGAACCGCGTAGAACACAACATCGGCGGTCACATTTCGACTTACGCTTCCGCGGCGACGCTGTACGAAGTCGGGTTCAATCATTTCTTTCGCGCGCGCTCCGAGGAGTTCGAAGGCGACACGGTTTATTTCCAGGGACATGCGGCGCCTGGGATGTACGCGCGCGCGTTCCTCGAAGGGCGGATTTCCCCGCAGCAGTTGGAAAACTTTCGGCGCGAATTGAAACCAGGTGGGGGACTGTCCTCTTATCCGCATCCCTGGCTGATGCCAGACTTCTGGGAGTTTCCGACGGTGTCGATGGGTTTGAGCCCGTTGATGGCAATTTATCAGGCACGCTTTAACCACTATCTCGAAGACCGCGGGCTTAAGCCGGTGACGGAAGCGAAAGTTTGGGCGTTCCTGGGCGATGGCGAAACGGACGAGCCGGAATCGCTAGGCGCAATCACGCTGGCCTCGCGCGAGAAACTGGACAACTTGATTTTCGTAGTGAACTGCAACTTGCAGCGGCTAGACGGGCCGGTGCGCGGCAACGGTCAGATCATTCAAGAGCTGGAGTCGGCGTTCCGCGGCGCGCGATGGAACGTGATTAAGGTGCTGTGGGGCAGCGAGTGGGATCCGATTTTGGAGCGCGACACGGAAGGACTGCTCGTCAAGCGCATGGGCGAATTGGTGGACGGCGAATACCAGAAGCTGGTGGTCTCGTCGGGCGCGTACGTCCGCGAGCACTTCTTTGGAAGCGATCCGCGGCTGCTGCAGCTGGTTGAACCGTTGCCGGATGAGGCGTTGCGGCGTTTGCGGCTTGGCGGCCACGATCCGCGTAAGGTGTACGCGGCGTATAAGGCCGCGGTTGAGCACAAGGGCGGCCCGACAGTGATTCTGGCGCGCACTATTAAAGGCTACGGGCTCGGAGAAGCGGGCGAAGGCAAGAACGTCACCCATCAACAGAAAAAACTAAATGAAGAGGAGTTGCGCGAGTTCCGCTCGCGATTTGGCATTCCCCTGAACGACGACGATTGCGTCGAGGTGCCGTTTTACCGCCCGCCGGAGGACAGCATCGAAATTCAATACTTGCGTGCGCGCAGAGAAGCACTCGGTGGCTATACACCGAAGCGCAGCGTGCGTTCGAAACCGCTCGTGGCTGACCACGACGAGCTGTTCAAGGAATTCTTCGACGGCAGCGAAGGCAGGGAAGTTTCAACGACAATGGCGTTCGTCGGGATGCTACGCAAGATGCTGAAGGATCCGGAAATCGGCAAGCTGGTAGTGCCGATCGTTCCCGACGAAGCGCGGACGTTCGGCATGGAATCGCTGTTTCGAACGGTGGGAATTTATTCGCGCGTAGGGCAGAAGTACGAGCCGGTCGACGTCAACACGCTGCTCTATTACAAGGAAGCGAAGGACGGGCAGATTCTCGAGGAAGGAATCACCGAAGCCGGTTCGATGGGCTCTTTTATCGCTGCCGGATCTGCCTACGCAACGCACGGGATCAATACGATTCCGTTCTTCATTTATTATTCGATGTTTGGATTCCAGCGCATCGCCGATTTTATTTGGGCCGCGGCGGACATGCGCACGCGCGGTTTCCTGCTGGGCGGAACTTCCGGCAGGACAACATTGGCGGGCGAGGGATTGCAGCACCAGGATGGCAACAGCCACGTGCTGGCACTCTCCGTGCCGAATTTGCGAGCGTACGATCCGGCGTTTGCGTACGAGATGGCGGTGATTTTGCAGGACGGCATTCGCCGGATGTACAAAAATGGCGAGAGCATTTTTTATTACATCACCGTCATGAACGAGCCGTACGCGATGCCGACGATGCCCGGAGACGTGAAAGACGGTATTCTGAAGGGCATGTACCGGTTCCGACAGGCGGCCAATCCAAAAACCAAGCTTCGCGCGCAGCTGTTTGGAAGCGGTGCGATTCTAAACGAAGTCCTTCGGGCTCAAGAAATTTTAGACACGAAATACGGCGTTGCGGCCGATGTTTGGAGTGTGACGAGCTATAAGGAGCTTTATGTCGACGGGAACGAGACCGAGCGCTGGAACCGCTTACATCCGGGCGACAGAGCTCGCGTTCCGTATGTGACCAAATGCCTTGCGGAAGCACCGGGAGTTTTGGTGGCGGCTTCCGATTATCTGAAGACACTGCCAAACATGATTAGCAAGTGGATGCCGCGGCGGCTGGCGTCGCTGGGTACGGACGGGTTTGGTCGAAGCGAGGGACGTGCGTCATTGCGCGAATTTTTTGAAGTCGATTCGCGTTTCATCACATTGGCGACGCTTCACGAACTGCACTTTGATGGCAAAATTGAGCGGTCCGTCGTGGATAAAGCGATCAAGGATTTGGGAATTAACCCTGACAAATTGAACCCGGTTATTTCGTGACGGATCCAACTGCATTCTAACAATATGTTTTTTGGAAGACGAACTGCGGTTCGTCTTTTCTATTTTGGAGGTGGGTTCGTTCCATGTTCCAGAATTTCTCTGGGTTTGATTCGGCCGGTGGCGAGTTGCGCGATAAGGTGGGAGTTGGCAGCGAGGAAGTCGTAATTTCCTAAATCTTTTGGCAAGGCCCAGGCGATCTGTTCGAACTCGTTCGGTGTGATTTCGCCTTCCTTGATACTTGTAGCGTAAAAGCGAATTTCCAATTCCTCGGTCATGCCCGCATATTTGTGCCGCGTGCGGCCCAGTTCGATGCATTTTTCCAATGTGGCGCTCAATTCTTCTTGGAGCTCACGCGCTAACGCTGCTTCCGGTGCTTCGCCCTGTTCCATTTTTCCGCCTGGGAATTCCCACTTCAAGGGGGAGGTGTCGTCGCGCCGTCTCTGGCCGATGAGTATGCGGCGGTCGCTGCGCTCAATGACTGCAGCTACGATGACTTTCATTCTTTGTTTTCCCGTCTCACAGCGTTTTGCAAGATACGGAAGAGCTGTTTTGCTCCAGCGACGAGCGGCGGACCGGGCGTGTTTAATAATTCATCGCGAACGACGTAGACCTGCTTGTTGCGGACGGCAGGGATGTCTTTCCAAGCAGCGACCTGGTAGGATTTTTGAGGTTTGGCTTTGTCGCCAGTGGCAGCCCACGCGAGCATAATCACATCCGGTCGAGCGCTTGCGACTTGTTCCTCGCTTACTGTTTGGCCGGGAGGCAAAACCACTTCGCCGCCGCAGATATTCACGATTTCCGCGACCCAGGGCGGGGAACTGATGCGAGGGTTCGGCCATGCCTCGCAATAGACGCGTGGCTTGCTTTTCAGAATGCGGCTCTTCTTCGCGATCGCGGCAAAATCCTTCCGCATTTTCCTGATGAGGAGTTCGCCTTGCGCTACGCGGCCAACGATCCGGCCCAACATACGAATATCATTTTCCATGTCCGCCAGCGCCCGCGGATTTGTGGCCAGGAAGCTGAGCGGATGCTCTAGGAGTTTTGCGAGAGTTTCTTGTTTGTAAGGCACCGAGCCGATCACAAGGGACGGCTTTAGTTTAAGGATTTCGTCCACGGAATCCATGTGCCAGCAATCGCCAAGTTTTGGCAGGCCGTTTACCGAGGCAACGTCGACACACCATTTCGTGACTCCAACGAGATATTCCTTCGCGCCGATGGCGCAGAGAATCGAAGTAGCGCTTGGGGCCAGTGAAACGATGCGAAGCCTGCTCGGGCGAATCGCCTTTTTCATCTCACAGAAAAGAATAGCAAAGCGCGAGCCCGATGTGTGTCCGCTGAGGGAGGCCAATTGACTCCATGGATGGATTGTGTTGCACTCTGCCCGCGTATTTCGTGGAGGTAATCCGTGCGTGCATTTATGGCATGTCTCTTGGTGTCTTGCTTTGCAATGCGTGGTGCCGCTCAGAACGTGCCGGCCCCTCCTGCGGCGGACGTGGTGCATTACAAGGGCACGATCGACAATGTGAAGTATGTTTTCGGCGTCGCTCCGCCGGTGGCGCGTCTGCGGCCCGGAAACATCCTCGACGCGAATTCGCTGGATTGCTTTGGCAACGGCATTCAGAAACCTGGTGACACGACGGCGATGGCAAAGGGCGATAATCCGCTCACAGGGCCCTTCTTCATCGAAGGCGCGGATCCCGGCGATACTCTTGTGGTGCACATTTTGGATTTGCAGGTCGACGGTAATCAAGGAGTGGGCGCGTTTTCTCCTGGATTTGGAGCGATCAAGTCCACGCACTACACGCCGGTCCTCGAAAAGGAGCCGCTGCTGGAAAAGATTTGGTTTTATCCCATCGATCATGCGGACAACACCGCGACGTATCAAGCGCTCGACTCAAATTACAAAGTGAAAATTCCCATGCGTCCGTTTCTCGGGTGCATCGGCGTGGCGCCGGCAAATGGCGAAGCGCGCAGCTCGATTGTTCCGGCGGAATTTGGCGGCAACATGGATGCGCCGGAAGTCAGTGTGGGTAACACGCTGTATCTACCGGTCAATGTAGCTGGGGCACTGTTTTATTTCGGCGATGGGCACGCGGCGATGGGCGACGGAGAAGTTGCCGGCAGTGCCATTGAAGTGCCGATGCGCGTGCGGCTGCAGTTTGACGTAATGAAAAAGAGGAGCACGGGCTGGCCCAGATTTGAGAACGAGAAGGAAATCATGACGACGGGAATCTACCGGCCAGTGGATGACGCGGTGCGCATTGCGTTTACCGAACTAGTGGCATGGATTCACGCAGACTACGGTCTCTCCGATCTGGATGCGTACGAACTGCTTTCGAAAGTCGGAAAGATTCATCTAACGGAGATGGTCGACCCAAACTATGTCGTGGTTGCTTCTGTGGAGAAGAAATATCTGCCGGCGAAGGTAGCGAATACGCGAAGTGCAACTTCCACACATTGAATTGAGAAACGCAGATCAAGCGTGCATTCATCTAAGCCGGTGGCAGTGGCGTACAGTCCTGCGCAGTGCGGTTCTGGGGTGACGAATCGCGCCAGAGAACCTCATGGACATCAATCGGCTCGGCGCGGCCTTTGAGTTTCATTGCGGAGAGCGGGCAGCAGGGAATCTCGCGGCCTAATTGAGCGTGCGTCGCGTTCGAAATCACGATCTGTCCGGGCCCTGCTTGCGACGTAAGGCGTGAGGCCACGTTTACGGTGTCGCCGATCGCCGTGTAATCCATGCGCCGGTCCGTGCCGAGAAACCCCACGACTGCTTCTCCGGTATGAATGCCGATTCCAATATTGAGCGGCGGCTTGCCCGAGACTTTGTTTAGCTCCGCGAGACTCTTTTGCATGTTGACGGCCGCGCGGACGGCAGCCTCGGCGTCATTCTGGAGAGCGAAGGGCGCGCCAAAAAGGGCCATCAACCCATCCCCGAGATATTTGTCGAGCGTGCCATCGTGCTCGAAAATGACATTGGTCATACGCGCGAAAAATTCGTTCAAGACGTCCACGGCCTCGCGGGGTTTCATTGTTTCGGCCATGGTGGTGAAGCCGCGCACATCGGCGAAAAGCAGTGTAATCCGCTGACTCTCTCCCCCGAGGCGGATGTCAGCGGCTTCCGCGGTAATTTTTCTGGAAATAGCAGGCGATAAAAAACGCTCGAGCGCGCTGAGCTGCACGCCCTGGCGCTTCACTTCACTTTTCGCCATGACCTGGTCGATAACCAGCCCCGCTTGTGCCGCAATGACCGCGAAAACTTCCAGATCCTCTTGCAGAAAAGTCCCGCGCTTGGAAAGATTGTCGACGTACAGTAATCCGAACAGTCGATCGCGGCTGGCCAGCGGCGCGCACATCGCCGATTGCATGCCGGACATAGCCATGCTTTCGCTGCCCGAGAAGCGCGAATCTTGCTTTGCGTCCATCACCAGGAGCGGCCCCTTGCTTTCCATAACCTGCTGAATGATGGCGCGGGAGAGCGCCATTTGGGGCGTAGCCGTTCTGGGAGCTTGGCGATAACGCAGGATAGCGGGTAGAAATGTGTAACTTGCCGCAGGGCGCGGCGTGGCGCGAAGCGACTCTTCGGTGAGCAACATCGCGTAACCGCGCTCTGCGCCGTCAATCTGCAGGACAAGGTCGAGGACGCATTCCGTCACGTCTTCGACGCTGGTCTTGTCGCCCAACGCTCTGCTGACTTGATATAGGAGAGTTAGGAGACGATTCTCGCGCTTCAAATATTCGATGCGGCCGTCCGTATCGACGCGCGAATCAGCCCAATCCGAAGGCGGCTTGTTCTTCGAGTGCTCCAGAAGCTTGGCGACGCTCTCCTGATCCAGAATTTGGGTCAAATGGGAGGCGAGTTCCGGCGAAGTTTTCGCGACGACAGTGCCGCTCATCATGTTCTCGAAACGGAGTTTTATGTCCCCGAGTCCGATGACGTCGCCACTTTTCAGTTCCGCGTGCTCGATGCGTACGCCGTTCACCAGAACGCCGTTGGCGCTGTGTTGGTCCCTTACAACCCAAACGTCGCGATTACCTTCAAGCAAAGCGTGACTGCGCGAAATGCTTGAGTGCGGAAGTGTGATGTCGTTGGACGCGGCTCGCCCGATGTGAATCGTGGAGCCGTCCTTCAACTCATAGAGACGCGGCTGGGCGCCGGGCCGTTCAATGATTAGGCGTGGCATGGTCGGATCAAAGCGCTCTTGCTATGTTCAGGCTGTTTGCGGCCTCGCGCAACGAAAGTGTGCTTGCCATTGTCCGATTCTGCAATCTGGCCCTGAACTGCAAACTCAAATTGAAATGGATGGGGCTATTTGGGCTACGATAGCTCGGTGTACAGCGAACTGGTCCTGGACCACTTTCGGAATCCACGCAACGCCGGTAGGCTGGCGAATGCGAGCGCCGAAGTACAAGCAACGAATCCGGTCTGCGGCGATATTCTGCAGCTAGCCGTTCGCGTCGAGAGCGGCGCGATCGTCGAAGCGCGTTTCCTCTGCCGCGGCTGCACGACTTCGATCGCCTGCGCATCCTTACTGACAGAGCGCCTAACCGCCTCTACGGTCGCAGCAGCGCGCGCGATAACAGCGGAAACGATCTCGGAAGCATTGGGCGGGCTACCACCAGCAACCTTACACGGAGCGCAACTTGCCGCAGACGCTCTCAACCTGGTGCTCTCCAAACTCTCCTGAGAGAAGCAACGAAAGAGCGAAAGTGCACCAAATCACCGCGCAATGGCCTAGGTCTATTCCACGGGCGGGGCGCTGAACATGGCCCAGCCAATGTAGAGAAGAAACAGAACTTGCGCCAACAGGAACGCGGACCATACACGCTTGGGATCGGTTCGAGCGGGTCGGCAAGTGCGGAACCCCCGATGTACGAAACGACCAGAGCAATCGTAACAATCGAGACGAAAAAATGAGCATATCCAAGAAGGATCTCCAGCGGACGGCGAGCAACATTGCTCAAAACGAAATAAATCACTCCGCACACGCCGCAAAAAATCGCCACCACAAAATAGAAGTCGGAGAGGGAAAGCGGAAGATTGCCGATTCTTGTGCGGTGCTCGAACTGCCAGCTAGTGCGGCGGTAGGAGTTGCTGTGGAAGTGCCGGCCCAGGCCTGTCTGGTCGTAAAAGTAGACTTCCGAGAAAAGAAAGAGGGGGCCAAGCAAGATCGACCAGTTGCGGCGGCTCCTTTGCTTATCGATGTCCACGCAACTCCTTGACGTCTTCGGGGTTCATAAGGTCGCTACAGATGGGGCGGAGTTCAGACACCTAAGGCTCGCTGCATCGTGTCAGGATCGTTCAAGTTAAGCACGCAGCCTTCTTCATTCGTCTGGACGGTCTGAACCTCGGCGGAATGCTCCCAGACTACCGAGCGCGCCCCCGTTTCGAGCGGTGCACTCATCAGATCTTGATACAACGCCGAGGAAAAAATAACGGGATGTCCCCGCCGGCCTTCATAGACCGGCAAAACAATGGATTTACTGGAATTATAGAAGGATTCCACCAACTCACCGACAAGCGCGGAACTGATGAGCGGATGATCAATCAGGAGAAGAACGATGCCGTCGGTTTGCGGAGGGAGGCTGCGCAGCGCTGCTTGAATGGAACTCAACTGACCCTTTTCCCATTCCGCATTAATGACAATTTCATCGGAAGCCAGATTCACTTCTTTGGCGATAGGATCCGCATCGGCTCCCAGCACGACACGGCGCACGCCGATTTTTGGATGGCGGACCACATTCAACAAATGTTCGAGGAAGGGGCGGCCCTGATAGGACAGCAACGCCTTTGGCGAGCCCATCCGGCGTGATGCGCCGCCCGAGAGGATGATGGCAGCGAGCATGCCACCTCTTTCAGTTTCAGCGTTCCGTTAGTGCGGGCCGTCGTTCGTAATTCAATTTTTTGTGCGCAACGGATTCGGCGTTGCGGCGGACAGCAATCAATTCCGCCACGATGCTGATGGCAATTTCTTCCGGTGCTAGCGCGCCAATCTCAAGCCCCATCGGCGCGTAGACGCGCTGAAATTCCTCTGGGCGATAGCCTTGGTTCTCGAGCGCTTTGTAAACCGAAAGAACTTTGCGTTTGCTACCAATCATGCCGACATAGCGTGCGCCCGTGCGAACGGCCCAACCGAGCACGCGCATATCCTCTTTGTGGCCACGCGTCACGATGATCAGATAGCTCGCGGCGTTTGGACGAATCTTTTCGAAGGCATCCTCGTAACTCGTGTAAATTTCGTGCACCATGGGGAAGCGTTCGGCGTTCGCGAAGGCCTCGCGGTCGTCGATAACGCCAATGCCAAATCCGGCGGTGCTGGCCGCTTTGGCCACCGCCATCGAAACGTGTCCGCCTCCAAAGAGATAAAGGATTGGCTGTGGCAGGATGGGTTCCACAAAGACTTCCAACGTGCCGCCGCAAATGAGGCCGTTGTCGTAGGTCGCCTCATTGTTCAAATTGAAAACCATTTTCCGCGGCGCTTCTTTGTGCATCACTTCCTTGGCGGCGGCCCAAACTTCCGCTTCCACGCAGCCTCCGCCGATGGTTCCCGCGATGGAGCCATCGTCACGCACGAGCATGCGCGAACTCTCATAACTCGGAATCGAGCCGTTGGTATGCACGATCGTCGCCAGAGCCCCGCGCTGGCCAGCACGCCGCATTTTCACGATTTCTTCGAAGAGGTCCACGCGCTGCCTCAGCCCTCAGCGTAAGGCTGGCCACTCGTCGTGTCAATCCGCGTGCGGTCTATACGGAGGCTTTCTGGACACTCTGTCACCAGGGTGTTACCTTGCGATTCTCAGACCAAGGTGGGGGGGCGCAATGAAGGCGATTCGATTCCATCAGCACGGCGGCCCGGAGGTTTTGAAATATGAGGAGGTGCCAGAGCCGGTCGTCCGGGCAAATGAAGTATTCGTGCGAGTCAAAGCTTGCGCATTGAATCGTCTAGATCTGTGGGTGCGGGGCGGCTTGCCCAATGTCCCGATTCCGCTCCCGCACATTCCCGGGAGCGACGTGTCCGGGGAAGTTGCTCAAATTGGAGCCGACGTAACTACGGTAAAAGTTGGCCAAAAAGTGGTACTCGCGCCCGGTGTGACGTGCGGCAAATGCGCTGCGTGCATTTCAGGCCACGACAATCGTTGCCGGCAGTTCACGAATCTGGGCTACATGATCGATGGCGGATGCGCGGAATTTGTCCATTGCCCGGAAGTAAACTGCATGCCGTATCCAGAGAATCTTTCGTTCGAAGAGGCGGCAAGCATCCCGCTTGTTTTTCAAACGGCGTGGCACATGCTCGTCTCGCGCGCCGAACTTCAGCCCACAGAAGACGTGCTGATTCTTGGAGCAGGAAGCGGCGTTGGCGGCGCTGCGATCCAAGTCGCCAAGTTTTTCGGCGCGCGCGTCATCGCTACCGCCGGAACCGATGAGAAGCTGACGAAAGCTCGCGAGTTGGGCGCCGACCATGTTATCAATCACAAAACTCAAAAAATCCGCGACGAAGTGCGTTGCATCACGAACAAGCGCGGAGTGGACGTGGTGTTTGAACATGTGGGCAACGCCACGTGGGACGAAAGCGTGGCCAGCCTCGCCCTTGCCGGCCGCCTGGTGACTTGCGGCGCCACGACCGGCTATGACGCCAGGATCGATTTGCGTTTCTTGTTCAGCCGACAGCTTTCTCTGCTCGGCTCCTACATGGGCGCGAAGTCAGAACTGCTGACGGTGATGAAGCTTGTCGCCGCAGGCCGCTTCAAGCCGATTGTTGATCGCATTTTTCCGCTCGCGGAGGCTGCCGTTGCGCACGCTTATCTCGAAGCAGGCTCGCAGTTCGGCAAAGTAGTTCTCGCCGTGTAGCATATTCGTTTGCGAACTCTGCTATTCTCTCGACGTGTGGCCGGCGAAAAACGGAAAACATCGAATATGGCAAGCTGGCAGGCTCATCTCTCGGTGTGGATCATCAAATGGCGCGTCAAACGCAAACTGCGTGGTGTGCGAGACTACCGCGTAGCGCGCAAGATCCTCAACCCTGATCCTTATAGAGTGCCCGTCGAGGTGCACATTTCTCCCGCGCAAGTCGGTGGCGTTCCTGGAGAGTGGATGGAGGGAACTGGCTCTGCAAACGGCGTTCTTTTGTATTTACACGGCGGCGGTTATTTCGGATGTTCGGCGCAATCACACCGGCCGATTACGGCAGCATTCGCGCGTCAGGGATTCCGTGTTCTTGCCCCAAACTATCGTCTCGCGCCAGAAAATCAGTTTCCGGCCGCAGTTGACGATGCGGTTGCCGCTTATCGCGGTCTCCTCGCCGAAGGATATTCGCCCGAGCAAATTGTTGTCAGTGGAGATTCCGCCGGCGGCGGCCTCGCGCTCTCTCTCCTGCTCACGCTTCGCGATGAAGGGAATCCTCTTCCGGCGGGAGCCGCCCTTTTTTCGCCGTGGACCGATCTCGCTGCCACTGGCGAATCCATCCACACTAATGCAGCGCGGTGTGCCATGTTCTATGGGCCGGACATCGGCTTTAGCGCGCGCTATTATTTGGGTGAGACGGATCCGCGCAACCCTATCGCTTCTCCACTCTATGCCGATCTCACCGGCCTTGCGCCGCTTCTGATTCATGTCGGCGCGGATGAAGCTCTGCGTGATGATTCCACGCGTCTCGCAGAGCGCGCGCAGGCGGCCGGCGTTCGCGTCGAACTGAAAGTTTGGCCGGTCGTTCCGCACGCCTGGCAGCTCGCGCCGCATCGAATTCCCGAAGCCGGGCAATCGTTGCGAGAAAGCGCGGCGTTTCTTCTCCAGCTTGTAGCCTCAGAAACATCCAGCAAGGTAGCGTGACGGTAGATGACGGAAAATACCAAACAAAGCGGCCAAGGGGAAGAAGTCAACGTCGAGTTGCTCATCGTCGGCGGCGGTTTCTCCGGACTTTGCATGGCCATCAAGCTTCGCGAAGCTGGGATGAACTCGTTTCTCCTCATTGAAAAAAGCGAGGACATTGGTGGAACCTGGTACGACAACCGCTATCCCGGCTGTGCGTGCGACATTCCTTCGCATTTGTATTCCTTTTCTTTCGAGCCGTCGCCGCATTGGTCCCGCATGTATCCTGGCCAAAGGGAAATTCATGACTACCTGAAACGGTGTGTTGCGCGTTACGAAATCGCTCCGAACATCCGTCTGAATACGCGGTTTCACGAAGCGATTTGGAATGAAGCCGACGGCGTGTGGCAGGCGACAGCCGGTGACGGCATGCGTATCCGCGCCCGAGTACTGGTCTCCGGTATCGGAGGATTGCACGTACCGCAGTATCCCAAGCTGAAGGGCATGGAACGATTTGCAGGGCCTGCATTTCATTCCTCCACCTGGAATCATGATGTCGACCTGGACGGCAAAAACGTCGCTGTCGTCGGCACGGGAGCGAGCGCCATCCAGCTTGTTCCGCAGATCGCTCCTCGCGTCAGCAAGCTATCTCTTTTCCAGCGCACTCCGCCGTGGATCGTGCCGCGCATGGATTTTGCCATCGCGGAAATATGGAAGCAGAGATTCCGGCGTTTTCCGCTGATCATGCGAGCATTTCGGCAGCTCATTTTCTGGCGGCAGGAGTTTCGCGTCCTCGGCTTTCTGGGCAATCGTTTTGTTCGGAGGAAGGCGACGGAAATCGCCACGCATCATCTGGAGAAGCAAGTCAGCGATCCAAAACTGCGCGTGGTCTTGAAACCCAAGTACGAATTGGGCTGCAAGCGAGTCCTTGTGTCCGATGACTTCTATCCTGCCTTGACAAAGCCCAACGTGGAACTGGTTACGGACGGCATTGCGGAAGTGCGCGAACACAGCATCGTGACGGAAGACGGTGTTGAGCGCCCGATCGACGTCTTGATCTTTGGCACGGGTTTTCGCGCCACGGAACCACTCATCGGCATTAGGCTCGTAGGTCGCGGCGGTGTAGAAATTCACGACGCCTGGCGCGAACGCATGAGCGCTTATCTCGGTGTAACCGTCAGCGGCTTTCCCAATCTCTTCTTACTCCTCGGCCCCAACACCGGACTCGGACACAATTCCGTCGTGCTGATGATTGAGGCGCAGGTCCGCTACGTGATGAGCTGTCTCTCGCTCATGAAGCGCCGCGGGAAGCACGTCCTCGAAGTTCGTCCGCAAGCGCAAAAACAATTTGTCGCCGACATCTATCGCCGCTTGGAGGGCACCGTATGGCAATCAGGCGGCTGCCATAGCTGGTATCAAGACCAGCGAACAGGCGAAAACACCACACTCTGGCCAGGCTCGGTCGTCGCGTATACGTGGCGCACCCGCGCGGTTTTGCCGGCCGATTACGAATTAACCTAGCCGCTCGGGAACCGCTCCCAGACGTTCATTTGTGTCCAACGCTTGCGTATGCGAAAATGAAGCCAGACGAGGGCACCATGAGCACATCGTTCGGCAAACACGTCACACTCACCAAGCCCGACGACTTCGGCAGCCTGCTCGAAGACGAAGGCATTATCTTCACCACGCTCGACAAGGCTGTGAACTGGGCCCGCAAAAGCTCCATCTGGCCCCTTGGTTTTGGCCTGGCTTGCTGCGCTATCGAAATGATGGCCATGGCCGCCGCGCGCTTTGACGTCGCTCGTTTCGGAGCAGAAGTTTTCCGTCCCTCGCCGCGCCAGGCTGACTTAATGATCGTCGCCGGCCGCCTGTCTCAGAAAATGGCTCCCGTTATCCGCCAGCTCTACGATCAAATGCCAGAACCGAAGTGGGTCATCTCCATGGGCGCCTGCGCCACCTCCGGCGGCGTATTCAACAACTATGCCATCGTCCAAGGCTGCAACCAGGTGATTCCCATCGATGTCTACGTTCCCGGATGCCCGCCGCGGCCCGAGGCCGTTCTCTACGCCATCCTCCAACTGCAAAAGAAAATCGACAACGAAAAAGGCTCCTTCAAACGCGCCATGAATCTCGATTAAAGTAGCACAGACCTCAGTCTGTGCGCTTTTTGCATCCGTGCATGTCGAAGCTAATTTCGAAGCCCATGCGAATTCTGACCGCACTCATCTTTTCAATTCCTTTATTCTCCGGATGTTCTGTTCACCGAGACCCTCAGCCGCAACTTCATCCCAGCTGGAGCCTTGTCTGGAGCGACGAATTCTCCGCTGCGGATGACTCCGCGCCCGATCCCACCAAATGGACCTACGACCTCGGCGGCAAAGGCTGGGGCAACCACGAACTCGAGTCCTACACCGACCGCAAGAAAAACGCGCGAATCGAAAAAGGAAATCTCGTCATCACCGCGCAAATAGAATCCTTCACCGGCGCTGACGGGGTAACGCGCGAGTACACTTCCGCCCGCCTCAAAACGCAAGGCCTTTTCGTCCAGACGTACGGCCGCATCGAAGCCCGAATCAAAATCCCGGAAGGGCAGGGAATCTGGCCCGCGTTCTGGATGCTAGGCCAGGACATCCCCTCCGCTGGCTGGCCGAAGTGCGGCGAGATCGACATCATGGAAAATATCGGCAAGGAACCCGCCACCATCCACGGCTCCTTGCATGGTCCCAGCACAGCTGCTCCCACAAGCGACCTGACCAATATTCTTACGCTTCCCGCTGGCCAGAACTTTGCCACCGATTTCCATCTCTACGCCGTCGAATGGAAACCCGACACGGTCCGTTTCTACGTCGACTCGAATCTCTACGCCACTTTTCGCTCTTCCGACTGGCCCGCTGGCGGAAAATGGGTTTTCCACCATCCGTTCTTCATCATTCTCAATGTTGCCGTCGGAGGCGATTGGCCCGGTAGTCCCGACGCGTCCACGAAATTTCCGCAAAGCATGCTCGTCGACTACGTCCGCGTTTATACTAAGCGCTAGTTTTGATCGGCAAACACAGAGATTCGACCATCATGTCGACGCCTTCTGATCCAGCACGCCAACTTCTTCGCCACATCGTGGCCACGGCGGCCTACCGCGGCGGGAAAGCTCTGCGCGGCGCCCCCGAATCGTTCGCGACATTCACTCTCGGCGACAGCCCTCGTACACCTGCAAGCATCCTCGCCCACATGGGCGATCTTTTCGATTGGGCCCTTTCCATGGCGCGCGGCGAACCGGCATGGCGTGATCCTCAACCTCTCGGGTGGGACGCCGAAGTGGCCCGTTTCTTCGCCGCGCTGAAAAGATTCGACGATTATCTTGCGTCGCCTGAGCCGTTTCACTCGCCCGCCGAAGGCCTCTTCCAGGGCCCCATCGCCGACGCACTGACGCACGTCGGCCAGCTAGCCATGCTCCGCCGGCTCGCCGGCTGCCCGATCAAAGGCGAAAATTATTTTAAAGCGGATATAGCCGCAGGCCGTGTCGGACCAGAGCAATCCGCACCGCGTCGCGAATTTGATTGATACCTGTAGAATCAATGACAGTCATAGTCGGTGAGAGAAAACGAAGCAATTCTCAGGCCAAAAACCTCTTTGATTAGCCGCAACAAACTTCGAACTGCTATAATCAGTATCCAACCCAAGCCCCTGTGCGGCCCGGAACCCGTCGGCAGAAGATGCTGCACAGTTCGGGGCACGGCCCCTTACGGAATCTTTTGGTAAGCTACCCTCCAAGGAGACATCTGACTCATGTCTAGAGCTCTGGCCGTTGTATTCACTTTTTGTTTCGTCAGCATCCCAATCCTCCAGGCTGCCCATGCTCCTGCGAGCTCATTCCGGCAAGATCAGCCCCCGTCGCAGTCTCAGGATCAAGTTCTCCCTCAGGATCAGGGAGCCGCCTACGAAAACTTCTCGCCCGACCAGCTAGACAATCTTCTTTCTCCGATCGCGCTCTATCCTGACCCGCTACTGGCACAGGTGTTTGTCGCCGCCACATTCCCCGATCAGGTCGAAGAAGCCGCGCGCTACGTTCGCGCCAACGGCCAAAATGGCGTAGACGACCAGGCTTGGGATGTCAGCGTAAAAGCTGTCGCGCACTACCCCACGGTGGTCGGCATGATGGCCGACAAGATCGATTGGACCACGTCGCTTGGGCAAGCCTACGTCAATCAGTCCACCGATGTCGCGTCCTCTGTGCAGCGTCTCCGTCATTTGGCGCGCAACGCGGGGAATTTAGCCTCGACTCCGCAACAAGAAGTTCTCGAGCAGGACAACTACATCGCCATTAATCCGTACCAGCCACAGTACATCTATGTGCCGGTCTATGATCCTGCAATTATTTACTATCGACGCCCTTACTACGGTCCCGCGATCACCTTTGGCGTCGCGTATCCGATCGGCGTGTGGTTAAACCTGGGTTTCCGCTGGGGGTACGGCGCAGGCTGGGGCGGGGTCTATTACACGGGTTGGAGGCGGGGCGGATGGGGCCCTGGATGTTGGAACTGCGGGTGGATCAATCGCAGCGTGGTCCACGTGAATGTCGTGAACAACGTCTACATCAACAACCGTTACACGAACATCAACGTAAATAGGACCGTCGTCAATCGCACGGTGAACGTCAACAACATCAATCACTACAACTACGTGCACAAAAATGTGACCTACAACAACGTTCAGGTAAACAACACGCGAATCCGCAACAATGGCCAGCCCGGTGGAAACAACAGGCAGGGATACAACGGCCGGCCGGGAAACGTTCCGCCTGGAGATAATAATCGGCCTGGAGTGAGCAACAAGATCATCGACCGCAATATCGACACTAAAAATCCGCAGATCGATCAGTACCGGGGCCGCGACAACAACGCGAATGCGCGCAACGACCGCCCGCCCAATTCGGTGCCGCCAAACCGGCCTACCTCCGGAGGCAACAATAATTCTGGAAACAGAAATAATCAGGGCAGTAACAACACTCCCCCCAATAACAAAAATACGGGATCCAAGAATGATATGCGTCTTCAGAAAAACATGCCGGGACAAACTCAACCACAGCCCGCGCAACCTAACGTGAACTCCGCCCCACACACGTTTAACAAGAATGAAGGCAATTTTGATCCGCGAGTGACCAGCCAACGCGGTCAAGCTAGCCGTCAGCAAACTGCGCAGCCAAAGCCTCCCTCGCAGCCTAGACCAGCAGCCCAGCCACAGCCCACTTCTCGCCCTGCGCCACAATCCAAACCGCAAGGCAAGCCGCCGTCGGGTGGTGAGGGGAGAAAGAAGCCATGAAGAACACGCGTGAGAGAGCGATGAAAACTGCGAACGGAGATGGAAAAATGAATACGGCCATCAGTAAGTTCGTGTGGTCCGCCAGCACGGCAATCCCGTTGTTTCTGGCCATGTGCCTCTTTGGCGGCGTTCCCAACGCGCACCCCCAGGCGGCAGGGCAGTCGACGTTTTCTTCGGCGGGCGCGGCTTTGCAGGCCCTTGTCTCCGCAGCCAAGGATAAGGATCGCGCTGCGCTGACCGAGGTCTTCGGACCGGAATATGAAAAAATGCTCACCGGCGATGAAGTCGAGGACAACAAGGATCTCGCCGAGTTCGCCTCGGCTGCGACCGAGTCGGCGGAGCTTCAGAAGGTGAGCGATTCCAAGTACACCGTAACGATTGGCCAGGATCATTGGCCGATGCCCATCCCCCTTGTACAGAAGGACGGCAAGTGGCTCTTCGACACCAAAGCGGGTCTGGAAGAAATCTTGAACCGCAAGATTGGCGATGATGAACTCTCAGCCATCGCCACTTGCCGCGCTTACGCCGTCGCCCAGTGGGAGTACTACACCGAAGGCGATTGGGATCACGATAGCGTTGCCGAATACGCGCAGAAGTTGTACAGCACGCCCGGGAAGCACGATGGGCTTTACTGGGAGACTGCCGAGGACGACAAGCCAAGCCCACTCGGGAGATTCGTGGCTGCGGCACGCTCCGAAGGGTACGGGCCTACTACAGAAACCGCGGAAGCCGGAGGAAAAGGCGGTGCCGCAGAAAAGGAAGCCATTTCCGAAGAGCGCGCTCCCTATCACGGCTACTATCTCAAAATACTGACTCGCCAGGGAGCCGCCGCGCCGGGCGGCAGGTACGGCTACATCATCAACGGCAACATGATCGCCGGATATGCGCTCGTCGCCTATCCCGATAAATGGGGCAGCTCCGGTGTGATGACATTCATTATCAATCAGCAGGGCCGGGTCTACGAGAAAAACCTCGGACCAAACACCGCCAAAATTGCGGCGGCCATGACCGAGTACAATCCTGATCCCAGCTGGAAGCTTGTTAATACCGAGCCCTAGACGTCCAAGGGCAGCTCATTCAACTTTCGCAGCGGCGAGTGAAGCGTCTGAAAACTTGGAGACCACGGCCGTTCCGCCGGACCAATTCAGGCGGCTTCCGAGCGCGTTGTGGTTCTTGCGGACATACCCCATCCCAATTGCGTAGGACAGAAAGGACGGAACAGCCGCGCGCGTAACTTTACCCGCTTCTTTTCCATCCGCGGTCAGCGTCTCGCCCGCGGCCGGAACGCCTGCGCCATCAAAAATAAGATCGACCCTCCGCCGGTTAACTTGGCCTCGTGAGCGCACGCGTTCGACAATTTCCTGCCCCGTGTAGCATCCTTTTGTGTAGCTGATGTGGCTGTCCTGCAAGCCCGCCTCATGAGGAATCTGCTTTTCTCCAAAGTCGTACCCAAACCACGGCACGCCCTGCGCCAACCGCTGCGCGCTCAGAGCTGCATAGCCCATAGGACCGCCGCCATGCTTCTTCACACTTTCCGAAAGAACCCCCCACAGGTTCGCCAGCTTCTCCCGTTCGACTAGGAATTCGCATCCCGCACCTCCACCCGGAGAACGCTTCGTGATCCAGCAGGGTATCGCCGCAACCGCGGTTTCCACGCGTCCAAGTTCCACAAGCGCAGGAAGATCGATTCCCGCAATTGCTTGGGCGACAGCCGCTGCTCGTGGCCCTTCTATCGCCAAAGTTCCGAAACGCTGCGATTCATCCGTCAGCGTTACATCATCCATGATGATGTATTTGTCCACCATTTCGATGAGCCGCTCCCGAATCATCGCGTAAGAAACACAAAATAGACTTTCGGGCAGCGCGTACGTCTCGATTTCCGCGAGGATGTGGCCCTGCGGATTCAGCAGCAGCGACACATTGCCCTGCCCAGCGGACAAAGTCTTTATGTCGTTGGTCAGAATAGCGTTCAAATAGCGCACACGATCCGGCCCTGTGAACGAAAGATAGGCGCGGTAATTCTTGTCGATCAGCGCAACGGTCTTGCGCGCAAAGTCCTGCTCGGCTCGCGGATCCGTCCAATAGTCCGGCAACGCGCAGCCGAACCACGTTCCCATGGTCGCGCCGGTGCTCTTGTGCAACGCGTCTAGCGGTGTTTCGATTGTGGCGCCGGTTTGTTCCATATTTATTCGTTTCCTTCTTCCATCAGCTTAACAAAGTGAACGGCCGTCCGTGGCTGCCGCATTCCTGAATCAGCCGGAGCGGATGATATAATCTAAACTCATGAGCGACGCCGCCCACACCTTCGACGCTGTCTCGCAAGGATTGATCCATATCACCATTCCGGTCGGCATGCTCCAATGCAATTGCTCGATCATCGGAGACCCCGTCACCCGCGAAGCCCTCGTGATTGATCCGGGTGACGAAGTCACCCGCATTCTGGAGCTCCTCGGCAGGCACAAGCTGACGGTCAAAGCCATCGTCAGCACCCATGCTCACATCGATCATGTCGGCGGGCTTAGCAAGCTGCGGCAATACACCGGCGCTCCCATCTTAATGCATCGCGACGATCTGCCGCTTTATCAAGGGATGGAAGTGCAAGCCGCCTTCCTCGGCGTTGCCACACCTGAAATCACGGACGTCGACCAGCTTTTGAAAGAAGGTGACGCGCTGAGCTGGGGTTCGTTCCAAGCCAACGTCATCCACACGCCGGGCCACACGCCGGGAAGTGTGTGCCTCTACTTGCCAAAGGACGCCGGGGCAATCGCCGTACCTGTTCCGCGGCTTTTTGCGGGCGACACTCTCTTCGCTGGCAGCATTGGCCGCACCGATCTGTGGGGCGGTTCGATGGATCAAATCACGGACTCGATTCGCGGCAAGCTGATGCTGTTGCCTGACGAAACGATGGTCTATCCCGGGCACGGTCGTTTGACCAGCATCGGCCAGGAACGCGACACGAATCCTTTTTTGATCACCTCCTAAGTTCTTACCCCGTCGCCTGGTTCTCAATGTTGTAGCCCGCGAGGCGAGCGCCGCATCCAAAACAAAACCTCTACGCAAGGCGAAAAAAGGAGATTCCTATGCGATACCGGCTTTTGGGCAACAGCGGCCTTCGAGTTTCGGAAGCTGCGCTTGGCGCCATGACCTTCGGCGAAGACTGGGGTTGGGGCGCGGCCAAGGACGAAGCCCGCAAGGTGTATGACGCTTTCCGCGAAGCCGGCGGCAACTTCATCGACACCGCGAACATTTACACGAACGGGACGAGCGAATTGTTCATCGGTGAGTTTATGAAGGACCACCGTCAGAGCGTTGTGTTGGCCACGAAATACAGCAATGCCATGCCAGGCACAGACCCGAACGCGGCCGGCAACCATCGCAAAAACATGGCGCAGGCAATTGAAGCCAGCCTCAAGCGACTAAAGACCGATTACATCGATCTCTACTGGGTCCACATCTGGGACCAGATCACGCCCGTCGAAGAGGTCATGCGAGGCCTGGATGATTTGGTTCGTCAAGGAAAGGTGCTCTACGTCGGCATCTCGGACGCTCCGGCTTGGTGGATCGCCCAAGCGAATACCCTTGCCCAACTGCGAGGCTGGTCGCCTTTCGTCGGGTTGCAGGTCGAATACAGTCTGATCGAGCGAACCGTCGAGCGCGAGCTGCTTCCCATGGCGAACGCGCTGAATCTCGGCTTAACCGCGTGGTCGCCATTAGCCGGCGGCATTCTGACCGGCAAATATCATGGGCACGGCTCGTCCGAGCAGGGTCGCATGAGCAGTGACATGGCGAAAGATTTTCTGCCGGAGCCTCAGCGCGCAGATCGCGTCGTTGCTGCTGTAAAATCGGTGTCGGCGGAGACGGGCGCAACCATGGCGCAAGTCGCACTCGCTTGGCTTCGCTACCGTGCAGTTCCAGTCATCCCCATTCTCGGCGCGCGAAAGCTTTCACAGTTGCACGACAATCTTGCAAGCTTCGACGTGGACCTCTCAGCCGACCAAATCAAGACGCTTGACGAGGCAAGCCACATTGAATTCGGCTTCCCATACGCTATGTACACAAAAGGGATGGTTCGCGCCATTGCCTACGGCGGTTTACGCGACAAGATTTTGGCCTAGTCCTTCTTCTCTCGGCTACGCGCCGGTCCGTCGCCCTGCTGCCGGGCACGTTTCAATTCTTCCATGACGGACTGCACGATCTGCTTGGCGTGCTCCAGTTCCTGAGTGATGATGCGCAAATCCATCGCCGGAACAGCAGGGTTTCGCTGGCTCGTACAGTAAACACCATGTTGTCCGACCAGCACTAACGCATTCGTCATCCGGTCCAGCGACACAGCGAGCCGGCCGCGCTCCCGTCCGTACATCTGTTCAAAATGCTCCAGCTCTTCCTTATGCTCTTCAAACGCATTCATAGGTTTTGCAGTCCTTGTTAGTTCGCATGCTTTCGCCGGCGCGGCAGACGGTTGCACATCGGGCACATACAACACGCACCAAACTTTACCCCATGCAGTGCGCGGAACATAATTCGCTTGAGCCACCAAGAAACAATTTACCCACTCCCCGTAGTGCAATCCATGGGTTTGGCGGCGGCTAGTGCGGTCCCGGCGTACGAGCTTGGGAAACGATTCGGCTGGAGCAATCTGACAATGCGACGATCCGACCTGGTGCAGCACAAGGAAAAAGAGAAGGGCGCGGTGACACGTACCTCGCAAATCGTCTTCGGTGAGCGCCAGCATCTGCTGCGCGTCCTCGATTCGCTCGAAGGCACGGATTTGCCGATCGCCCGGCTGCAGCAGGAGCGCCGCATCCTTGAAGACCTTATTCACGCGCGCACCCGCGAGCTCAATCAAATCAACACCGCGTGGGACGAAAAGATCGGCCTCGTGTTGAGCGCCGATGCCAAACCGGAAATGCTTGAAAAACTTGTCAAGCAAGCCCCCGAGGAAGATTACTATTTGCTGCGGCTGATCAGCGAGCATCCGCGTGCCAACGCAAAGACCTTGAATAAGCTTGCCAAACATCCTTATGGCGCGATTCGCGAAAATGTCGCCCGTCATCCGAACGCCGATGCAGGCACCCTCACATGGCTCAGCAAGGATCGCAGCCAGCCGCTCTGGTATCTCGTCGCGTTCAATCCCAACACTCCGACGCCGCTGCAGCGTCGCCTCCGCGACCGCCTGAAAAAACTGGGCGAAAACCAGTTGTCCAGATAAGCCAGCCCATCGGATTGCTTGTTTTTCCGACTCTGCCTGACCTATAGTCTCGGCAAATCTTCCCAATCAAACGGTGTCCAGTGGAGGGAATACGTGGTCAGTCCTCGCGAAGTGATCATGGCGCAAAGGCTCTCGCGTTTCGTAAGTCCTTTCCGCCTGGAATGGACTGCGAGCCTTTGCGTGCTGTGTTTGGCGCTTGCATTGGCTCTGACGCAATCGTCGTCGGCCCAGACCGATGACAGTTATCAATCGCGCCGAACGCAGGCGTTCGTTCTCTATGAGGGCAATAATTTTGTAGATGCCCTGCCTCTTCTCGAAAAGCTACACGCAGAGAACCCAGCGATGTGGCAGTCTTGGAACGTCTCAGCTTTGCGACGCTCGCCCACTCCGCCACGCTCGCAAACGTATCTGAGCGTAAGCAAGAGCGCGCGCGGGCGAGAAAACTTGCCGACGAAGCAAAGGCGGCAGGTAACGATAGCAATCTACTCAAGATAGTGTTGTCGGTTCCCGAAGATGGCGGCGAAATGGTCTTCGCCGGAACTGCTGAAGTCCAGGCAGGGATGCAGGAAGGCGAAGCCGCGTTTGTAAAAGGAGATCTGGATGCTGCCATCGCAGCCTATGCGCTGGCGCTCGCCCTCGATCCCCATCAATACGATGCGGCACTGTTTACAGGCGACGTTTATTTCAAGAAAAAGGATCACGAGCAAGCGGACAAGTGGTTCTCGCGCGCCGTCGAGATAGATCCCAATTGGGAGACCGCCCATCGTTATTGGGGCGATGACTTGGTCGCCCAGGGCCGCTCCAGCGAGGCGAAGGAACAGTTCATCGGCGCTATTGTTGCGAATCCCTACGACCAGCGGTCCTGGATGGGGTTGAGCCAGTGGGCAAAAGCACAAAAGATGCTGCCCGCTAATCCACGCATCGTCCCGGCAAACAAGATCGAAGAGAAAGGCAAAAATCAGACCACTATCACTATCGATCCCTCCACGATGAAGGCCAGCGCCAAAAAAAACGGCACCGACGCATGGTTCTCGTACACGCTTTTCAGAGCCGTGTGGCACGGTGAAAAATTCCAGAAAGTGTTTCCGGCGGAAAAGGAATATCGTCACAGCCTGCCTGAAGAAGTGGATGGTTTTCAGGGAGTCGTGGACCGCGTGAAGGAAGAGATGAAAAAGAAAGAAATCCAGCAGCTTGATCCGGCTCTAGCCGCTCTCGTCAAGATTTCCGACGAAGGACTTCTCGAGTCTTACATCCTGATCAGCCGCGCCGATAAGGACATCTCTCTGGATTATCCAACCTACCGGGATGCTCACCGGGAGAAAATCCACCAATACATTACGGAATGGATCATCCATCCCGCGCAGTGGGAATGTGGTCTATTCGAGATCGGGCGGAGTCACCTTGGCAATCCAGGAGTCGTAGTCGGAAGTGAAGCCTGCTTTTTGCTGCAGGGCATGAACTTGGCGCTCCACCTCCGCCAGCTGGTCGTCTGAAAGCTGTGGGATCACTTCAATTTGCTTCCCAATCGCATCCATGGCATTCGCGACTTGCTGTTCAGCACTGCCGGCTCCAACGCCGGCGTTTCCATCGTCGCCCTTCATGCAATCCACCACGCGCTTGGTCACTTTCTGGCTGTGCACCAGCGACACACGGATGTTCCCCTGACCGGTGACGACGTTTCCGACCCCGAATATGCGGTCCATGGCGGTGTACCGCGGCAAATCCTTGCCAGAGAATGTGTAGTATTCGCCGTTCATGTTGATCCCGGAAAGTTTCTCCGGCACCGAGCCGATCGAAGAAACGACCAGCAGGGCGCGCAGTTCGTGTTCCGAGCCGGGGATCGGGTCAGCCTTGCGGCCCTCGATTTTCGTTTCAACGACCTTCAGCCCAGCGAGCCGTTCATTTTGCACGATGATCCCGGTCGTTAGCCTGCGATCCTGGAAGCGAAACAGTTATTTGTCGCGCGCGAGGCGCAGCATTTTCTGCCGAACCTGTTCCGTTTTGGCGATCTGCTCGGGCGTCGCATTGTCGGGTGGTTGCGCGAGCGGCATGTCCTGTTCGCGGCGGCGATAAATTAAGAGGCAGCCCTTTACGCCTAACTCTTCGGGCTTGATGCCGTGCGCTTTGCATACCTCCGGAATACTTTTTTCCAACTCATGCATGCTGGTCTGAATGCCGCGAGCCCTTAAAGCACGTTCATAGTTTTCGATCTGTAGCACCTTGACCACGTCAAGCGACGCCAGCCCGCCGCCCACGACCACAGCTTCGTCGGGCGTTTCATAGCGCTGTCCGAGATAGTCTTTTTCGTTCTTGTGGTTGTACCAGTAGATAAAGGGGTTTTGGTAAACGAGGCCTTTGCCGACGTACTGCTCTGCTTCCGGGACGCCCAATTCCCGGTCGCGCCAGGCGCCGTTGGCGAGAATCACCGCCGAAAAGCCCCACTCGAAAAGCTGGGGGAGACTAAAGTCCCGGCCTAGCTTGGTAGAGGGGATGAAATACACATTCGGCTTCTTCATCCGCGCGTCGATTCGTGCGTATTCCTGTTTGCGCTGCTCGACGTGCCAACGCGGCAGACCGTCTTCGATCTTGCCGTAAGGGCGCGTGTTCTGCTCAAACACAGCAACTCGAATTCCATGATCCGCCAGAATCTCCGCTGCCACCGAGCCTGAAATCGCACCGCCAATTACCGCCACGAAATGGCGCCCAGGATTCGTCATCTATCTGCCACCCCCGCGCATTGCAGCGGGATTGTACAACGCAAATCGTGCAAAGTCTCCTCAACCACCGAGGGTTTCTATGATTGTTTGCAAAACTCGTGCGTGAGCATCGCAGCTACCGGCCGTTCGCTTCGTTCCGAGATCCGGACGGCAACGGTTGGCTGTTCCAGGAAATCACGACGCGGCTGCCCGGTCGCATCGACCCCGCGGCGATGGCCTTCGCGTCGGCGAACGCGCTGGCGAGCGCGCTTCGGCGTGCCGCGGCCGCCCACGGGGAGCACGAGAAGCGCATCGGTGGTGCAGATCCGAACTGGCCCGACTGGTACGTCGAGTACATGGTCCCGGAGCAGGCTGGGGCGGAGCTGCCGACGTGAGCGACTACGACGTCATCCTCATCGGCGGCGGATCTCCGGGCGAGCACTGTGTTGGCGCGCTCGCCTGGCTCTTCGTCTCCGGCCGGAGCCCGACCGCTCCCCGGGTAGCCTCTCGTAGAACAATTCTGAATTTGTCCTGTGCGAAGTTCACCTGTACGGGACCCGTCCGTTTGACTTACGGAAAACTCAGCCATTTCCCGGCAACAACACAGGACCCGATCCGCTTCGAGTGCCTATGCTAGAAATAGTAGAATGGCGCGACTCTATTTCCTCGAGGAGGTGTCTGCATTGCGAGACCGCAGGCGAGACAGGAGATGACCAGCGAGACGATGCAAGGTGCTCCAGGATGGCAATTCGTTCGCCAAAAAAAATGGAACATTCTTGCGATATCGATCGCGATAATCGTGCCGTGCCTGTGGCACCGGCGGATCGAAGCCGGCGATCTCGCGAGCCATGTTTACAACGCGTGGCTGTCCCAATTGATAGAGAAGGGCCAAGCGCCCGGCCTTTACCTCGTCCGGCAGTGGAACAATGTGCTGTTTGACTGGACGTTGCTGCACGCTGCAAATGTCGTGGGTTTTGCGGCTGCGGAAAAAACTATCGTCTCGCTCTGCGTGCTGATCTTCTTTTGGGGAGTTTTTGCTTTCACTGCCGCTGTCAGCGGCCGGCCGCCCTGGTTTCTCACTCCGTGTATCGCGATGCTCGCTTACGGCTATTCCTTCAACATGGGGTTCCTCAACTACTATTTGTCGATCGGGCTGGCGTCCCTCAGCCTGGCTCTTTTGTGGCGGGGAAGGGGATTGGAGCGCCTCCTCGCTCTCATCCTCCTGCCACTCGTTCTGCTTGCGCATCCGGTCGGATTCCTCTGGCTTACGGGGACGGCGCTGTACCTTTTTCTTTCGACGAAGCTTCCGAATTGGTGGAAGCTAGCTGCGCCAGCCGCCGCTGTGGCGTTATTACTCGGAATTCATGGATATCTGGAGCATCAGACTCGGTTTCCCGTCGATTGGGTCCACGACCCTTTTTACTTGATGAACGGAGCCGATCAGCTGACGCTTTACGGTCACTGCTACGCCGTGCTCGGATGGGCCGCGTTTGGTTTCGGAGTGCTTTGCCTCGTGGTCGATTTAATTTCCCGTTGGCGCAACAGTTCCTTTTGGCTGTCCGTGCGGCCTCCCGCCGAGTTGTATGTTGTTGCCGTTATTGCGGTCGCACTCCTGCCTGAAAACCTGCGCCCTTCCATATCCGGCGGCTGGATTGGTCTGCTTGCCTCGCGGCTGACCGTGTTTGCCGCTATTTTTGGACTGTGCCTAATGGGCAGTCTGACACCGAGGAAGTGGCATCTTGCAGGTTTCGGGGCATGCGCGATCGTATTTTTCGCTTTCTACTACCAAGACACACTCGTTCTGAATCGCATGGAATCCAACGCGGAAGACTTGGTAAGTCGGCTGCCGTTCGGCACTCGCGTCATCGCAACGGTTTGGGCTCCTCCGGACTCACGCGTTTCCTTCATCGGACACATTGTGGACCGCGCCTGCATCGGACACTGCTTCAGTTATGCGAACTACGAGCCCTCCTCCGGACAATTTCGCGTTCGAGCGCATCCCGGCAGCCCCATCGTAAGTGCCTCCGATGACGACACCGAAGACATGCAAGCAGGGGAGTATGAGGTCAAGGACGAGGACCTGCCGGTGATGGAAGTTTTTCAGTGCGACGAAAAAGACCTGACGAGGCTCTGCATCCGCGACCTGGCTTCCGGCGAAAAAAATGGCCGCCTCGGCTATAAGCCACCCTCCAATTGAGCTGAATCCTTGTCCTTCCCCCGCTCCGAAACCGCCAAAACCCCGCCAAAATGGCGGTAGACAAATTGGCTCTTGCAGCAGTCCAATATCGTGTAGAATTGGCTCAGGGTGAGAGACAATGTTGCCACTGCATCTCCAACCTGAGAGTCACGTCCCGCTGTACATCCAGCTTCGCGACCAATTGCGTTCGCTCGTGCATGCGGGCGATTTGCGCCCCGGCGACCGCATTCCCGCCAGCCGCGAGCTCGCCACCATGCTGGGAGTGCATCGCACCACGGTCGCGAACGCCTATGCCGAGCTTGAATCCGAAGGTCTCATTCAGGGGCACGTCGGCCGCGGCACGTACATCAAAGGCAATGGAAATGGCCTGAAACTTACTCCCCCGCCTCCACCCGTCCTTAATGGAAATGGAGGCGCTGGTATTCGGTGGGAATTGCTTTTTGCCGATGAACGCGGCGAAGAGGCTCTCAGCCGTTTGACGGCCGCTGCACCCGAAAATGCCCTCTCTTTTGTGATGGCGCGTCCCGCTGAGGAGTTTTTCCCTGTCGACGAATTGCAAATCTGCGTAAACGCCGTGCTCCGCCGCGAAGCCACTGATGTTCTGAAGCTCGGTCCCTCGGATGGCTATGGACCTTTGAAGGAAGCTCTGCTCGATCATCTCCGCGCCGATGGCATTCCTGCAAAAGACGAAAATCTTCTCATCACCGACGGCTGCCAGCAGTCGCTCGACATCATCAGCAAAGCCTTCGTGCGGCCGGGCGATTCCGTGATTCTCGAGAATCCTACCTATCCTGGGGCGATGGCAATTTTCCATGGAGCTCGGGCGCGCTGCCTCGGTGTACCTGTCCAGACCCGCCCAGAGCCGGGGGGTGCTCTTGGTCTCGATTTGGAGGCACTGGAAGCGACGCTCGCCGCAAATCGCGTGAAGCTAATTGTGCTCACGCCTGATTTTCAGAACCCTACGGGTACATCGATGCCGCTAGCTTCCAGGCGCAAGGTCTTGGAACTTGCCGGACGCCACCAAGTGCCTGTCGTCGAGGATCACATTTACGCGCGTCTCCACGCCCGCGACGAGCGTGTACCTTCTTTGAAGCAGCTCGACCGCACGAACATCGTCATTCATATTGACAGTTTTGCGAAGGTCGCATTTCCGGGGCTGCGCGTAGGCTGGATCGTTGCTCCCGCGACGGCTATCGAGCGCCTGCGCATCGTGAAGCAGACGACTGATCTGCACACGGACCAACTAGCGCAAGCAACGCTTGCGGAATTTCTGCGGCGCGGGTTGTTTACTAAGCATCTCGCCAAAATGCGCAAAGTCTATGCCTCGCGCTTGGTGGCTTTGGACGAGGCTCTTCGCAAGTACATGCCCGAAGAGACGCGTTGGACGCGCCCTGACGGGGGAATGTGCTTATGGCTGGAACTGCCGCTAGGTTTTGACGCCAGCGAACTTCTGATTCACGCGAAAGAGCGCGGAGTCCTCTTCGCGCCCGGCCGGTATTTCTATGTGCAGAATCCGCTGCCCAACACTCTGCGCCTCGGTTACGCCGGTTTGGATGAAAAGCAAATCGCTCGCGGCGTGGCGACTCTGGCCGACCTACTGCGCGTGGAGATGCGCAAGCGGCAGCGCGGCGTGCGGCGTGCCGAGCGGAGCCGCGTTGCGCTGGTTTGAAGAGATGAAGTAAGAAAGTAATGGGGTAAAGAAAGAAAAAGCGGAGAGGCTGGCTGAATTTGACGGACACAATTACATTAGCGCCGAACCCGACGAACCAATGCTTTGGTTGCGGCGGTGCGAACGATCGCGGCATGAAGCTGACGTTTGTTCAGGACAACGTCAATCGCCGCATTGTTGGAAAATTTATTTTGGGCGGGGCGTATCAGGGCGGCGGAGGGATGGGACATGGCGGAATTATTGCGGTGCTCCTGGATGAAGTGATGGGGAAAGTCTGCCGCTTTCGCGAAGTTCGCGCCGTGACTGCGGAACTAACGGTGCAATATCTTAAGCCCGTTAAAGTGGATGAAGAGATCGTCGTCGAGGGTTACGAGACGGATGTAAAGGGACGCAATCTGTTTCTCGTCGGAGAAATTCGGAACGGCGCGGGCGAAGTGCTGGCGCGTGGCACCGGAAGGTTTGTGGTGATCGGACAGAAAGGAAAGGCCACGACCGAAGTGCGCAGTACGTAGCAGAACATGGAATTACGCTGCATAGAGAATTTTGGCGGTGAAAAATACGCCGAGAAATTTGGCAAAGAGGAGAACTGATATGGATGCGAAGAAAGTGAACGGCAGCGGCGGTGCACATGGCAATAAGAATGAATGGCGGGTGAAAGTTGGCTTGGCGGAGATGCTTAAGGGCGGCGTCATTATGGACGTCACCAACGCTGAGCAAGCCAAAATTGCCGAGACTGCCGGCGCCTGTGCCGTCATGGCGCTGGAGCGCGTGCCATCTGACATTCGCAAGGAAGGCGGCGTGGCGCGCATGGCCTCGATCAAAATCATCCGCGACATCATGCAGACGGTCACGGTTCCCGTGATGGCCAAAGTGCGCATCGGACATTTTGCCGAAGCGGAAGTGCTACAGGCGCTCGAAGTGGATTTCATCGACGAGAGCGAAGTGCTTACTCCGGCCGACGAAGAGAACCACGTTTGGAAGCATGATTACCGCGTGCCGTTCGTCTGCGGCGCCCGCAATCTTGGCGAAGCACTGCGCCGCATTGCCGAGGGCGCGGCGATGATTCGCACCAAGGGCGAAGCCGGTTCCGGCAACGTTGTCGAGGCTGTCCGCCACATGCGCACGATCGTGAGCCAGATGAAAAAGCTGACGACGCTGCGCGACGATGAATTGATGCGCGAAGCAAAAGAACTCGGCGCGCCGCTCGATTTGATTCGCCAGATTGCCAAGACAGGCAAACTTCCCGTGCCGAATTTTTCCGCGGGAGGCATTGCCACTCCGGCGGATGCGGCGCTCGTCCGTCGTCTCGGCGCAGAAGCTGTCTTCGTTGGCTCGGGCATCTTCAAATCCAGCGATCCGGAAGCGCGTGCCAAAGCCGTTGTCAAGGCGACAACGCACTTCGATGATCCGAAAGCGGTGCTGGAGGCATGCGAGGAACTTGGCGAAGCGATGCGCGGCATCGACGTGCGCCAGCTCGAAGAAAAGGACATGCTCTCAACGCGCGGGTGGTAAAAGCCGCGCCGTCATTTTTCAGTTTCCTATGTAGCGCGTAGCTCGCTGCGCCACTGCAAAGACGGGCACGGCGATGCCGTGCGCCTACGAAGCGATGGAGTGCTTGAATTGAAGATCGGGATTATGGCGGTGCAAGGGGATTTTGCCGCGCACGCGGCGATGCTTGCCGGGCTGGGCGCGGACACCGTTGAAGTGCGTACCGTCGCGGATCTCGATGGCTGCGATGGCCTAATTCTTCCTGGCGGGGAGAGCACGACCCAGCTGCAGTTTTTTCAGGAAGAAGGCTTGTTTGACGCGGTCAAGAAATTTGCGGCGGATGGCGGGGCCATCTTTGGAACATGTGCCGGCGCGATCTTGTTGGCGACAGAAGTGAAAAACCCTGCGCAAGCTTCTTTAGGTTTACTGGACATGACCGTTTTGCGTAATGCTTACGGCCGTCAGCTAGCCAGCGACGTTTTCTTTGGTTCGAGCAAGTTGGCGGACGCACCCATGGAGATGGTCTTCATTCGCGCTCCGGTCATTGATAGAGTCGGCGCCGGCGTGGAAGTCCTGGCTGAATATGAAGGCAAACCGGTGTTGGTGCGATGCGCCAACGTGATGGCTGCAACGTTTCATCCCGAACTAACCCAGGATAGCAGCGTGCATCGCCATTTCCTGGAGCTGATCGAGGCCGGGCGGAGGGCGTCGGCTTCGGTTGCTCGATAGCGCCTTTTGATATGTGATTGCTGGACCGTGTTATCTCTGATTCGTGGCCGGCGACAGTGGGGAGGGCAGGAGACAGCAGGATTCATCGCATGCAGAATCCGCATGCGATGAGCGGAGGTTGCTCCACTGCTCTAGTTAAACAATAATGCCCCGGGTTTCTCACAAACGCTCATTCCAAAGACAGATAAGTCATTTGTTTTGACCCACTTTTGGAAGTGTTGATTCTAAAGAGCTTGTCTGCACTAGAATGGTGCAAAGCGGAGGTGGTTTCGTCTCCTGCAAAGCCAGCATCCTTGCTAGCATTTTTATTTTCTGGACTATGCAATCGGCCCAAGCCTCGTAGATGCCACGCTCGTAAAAGGCGTTTCATTAGTTGAGCAATAGCACATTTTTTGTCAAGGTAAAAACAGGAAGATCGCAAGTCGCTGAAACGAAAAGGGAAATCAGGGCACGAATCCTTGTTAAGAGGTCATTTGCAGCCCGGGACGCGCACTCCGGTGGTGAAACTGGGTGTCGAGATCGGCCCGGAGTTGGATCTGGCGCCATGAAGAAGATTGCTCGAAAAAAAGTGCTGTTTGTCTGCCTTGGGAATGCATGCCGTAGCCCGATGGCGGAGGCGATTGCATTGCGCGATGCCGCCGACGTGATCGAGGCTTCGAGCGCGGGGCTGACTCCGCTCGGCCACGTTGCGCCCATGACCAAGCGGACGCTCGAAAATAATGCTTATCGCTCGGAAGGGCTTGATTCGAAGGCGGTTGAGTCCTTCGCGTTGGAGGCGGTGGACATCGTGATCAATATGAGCGGCCACCCCAGAGAAGTCGCTTTCGATGACCCCTCCATCGTGGAGGACTGGTACGTGGAAGATCCTTATGGCGCGGATGCGGAGCTTTATCAGAGAATCTTCGAGGATATCAAGAGGCGTGTCTCTGAGCTTGCCGGGCGGTTGAGGAATGGCGATGGTAGCGGGGTAAAGCCTCGATACATCAAACCGAGGAGCAGTAGCGGAGAACGACAGCGGTAGATGGCGGCAAGGAGAAGCGAGATTGCGGCGAGAAAAGACCAGCGTTTCGCAGGAAGACTACCTCAAGGCAATTTGGGAGATGCTTGAGGAGGATCAGACCCCGATTAGCGCGCGGCTGGCGGAAGAGCTAAAAGTGACACCCCCGGCGGTGACGGCGGCATTGAAGCGCATGACGCGCGATGGCCACGTTCGCGTGGAGCGTACTGGTCGAATCGATCTTACGCACAAAGGGCGCTTGGTGGCGGAACGGCTGGCTTTGCGTCATCAGCTTGCGGAAATGCTACTGACGGAAGTGATCGGACTTTCCTGGGCGAAGGCGCACGATGAGGCTGAGCGGCTGGAGCATGGAATCTCGCCGGAAGTGGAGGCGCTTTTGCTCAAGCGTTTCGGCAACAAGAAGTCGTGCCCCCACGGCGTTCCGATGCGGGGCGGCGTCGCGAAATTGCGAAGTCAGGGCGCGGTGCTCTTAGCGGATTTGCGTCCGAACGAACATGCCGAAATTCTTTGCGTTTACGAAAAGGACGGACAGTTTCTGGAGTTTCTGGAAGGGTTGCGATTGCGTCCTTCGACAAAAGTCGAAGTGCTGAAGCGCGAATACGACGAGACGATGACTTTGCGGTCGGACGGGCACACGATGCATTTGGGGAAACCGGCGACCTCGCGGATTTGGGTG
>DATDHE010000386.1:0-6886 GCA_036521695.1 Candidatus Acidiferrum sp. | reverse complement strand
CCGGCCGCACCCATAGCATCTCCGAAGGCAAAGGCACCAATCTCGATGTTTACACAAATATTCTCGGCTACTTTGAAGAGCACCTGGCGTCCAGCCCGCAGCTAACCACGTCGCACTGAGGTGCCAACTAGCGGCTCTTGTCCAAATATCGGACCCATTCTGGCTTCCGATTCTCTACCCTGCTGCGCAGGAGCGCATACCTTATAGGTCCGGTGCGGCGGCGCCCCAGCCGAGCTTCATTTGGGCGCACGGCGTTGTGCGCTGCGTGTGGCGTTGGGGACGGGAATCGAAGCCGTACTTTTGCTTTAGCCGCGCTACGCGTTCGGCGATCATTTTTCGGTACTTTTCGGGGGCGTAGGCCTCTTTTGTGTACCACTCTTCGTATTGTTTCGTGAGACGGGGAAATTTTTCGCGAATGAACGGCAAGAACTGTTTGGCGGAAGACGGCATTAGAAAAAGGACGCCGGAAAAAAACCACTGAGCGCCTGCTTTGTGAGCTGCTTCAGCAACTGCTTCGAGCTCGCCTTCGCGGTCGGTGATGCCGGGGATCAGTGGTGAGGCCGATACACCCACGCGAAGGCCAGCTTCGCGCAACTGGCGCACTGCTGCGATTCGCAGGTCTGGCCTCGGGGCACGCGGCTCCAGCAATCGCGCAAGCCTCGCGCGAAGCGTTGTAATGGTGATGTTCAGAGAGAGTTCCGATCGTTCAGCAATTTTCTTGAATAGGTCGATGTCGCGCGCGATCTGGTTCGATTTAGTAATCACTGAAATACTCAAGCCCTCTCGCTTCGCCAATTCTTCGAGACACGCACGGGTCACTCCATATTCGCGCTCCGCAGGTTGATAGGGGTCTGTTGCCGTCCCGATAGCAATGTGTTCGGGCTTTTCGCCGCCCGAACTCTCTGACGCGTAGGAATATTTGTGCGCCACGTCATACGCCAGAAGCGGCGCTGCATCCTTTTTCACAAAGATTTTGCGCTCGAATTCGCCGCCGTCCAGTTCCATGTATTCGTGGGTGTAGCGGGCGTAGCAGTAAAGGCAGCCGAACTCGCATCCGCGGTAGGGATTGATCGTCCAATCGAACGGTACGCGCGCCGAATCGCAGCGGTTCAGTATCGACTTCACCGGCAGCAGGAAATACTCCGGGCGCTCGGCGGACTTGCGGTGGCTCTCCGCAGGCGGAGAGCATGCTGCGAGGCGGGCAATGCCCACCAGCGGTACGGCTGCGTCTTGGGTCCGATGATCCGCGCGGCTTTCAAGGCTGCGCGGGACCGCCTCTCGCGAGGTCGGCGGGGGGCAATCCGCCGTGGTGTAACCCGAAGTGCTGCCGCCTAAGCCGGCGCCCGCCGCGGCTTCCACTTTGTCGCTGACACTGTCATGGACAGGGTGGACTCCGCCTGGCGAATCACTGGCCTTTGGTGTTGGGCTTGTCGCATAGGGGCTAAAAGGAAAGAGAGTTGCAGTGGATTGTCTTGCGTGGCGGCGTCGGATACCAAAGGTCCTAGCCGTGGAGGAAAGAACTGGGGACATAGCCCACCTCGAAGCACGGCCAAGTATTTCGCTTTTTGTTCGCCATGTCAAGTCATTTTCGCTTTTTATTTGCTAACGTTGGCCTGCAAAATCCGCTTGGTTCACCCTACTCACATCGTCCCTTTGTCCAGATTGTGCGCTTTTACGCCTCAAGGTATCCTGCTAGTTCGGGAGGATCTACGTGCGACAGTCCCCACTAGCACGGTTGCTTCTTGGTGCGTCCGCCGTGGTTTTCTCGGCGCATTTGCGGCCTGCTCAAACGCCGCAAGCGACTGCCCAACAGCAACCGCCACAGCAACCGCCACCCAAACCACAGTCCCCTCAGCCATCCCCCCAACAGGCTGGTCCGTCAGCCCAAGCTAAAAAACCTGCCACCGGACCGCCCGCTCCTCAATCCACGCATTACCCCATCCTGCTGCTGGTTCAAGGTAACGACCAATCCTGGAGCCTTCGTATCGGCCAAAGGGGGCCGGAGCGGCTCGACCGAAACGGTTATCCCCCGATCCCGCTGGAACCGGCCGACGTAGCTCGCGAAGGCGCAACTGATTCCTGGACCTACCATGCGAAGGATTCTCAGACGGGCGCCGCGGTTTCGGTCCATCTAACACGTGAAGCCTGCACCGACCCAGTTTCAACAGCCAAATTCGCCTTCACCGCCTCTTACGAACACGCCCAAATCGGATCGGCACAAGGGTGCGCGCGGGTGGCCACGGAACTCTTCCCCAAAATCAACAATCAGCCCACGGATGACGATGACGACACCAAAGACAAGCCTGTCCCTCCGACGATCACGCACTTCAAGCCGCCCGTTGCGGTGGCGTACATCAATGCCGCCGGCAAGCTGATCGTCAAACGCGGCACCGCCGCCCGGGCCGTTCCGGGGAAAAGCGGCTACCAGCCCTCTCTCTCTCATGATGGGAAGCGACTGCTGTATACGACGGATGAAAAGGGCGAGGAGAAGAGCGCCGAAAAGGCCGGCGAACACACGATTTCGTTGTATGACTGGGGAACGGGCAAGTCCACCGAGTTGCTCAGGGGATCTGTCCAGTTGGCCTTCTGGTCGCTTGACGACACGCGCATTGCTTTCTTGAAATTTGACGGCGCCGAATGGCAGGTTTGGACGATGCCCGTGGATGCACCAGAGAAAGCAACTCTCGTCTATCCGGGCGAAGCCATTAGCTTTCAGGGCTGGGCTGATGCGCAAACGCTGGTCGCCGGCGACCTGCAAACTCTCTCTTGGATTGGGGATGACGGAACCTTGAAGCAAACACTTTCCAGCGCGGACTTGTACGGCAAGGACCAGTTCAATTTGTCCAGCGCCAATACCGTGCGCGTTCATCCGCTTAACCCGGATTTGCTTCTCGTTTCGGCCGAATTCCTGCCTGCAGCTGCAGCAGCCTACTCGAAGAATGCCCAGGCTATGAATAAGGACGCCGCGAAAAATGCCGGGACTCCGCCGGGACAAGCCTTTTTTCTCTATGAGATCAAATCCAAGCGCCGCGTCCTTCTCAGTCCGCCGAACTTGACGTCTTCTTTCGCCGAGTGGTCTCGTGACGGCCTGCAGATCTTTTTCACTGGCCGCGATCCTTCAGGCAAAACGATGACAATCTACAAGATCTTCTGGGACGGCACCAGCCAACTTAAAGTGCAAGACGGGTACGACCTTGTGATTGGCCAATAAGACTCTCGCGATCAGGTTTCTGCGTTGGGATGATTTGTATGTTCAGGCCTGCGTTCCGCTGGTCGGTCATGGCCATCGCTGCCGCCGCCTCAGTGTCGCTGACGCTGCCATATCCATCTTTGAGCGCAAAACAATCGTCTTCCGAGCAGGCGCCCACGACCCCCTTCTCTCAGCCTGCGCAGCAAACTCCGGATCCGCCGCCACGTGCGATATCTCGCCAATACGCTCCGCTTTGCCACGGTGCGAATATCTCTGCGCTGAGGGCGCCAGAATCGTGATTCTTGTCGAAACCAAGGAAGCGCGACTGACCTTGAATGGGCACATCTACAATATGAAGCAGGTTAAAACCG
Source organism: Candidatus Acidiferrum sp. (assembly GCA_036521695.1). Lineage (GTDB taxonomy): Bacteria > Acidobacteriota > Terriglobia > Acidiferrales > UBA7541 > Acidiferrum. The sequence continues at coordinate 3,325 of DATDHE010000386.1, read as the reverse complement.
AATCCGGCACAAAATACGCCGAGGGCACGGTGGTCTGGTCGAGCACCGGCGAAGACGGCTTCCTCGTAGACAACGCCGACTCCTCGCATCCGAAGATGCTGGCTGAGGAGTGCTACATGCAAAGCTCGTACCCGCCCGCCGCTCCCGCCGCTGGCTCAATAAATAGCACGGCACCTTCGGGAGCGCTCCCGCCTTGCCCACGGATGCCGGTCTGATTGTGCAGCTCAGGGACCTCAGCCATGACTCGGACGATCCCGCTGCTGTTCTGGCGGAGGAAAGAATCCCGATTGGCGGCCGCAAAGCTCCGATATCGTTCGCATTGAAGTTTGACCCGTCAAAAGCCACAGCCAAGACCCGTTTTACCGTTTCTGCCAGCATCACAGGGCGCGGAAAGCTCCTTTTCGCGTCGGTTCATCTCGCTCTATCGCGAGCAACATCGAAGAAGGGTCAAACGCCAGCTTCTCCGGTTCGCGAAGCCCCGCCGCACCTGTAGGACTGATTTGGTCCGGCATTGGCCGATACGCGGCAGGCCCTTGCTTGTCTGACCGGGGGTCTCCCGCCCGTTGCTATACTTATTTGATGGCGACCCCTACTCCTACGCAACCGCAGCAGGTCGGCATTCTTATCCTGGATGACGACGACAATAACCAGGGTGCCTTGCGTCAAATCCTTGATTCGGAAGGGTGGCGCGTCCGCTTGGTGCAAGACCCCAAGCTGCTGCTGACAGAGCTCAAGTCCGGCGAATGGTCTCTGGTTATCGCCAACATTGCGTTGGCCGGCACGGACACCCCGATTTTCATCATTCTGCGCGAACTGGCAGGCGTTTCGCATGAAGAGGGGGGGCGCATACGTGCCCTCTATCTTGTGCCGGAAATGACCGGAAGCCAGTACGTCGCGGCGCTGGAGCTGGCCAGAGCACCCTATGTGCTGAGGCCTTTCCATCTGCACGATTTTCTCGAGAAAGTCAGCGACCTGCTTGTGGAAGTGAAAGCGATCGAAGGACCTATTCGCCAGGTACGCCACGAGTTCGGCGCCATACGCAAGAAGAAAAAAATGGCCGGGCGTTCCAACTCGATGTTTGCATCGCGCGATTCCTATTCTTACAGTGACGAGGAAATCGCGGAGTACGAAAAACAGGAAAGCGAAGCTTCCAAAAACAGCAGGAGCAAACCTCGCACCAATCTTGGCGGGACCGACCGCTAGCGTCGTATCTCTGAAAACTTCCTACTCGCTCATCTTGCATCCGTTCCGTTAGCTTACCCTTGCGGGCACTTCGGCGCGCTTGGCTTGACTTACGCGCCATGCACGCGCGATGCTACCGCGTCCCAACTGTCGAATACGAACCTAGCGATTGGCCAACATCAACGAGGAACCGAATGCGATTGCGAGCAACTATGACCTCTGGCGTGTTTAGATTTGCTTTGCTGGCAGGATTAGCCGGCTGCGCTGCGCTTCCGGCGACGGCGCAACAAACCAATTCCGTGGAGCGGCGGGTTCTCACCGCTGATGATTACAAACAGGCCGAAAAATTCATGGCGTACAACGTGCGGCCGCTCGTGTTCCATGACGTGCGAGGAAAGTGGTTGCCAGGTGATCGCTATTTGTTCCGCGACACGGGGCTGGATGGGAGCGAGTTCGTGGTTTTCGACGCTGTGCGCGGATTACACCAGCCTGCATTTGACCACGCTAAAATTGCTGCTGCTCTTTCTGCGGCAGCCGGGGCTTCGTACAGCGCAGCGCACCTGCCGTTTATGACGTTCGAATTTTCTGCCGACGGCAAATCCATTTCTTTTCATTTGAAGGGCCAGCAATGGACCTGTGACTTGCAAGGGAGCAAATGCGCCGCGGAACCTAAGCCCGTCAAAGCCGCGGCCGAACGTCCTGAAGAAGAAATTTCGCCCGACGGCAAGAGCGCGGCGTTCATTCGCGATTACAACCTCTGGCTGCGCGATGTGGCCAGCAACAAAGAGACGCAACTCACAACGGACGGTGTGAAGAACTTCGGCTACGCGACCGACAACGCCGGGTGGATTCACAGTGACCGGCCGATTTTGCTGTGGTCGCCCGACTCAAAGAAGATCGCGACATTTCAGCAGGATCAGCGCGGCGTCGGCGAGATGTATCTTGTCGAGACGAAAGTCGGCCATCCTGTGCTTCAGGCGTGGAAGTATCCACTCCCCGGCGATGACGTGGTGACTACCATTCAGCGTGTGGTGATTGATCTAGATGTGCACAAAGTGATTCGCTTGCAGCTCCCTCCCGATCAGCATCGGACGACTCTCTGCGACGACGTGGAGTGCCGAGACAGCGACTGGGACGACGTGGAGTGGAGTTCCGACGCGACGCGTTTGGCCTTCGTTTCTACTTCGCGCGACCATAAGCATGAGCAATTTCGCGTGGCCGATGCCGCAACCGGGACGGTGCGCGACGTTCTTGAAGAAACTGCTGTTACGCAATATGAATCCGGATGGGGCCGCGTGAACTGGCGCTACCTACCCAATTCCAACGAGGTCATTTGGTTTTCCGAGCGCGAGAATTGGGGCCACTTGTATCTTTACGATCTCGCGACGGGCAAGCTGAAAAACCAAATCACTTCCGGCGATTGGGTTGTCACGCAGCTGCTGCGCGTGGATGAAAAAAATCGCGTGCTTTATTTCTTGGGTCTCGGTCGCGAGAAAGGCGAGAACCCTTATTTCGCACATCTTTATCGAATAGGATTCGACGGCAAGAACCTCGCTTTGCTGACTCCCGAAAGTGGAAACCATGAAGTCAGCTTCTCAACTTCGGGCCGCTATTTCTTCGATAGCTACTCCAAACCTGATGTGCCTGCCGTTGCAGTCGTGCGCGACGATACGGGGAAATTGATCTCGACCGTTGCGAAGACGGACATCTCGAAGCTTCTCGCGACGGGATGGGAGCCACCGGTTCCCATCACCGTGAAAGCGCGCGACGGCGTTACCGACCTCTACGGATTGATGTACAAACCAAAGAATGTCGATCCTGCAAAAAAATATCCGATTGTGAATCGGATTTATCCAGGACCGCAGGGCGGCAGCGTTGGCTATTGGGGTTTCGCGCCAGGACGCGGCGATGGGCAGTCTCTCGCCGAACTCGGCTTCGCCGTCGTGGAAATCGAAGGGATGGGCAATCCGCTGCGGTCGAAGAAATTTCACGACTTCTATTATGGAAACATGGGCGACAACACTTTGCCCGATCAAATCGCCGGCATGAAAGAGCTGGCGAAGAAATATTCGTGGATTGATATCGAGCGCGCTGGGATTTTCGGCCACTCGGGTGGAGGGTACGCTACTGCCGACGCCATGTT
>DATDHE010000385.1:0-2574 GCA_036521695.1 Candidatus Acidiferrum sp. | reverse complement strand
CCGCCGCCCACCGAGTAATACTCCTGCTCGAGGAGCACGCCGTTTCCGGCCACGAGTTTCACAGTCATGGATTAAGGCGCAGCGCTGCCGTCGCTAAAAAAGGATCTCCGGTTCAGACCGCGCATCTGTTTTTTGAGCGTGGGCAATGACAACCAGTACCCATGCCGTTTGGGTCGCGTGGCTACTCACATCGGTCTATTATTTCTACCAATACGCGCTCCGTGCTGCGCCGGCGGTGATGATGCCACGACTCTCCCATGCCCTGAATCTCAATCCAGTTGGCATCGCATCTTTAGCCGTCGTCTTTTACTACGGCTATTCACCATTCAGTCTTGCGGTATATGGTTACGATCGTCCGTGGCGTCACTCTGAAGAATGCACCCTGGAGTGCACTGTGGCCGAATTTGGTTGTCCTGGCGGTTTTCGCCGTGATTTGTTCTCAATCAGCGCATGGCGCTTCCGCAAACAGTGACGGGATAAAGCTCGATGAAGACTCTGAAGATTTCGGCCGATGGCGTCAAGCCCAAGATGGGCAACAAACAATACCTGAAGGAACTGCGCAAGCTTCAAGTCGGGCTTTGCCAACTCCAGGAGTGGGTGAAATACAAAGGCCTCCGTATCATCCTTGTGATGGAGGGCCGCGACGGCGCTGGAAAGGGCGGAATCATCAAGGCCATCACAGAGCGCGTTAGCCCACGTGTATTTCGCACGGTGGCTCTTCCCGCGCCATCGGACCGTGAAAAGACCCAAATGTACATGCAGCGCTATATGGCGCACTTCCCCGCGGCCGGCGAGATCGTCATCTTCGATCGCAGTTGGTATAACCGAGCCGGCGTGGAGTATGTCATGGGCTTTTGCACTAAGGAACAGCATCGCCAATTTCTCGCGGTGTGTCCGGTCATGGAAGGATATATACAATCGGCCGAGATCACGCTGGTCAAGTACTGGCTGGAGGTGACCAACGAAGAGCAAGAACGCCGTTTCCAGGCGCGTATCGACGATCCCTTGCGTCAGTGGAAGCTAAGCGCTATGGACCTGCCCTCCCGCACCCGCTGGTACGACTATTCCCGCGCTAGAGACATGATGTTAGAGGCGACCGACACCGATGGGATGCCATGGTACATCGTGCGATCAGACGACAAGAAACGGGCACGTCTCAACTGCATCTCGCATTTCTTGAGCCTGATTCCGCATGATCAAGCACCGAGGGAAAAAGTGAAGATGCCGAAACGCTCTACCAAGGATGCTTACGATGACGCGGAGACGCTGGAAAGAAGACGGTTTATCCCGGACAAATACTGAAGGCCGAATACGGTTAGATTCGCGCCATGGAGCGACTCGGCAAAATATTACTCACGGTCTTCTTTGTGAGTCTAATAGGTCTCTGTGGCTGCAAAGACCTAATACCACGCGACACGTCCAGCCTGCTTATTCCCAGACTCCAACGCCCCGGGATTTTCGGATTCGTAGCGGGTTTTGGAACGACGTTTGCTGCGGTACCCGATTTAGTGGCGATCCTGAAGCGCCGCTCGAGTACTGGCATGGAACCCGCGGATAGCGTCCATCACCGGCGCTTTTCAGGTGCTCTGGATATATTACGGCCTGCTGATTGCTTCCCGGCCCGTGATCGCCTGGAATGTGGTCGCCGCATTGATTAAGTTTCTAAGCGTCGTCGCATACCGCCATTTCGTCCGCAAAGAAGTAAGGACAACCGAAAATCCCCCACAGTGAGTCGCAGGAAGGCGCCGACTGAGGCGGCAGGGCGTCGCTTGAGGAACATCGCCCTGATAAGAAATAACATCCCTCAGTTTACTAGCATAATCTCTGCTCTGAACGCTGTTGAAACGTTATGATCCAAAATCGGTCAGTTCGACTGTGCTGGCGCGGAATTATTCTGGTTATCCTCGTCTCCTCAATTTCTCTAGCCCAGACCGTAAAGATACAGGGTTTGATTACAGCACGAAGCGGCCCCACGGTCATCGTTAAAACTTCGGAGTCGCCGAGGCTTATCGTACTGCTGACTGACGATACTCAAGTCCGGCAAACCCAGGGAGTCCTCAAGGCCCGCCGGAAGGAGATGTCCATGGCCGCGCTGATTCCTGGGCTGGCGGTTCGGATCGAAGGAACCTACGACGCGATCAATCAGATCGTTGCAAAGGAGGTCAAGTTCAGCGGCGACGATCTGAAACGCGCGGAGTCCGTCGAGGCAGGTCTGCATGAAACCCGCGAGGACGTTCGAGCGCACAAAGAGGCGATCGCGAAACATCAGGAAGAACTGGAGAAGCAGAACGCGGAGTTAAAGGCGCAAGCCGAAGCTCTGAAGCAGCAGCAGGAGAAGATCGCCGGAAACAAGGCAGCCATAGACGCCGCGATCGCGCGCTTCGGCCAACTGGACGACTACTATATCTTCGACGAAGTAACAGTTTACTTCGAGAATGGCAAGGTCAATGTTGAGCCCCAATACAAGCCGCAACTGCTACAACTGGCGCAGAAGGCTAAAGAAATCCAAGGTTACATGATTGAGATTCGAGGCTTCGCGTCAGCCGAGGGTAGCGCAGCCGTGAATCAGAAACT
>DATDHE010000384.1:0-10495 GCA_036521695.1 Candidatus Acidiferrum sp. | reverse complement strand
GAGCTGGCAACGAACGACTCCATTCCAATCCAAATCACACAATCTCAATCTGCCCATCACACAAACGCAATAACCGGGAACTAAGTTGGCTCCTGCGATTGCCGCCAGAGGTAATCCAGAGAGGTGATATCTCTACATGAGCACTGACCGCCGCAGATTCTTACAGCTTTTGACTACAGGTGCGGCTTCCGCCGCATTCCCTGCAAGCATCGCTCGAGCGTTGGCCGTTCCAGCCAATCACCGCTCCGGCAGCATCGACGACGTCGAGCACATCGTCTTCATGATGCAGGAGAACCGTTCTTTCGATCACTATTTCGGCACGCTGCGCGGTGTGCGCGGCTTCGGCGACCCGCGGACGGTCCAGCTTCCTTCGGGCAAAAATGTCTGGCATCAGCCCGACACTGGCAACGCGGATGGTTACGTCCTGCCGTTCCATCCCGGCGCGCCTAACCTCGGCCTGCAGTTCCTCGAGGACTTGGCGCACGACTGGGACAGCACGCACTCCGCATGGAACAACGGCAAGTACGACCAGTGGGTGCCAAACAAAGGCACGACAACCATGGCGCACCTGACCCGCAGCGATATCCCTTTTCACTACGCACTCGCCGATGCCTTCACTGTGTGCGACGCCTACCACTGCTCCTTGCTGGGGCCCACCGACCCGAACCGCTATCACATGTGGACCGGCTGGGTGGGCAACGATGGCAGCGGCGGCGGCCCCGTCATCGACAACGCCGAACTCGGTTATGGATGGTCGACGTACCCCGAGCGGCTCCAGAGGGCAGGCATCTCCTGGAAGATTTATCAGGACGCTGGCGCGGGCCTCGACGCTGCTCATTTTTGGGGCTGGGGCGATGACGCTTATATCGGCAACTACGGCGACAATTCGCTGCTTTACTTCTTCCAGTAGCAGAACGCGGCCGACGGTAGCCCCCTCGCTGAGAAGGCAAGGACCGGAACCAACATCTCGGAAAGCGGAACGCTGTTCGACATCTTCCGCCAGGATGTTCTAAACGACCAGCTGCCGCAAGTCTCGTGGATTGTCGCTCCCGAGGCCTACACTGAGCATCCCAACTGGCCCGCGAACTATGGTGCGTGGTACATCTCGCAGATGCTCGATGCCCTCACGGCCAACCCCGAAGTCTGGAGCAAGACCGTCTTTTTCATCATGTTCGACGAGAACGACGGCTTCTTCGACCACATCGTCCCGCCTACGCCTCCACAGTCGCGGGCCGAAGGCATCTCGACCGTCGATACCATCAATGAATTGTTTACCGGCAGTTCTGGTTACCCCGCTTCTAAGTACACCCCCGGACCTTACGGCCTCGGCGTGCGCGTGCCGATGATCGTGGTTTCGCCCTGGAGCAAGGGCGGCTGGGTCAACTCCGAGGTCTTTGATCACACTTCGCTCATCCGCTTCATCGAGCGCCGCTTCGGCCATAATAACTCGGGCCTCAAGGAATCCAACATCACGCCCTGGCGCCGCGCCGTTGTAGGCGACCTCACTTCGGCCTTCAACTTCGCTTCGCCCAACGACGCTACGGTCCCGCTACCCAGCACCGTCGCCTACCTCCCGCCCGATAACAACCGTCATCCCGATTACGTTCCCACTCCACCGGCCAACCAGGCGCTACCCCAACAGGAACCGGGCACACGCCCTGCCCGCGCGTTGCCGTATGAGCTGCATGTTGATGGAGAATTAAACACATCGCTGGGAACCATCCAGCTCCGCTTCCGCAACTCAGGCCAAGCCGGCGCAGTCTTTCATGTGCGCTCCGGTGATGGACTGACTGGGCCATGGACGTACACCGTCGGTGCCGGCGACGAAACCTCCGACACTTTGGGAGCCAGTGATGCTACTTCCTACGATTTAGCGGTCTTCGGTCCCAATGGCTTTCTGCGTACCTTCGCCGGAAGCGCCGGAACCGGAAGCGCTAACCTCCTGGTCAAAACCGTCTGCGACAAAGAATCTGAAGGCATCGTACTCGTGATTCACAACCACGGCTTAAACACTGAGAAAGTGAATATCGTCGACGCGTACACCGGCAAAACAACAACTCACCATCTCCAGCCGGACAGCGCCTTTACGTATTTTGGCCAATTGGGAAAGTCTTTCGGTTGGTATGACTTCACCCTACAGGTGGAATCTGATGCGAGCTTCCTGCGCCGGCTTGCAGGACACGCAGAAACCGGAAGAGACAGCATGACCGATCCAGCCATCGGCAGCTAGGTGAAATCGGATGGCCGCACGGGCGACCACATCTAGCGATAAAAATTAACCACTTCGGCAGAATGCAAAAGGGCGGCCTTCTTCGGGCCGCCACTTTTCTATACTTTGCCAAGCTCGAGGAAATCAGTTCCGCTAATTATCTTGCGGCCGCGGCAGTTGCCGATAGCTCGGTAACCAAAAATTCCATTACCGTTCGCGGGTCCTTGCCGCCCTTGAGGCGGTCATCCGCTTTTTGCAGCGCGCTCAGACCCGCTAGTAACTGCGCCTTGGGAATCTTGCGCGATGCTTGTAGGACAAGGTCCGCTTGTTCGGGACGCATTCCCAGCGCTCGCGCTGCATGGTAGCCGTTCGATATGCCTTTCAGTTCACTGGCTTCGATCAGCTTTCGGTACATCCAAGCCATCGCGCCGACCATCGGCAGCGGTTCCTCGCCATCGCGCAGCAGACGATCCAGAAACTCTAGCGCCTTCGCGGATTTTCGCGCCGCTAAAAGGTCGGCCAACTCCCAGACGGTCGTCGTCTTTTCAGAGATCACCAGGGAGCTAACGTCATTTCTGCTGATGAACTTTTTCTTGCCCGCGTGCGTTGCCAGTTTAACGATCTCCGTCTTCAAGCGCATCAGATCCGCCGCCACGAACTCCGCCAAATCCTCCGCCGCGCCTTTTTCAAACTCCACGCTTTCCTCGTTTGCAATCGCCCTGGCAAACGCGACCGTCGACGCTTGCCGTTCTCCTGGGTTATCTCCAAGCCCGCAAGCCACAACAAGCGTCTTCTCCGCCAGCAACTTCCCCAGCCTCATCCGCTGGTCCAGCCCCGTCGCTTCTACCACCAGTACGGTAAACGGCGCGGGGTTTTCGAGATAGGCACCAAGTTGCGCCACGATTTCGTCCCTGTTTTTCTCCCCAAGCTTTTCAATTGCTTCGGCGTCTTCGAGGAAGACCACCTGCTGCGGCGAAAGCATCGCCATCGTTTGCGCCTGATCCAACGCTGCCTGCGTCTCACCACGGCCTGCGGAGTACCGCGAAACCGCCCAAGTCCGCGCCGCTTCCGGCACAAACCTCTCGATCAACTGCTTGCGGCACTCATCCCGCAAATACGGCTCTTCACCAAGCAGCAGCAAAGCTGCAATCGCCTTCCCACGTTCCAACCGCTCCAACAGTTCTTCAGGAGAAACCTGCGCCATTCGCCCTGCTCTCCTAGTAGTTCTCTATGACCGCCGCCACCAGCCGCGCCGCAAAATCATGCGCCAGCCGGTCCAGCGCTGGGTCTCGCTCTTCGAAAAAACTTTTCAGCGCGGCGGGATCGGTTGTGTCGGCCGAAATTTCGTACTCGTTGCGAAACACAAAGCTGTCCGAGTGATAGAGCACCTTCTGCGTCGCGCGTTCTGTGAGCGTTACTTCGCACTTCACCGTCAAAAGCATGGTCGTCGCGCGGCCCGTCGCGGTATCGAACAACAGCGGCACCGACTCCAAACTTATGATCTTGCCTCTCAACACCGCATCGCCGTCTTCCGGATTCGATACCACCCGGTACGACGTCTTTGCCAAAAATTCGTGCACCGTCGCCGCGGTCAGCTTTTGTTCTAGGCGGTAACTGGTGGTTTTGTTCTCCAGAGCCGGAACAGCAATCACGTGAATAGTTTTTGGCAGCGCCGAGTTGTGTCCCGCGACGTGATATCCGCACCCGGCGATGCACAACGCTGCAAAAATTAGCTCACAAACAATCCGCCGTCTCATGGCACCAACTTCTCTGCCAGCTTTACGGCATTCCACGCCGGCAATCGAATGTTATCCGCAGCTGCCCAAAACCACCAACTTCCGGGCTGCAGTTGATCCGCTTTCGGTTCCGACAGTTGAATCAGCGTTTCGCCGGCCGCGCTGATATTGCTCGGCCCAATTCCCGATTCGTCCAGGATCGCGAATCCGCCGCGCTCCCATGCGCCCGAGATTGCTTCTTTATTTGCGCCGTCTTCAAGTTTGGCGCAGGCCGCAAATGTCACGCCATAAAAAACAGGCACGTGGACCAATTGCACCGCGGGAAGCACGACTTCATTCCGAAGACAGGCCCTTATTTCATTTCGAAGAGTTAACCGCGCGTGCTTCAAATCGAATCGGCTTTGAGGCCCATATCGATCAAGCGAGTTGAAAGCCACTTGCGCGTCAAAGAGTTCCTTGCCGGGAGTTTGAAACGACAATAGCTGCTTGGTCTGCGTCTCAAGTTCATCGATGCCGCCCTTGCCCGCGGCCGACACCGGTTGAAATACAGTAACGACCATGTGCTTGGTACCGAGCTCGCGCAACGCAAGCGAAAGCCGAACAACTCCTTCTGCTGCGGCCGACGGCACTGCCGCAAGATGCGCCTTCTCAGGAAAAGCTTGACCGCCAAGTTTCTCGACTCCCGGATACCACAGGAAAGTGTTTGCGAAGGATACCGAATGGCCAGACAGATCTATGATGACGGCACCGCTGCGGCTGGCCATCTCGAAGTTGGCGACCGTAAAATCGGACGAGCCAGTAAAGAAAATGAGGCGGGCCTTGTCAAAACTTCCTTCTTCAACCGGTTGAATCACCGCGGGCTCGCCGCCCGCCTGGGTCAGCGTGCCCTCAGCAAGTTCTTCATCCACCAGGCGAAAGTCCGCACCGGCGAAGCGGCCCTCTTCGAGCAAGGAACGTAATTCCGCCCCAAGAAGCGACGAAGCACCGGCAATCACGATTCGGTTGGATCCCCGTTCAAGCGATGGCATCACACGGTCCGGGAGACCAGGCGATGACGGAAAAAACGCACGATGTGCAGGGCCACACCTGCAGCCGCATAGGTGCAGGCGAAGATCACCAAAGCATATTCCGAAAACCTCCAGATGACAGCAACGAGGAGGCCGACGGCGACGATGGTTAGCGACGGCTGCTTACGCGTCCACGGAATGTCCTTAAAACTGTAGTAGCGGATCGTGCTGGTCATCAGTGCGCCCAGGATGCCGGCCAGTGCAATCCACGCCACCGACCAGCGCCAGTCATGCAGAGGAAACTTAAACCCATGGACGAGAGCGGCAAGGACTCCCGCAGCCGCGGGCGTTGGCATGCCCACAAAATTCTTTGAACCCCCGGGTGCCATGCCCTGCACGTTGAATCGCGCCAACCGCCACGCGCAGCAGATCAGGAACGCCAGGCAGAATACCCATCCCAATTGGCTGATCAGCTCGAACCGTGGGGAACCCTGGTCGGGCAGGCTGCGCACTCCCCAGGCATAAGCCATCACAGCCGGCGCAATGCCGAAGCTGACGACATCCGCGAGCGAGTCGAACTGCACGCCAAATTCCGTGTTCGTTCCCGTCATGCGGGCAACACGACCATCCAGCGAATCAAACAGAATCGCCAAGCCGATGGCCTTCGCCGCGTGATCGAAATCTTCCCAGCCACCCGCGATCGACGCAACCACTGCGTAATAACCGCAGAGCAAGTTTGCGCCCGTAAAAAGGCTAGGTAGCAGAAAAATCCCTCGCCTCAATCGCGGATTTCGAATGCGCCGGCCTGCAAACGGCATTTCGTGCTGTTCGATTGGACCCATGAGCTAGTTTTGCCGTCCCACTGTGGCTACGTTGGCTTCTGCATCCGAGGTTTGTCGATCGCTCAGATCCATGCTTGTTATCTGGGCAGGCCATCGCGCGAGCACGCTTGACCCGCCTTTCACATTCTCGCCCACTCTAACAACTATCTCCGCATCCTTTGGCAGCCAGACATCCACTCGCGATCCAAATCTCACCAGACCGATTCTCTCGCCTCGCGCCACTCGCTCCCCTTCTTTCTTCCAACTCACTACCCGCCGCGCAATCAATCCCGCGATCTGCTTGAATACCATCTCTCCGGCGTCCGTCGAAAGCGTAAAAACATTCTGCTCGTTTTCCAAGGAAGCCCGCTCGCGCATCGCAGCCAGAAACTTGCCCGGCCGGTAATCCATCTTGGTGATAACCCCCGCCGCGGGCGCGCGGTTCACGTGCACGTTCCACACTGCCAAAAAAATACTGATACGTTTTCCGGGCCGCCCCGCGTCTTCCTCATCCGTTACGACCACAACCCGCCCGTCTCCCGGCGACACTATGGCCCCGGGCTCGGCTGGAATCACGCGCTCTGGATCACGGAAAAACGAAAAGACAAAAATCGCCAGGCACACCAGCACAATCGCGGCTACCGTCCACTGCGCCAAATACGACGCGCCGCCCAGCGCGAGAAGCGGCAACCCGAAGTAATAGCCCTCTTTGACCATACCTCAGAGAATATACCTCATCAGCGTCGCCCGCAGTGTGAATGCCGCGACCGGCAGGGCCATTCTACGACAGAATTTTCGGGATAGGCGGGCGTTATTGCGTGTACTGCGCCCGCGCACGTTGGATGCGGAGAACAATTCGCTCCATCTCATCTTTGCAGTGGAGCTTCATCTTTTTTAGCTTGATTTCTTCCAGGAGGTCTTCCGAACTGAGGTAAAGAGAAGTGGAGATTCGGTGCAGTTCTGCTTCGTATTTCGAGTGCTGCTCGGCCAGACGCTGATACTCGGCGTCTGTGTCGAGGAGTATGTCCCGAGGTGTCCGCTGTGCTGTTGCCATGCGTCCTCCTGACACTGCGCGAATTGGATTATGAATACTACATGAACGAAAGATAACACTCGGAATGGCGGCGTCAAGAGGGAACTCTTAGGAATTTGGTCCTAGCCTGTCGGGTCTGTGAGTTTTCTCTCCATGGTCACAGCCGCATCGTCCGGCGCCCGGTAATACCCTTTCCGGCGTCCGCTCCTCGAAAACCCGTGCCTCTCATAAAACGAGATGGCGCGCGTATTTGATTCTCGCACCTCGAGATACACGTTTTTTGCCCCTCGCAACCCAAACTCATCAAGCGCCGCGGACAGCAGGGCGGATCCTTCCCCTTTGCGCCTGTGATCCGCGAGCACAGCCATGTTCAGAACCTCAGCCTGGTCCTTAACCCGCCTCCCCACCAAGAACCCGCTGATTTTCCCATCGGTCTCAACCACAAACACCGAGGCGCCCTCTTCGATCATTAACTTCTCATAGCTCTCTCTCGACCAATTCGCTGCCTCTCTCGATTCCGCGGAAATTGCGAGCACCGCCCCCACATCCTCTGCGCGAGACTTCCGGACTCTTACATCACCGCGCCCCCCGATCCCTTCAACTCCCACTCTTGATTCCGCCTTTCCAGAAAACTTCCGCATCCGGACGCCGCACATATTCCGCGTCCAACTTGAGCACATCTGTTAGCCGCCCTTCCAGCGCCCGGGCCTTCCCGATTCTCCCGATCGCCGGAGCAAGCAGGTTGGTACACGTCACAACACTTTCTCCAACGCCGGCTCGCTCTTGCCACGCGTCTTGGGCCGTCATCTTCTCCGGATCCGTCGAAATCCAGTTCACACGTTCCTTCTGGGTGCGTTGCCCGACCCAGCGAATGAAATCTGCCGGGGAAGCAGCCATCTCCCCTTCCGCAAGCTCGAGTGCGGCTCCGTGCCTGCGAAACAGTCCCCCGTACAGCTGTTCCCGATGCGCATCAAAAAATGCCGCGACGTAGTCGCTCCCGCCGAGCGCCTCAGCCGCCATCGCCTCTAACCTCGACACACCCGATATTCCCCTACCGTACACCTCGCTCCAAGCCTTCACTGTCGCTAAACCCATCCGCACCCCGGTAAACGACCCGGGCCCCGATGCCACCGCAAACAACTCCACGTCCCGCATTACAAGTCCGCTGAACTTTAGGGCTTCTTCCACCTTCGGCAGCAACCAAATGGAGTACTCCGTTGTCCCCTCATGTGCGATCGCTTTCACGACCTCTTCGTCCCGTAGAACAGCCACACTTCCGCGGGAATCACAGGTATCTAGCGCAAGAATGATCACGCGGGCATTCTACCGCACAGAGGTTGTACTTTCCGAGGTCACACCTCTTTAATGTGCAACAACTACGCCTGAAACACATGTTTCAGCGCCATTTTTTGGCAAATCTTCTAATTTACCCCTCCTACCAAATTCTCCTTCTTGCAAATCGTGCCTAGCAATTCGACTGCCAAATTCAAATCTAATTTTCCCTAACCTTATGATTCCACAGGATATATCTTGACTCTTGCAACACAAACATTTAAACTCTGTAAGTATCTCAGGGGGCATCTCGATCCATGGACTACAAAATCGGTGACAAGGTCGTTTATCCAAACCACGGCGTCGGACTTGTAGAACAGATTAGTTACGGTGTCTTGAATGGCAGGACTGAGCGTTATTTCATGATTCGCATCGTATCCAGCGGCCTGCGTGTCATGGTTCCACAATCAAACGCAGAAATCGTTGGCCTTCGTTCCGTAATTCGTTCCACGGAATCCACCAAAGTCCTTGGCTTCCTTGAAAAGGGCAAGCTCAACTCACACCACGACTGGAAACACCGCTTCAAGGAAAACTCCGAGCGCATGCGAACCGGTTCCCTCCTCGAAGTGGCCGTCGTCCTCAAAAGTCTCGTTTCCCTCAGCCGTAGCAAGCCCCTCTCCTTCCGCGAAAAGAAGATGCTGGAGCGCGCGAAGTATCTCCTGGTCAGTGAAATGGCCACCTCGCGCAACACCACTGCGGAAAGCGCCGAGGCTATCGTCGTCAAGTCCCTGGCCAAAGCTAAGCTTCAATTCCCGGTAATGACGGAAAAATTCGAATAGCCTACGCCCCGCGAACAGGGCGCGCTTTTGATTTTCGGCGGGCAACTTCAGTTGCCCGCTTTTCCTTTTCTGGCGCCTTTCTCTCTTGCCTTCTTCGTTGCTTTCTTTTTTCCCTCCGCGCTATCAAGTGCCTCTGCGTTTGGCAATCTCCGTCTCTTCCATCCTTACAGTTACAAAGCTATCCGTTCGAAAGGAATGAAACGGCAAATTACGCAATATCGTCAGATGTTCGAAGCCCCTAGCGCAGTCCCCCGCTACCCTTCACGGATTCTCAATGAGCCCTCCTTTCTGTACTATGGGAGGCAAGCTCGGGGGATAACCATGAAACCCAGCCTTTGCTTCGCCGCCCTTATGCTCTTGGCCAGTTCCGCTCGAGCACAGCATTCCCACTCGCAGGTCACGGGGAGCGGAAACCCCGCTGGCTCAGGGTATGACCAGGGAGGCTGGGGCAGTGGGTGGGGACCGAGCAGTTTCGGTTCTCACAGCGGGAGAGTGGCCTTCGAACCCCCGCGCGAGTACTCCATCGGATACGCCAAAAACGACGGGCCCTTCGTCCCTGCAACCTATATGAATTACGAGGACGCTCTCGCCCTCGGCAAGCAACAACTCGCCGCCGAAAGGGCCGAGCCAGGCGACTTAGGCCCGTCACTCGGAAACGTTGCCCGCGCCTTCAGAGCCGGCAAAGTCCCCACTTTGAGGCTCCAATCTCGCGTCCTTCAAGACAATTCTGGCAATCTCGAGATCTGCAATCCGAACGGCAGCAATTGCCATCGCCCGTGACGATTTGCGGCCCATAGTTTTTGCACCCCAGCTCTCCGCGAACCCTGCGTCTCTCCGTGCCTGTACGTCATCTTTGCTTCCTTCTCTTCTCTTGCTTCTAGCTCCCAAGCAGCCCACTGAGCGTGATTCCCGCTTTCCGTAAGACTCGTGCCACTTCTGCCGCTATCGCCGCAGCTCCTGGCGTATCCCCATGAATACAAATGGTCTGCGCCACAACGGCAACTTCACTTCCATCGCTGGCCCACACAATCCCACGCTCCACCATCGCAAGTGCTTGCCGCCCCGCTTCTACAGGATCGCGGATCAAAGCATCTTCGAATTTTCTCGATCGCAAAGTTCCGTCCGGCTCATACCGCCTGTCTGCAAACGCTTCCGCCGCCACGGCGAATCCCGCCTTCCGAAATACATCCAGCATCAACGACCCCGCGAGTCCCACGAGCACCACCTCGCGGTTCCATCGCGCCGCACCGTCAGCAATCGCGCCCGCAAGTTCGCGACTCCTCACCGCTTGATTGTAAAGCGCTCCATGCGGCTTCACCTGCACGATGCACGCCCCGCAGCTTTCCGCGACTTGCGCCAGTGCTTGCACCTGCTCAAACACGGACTGAGCAACCTCCGCCGGCGCCATTTTTAACTCTAACCTTCCAAAATTCTCGCGGTCTGCATATCCCGGATGCGCTCCGATCGCCACCCCGAATCGCAGAGCCTGCTCAATCGTCGCGCGCATCGTCTCTTCATCGCCTGCATGCCCGCCGCAGGCAACGTTCGCCGACGTAATCGACCTCATCAATGCGAATT
>DATDHE010000383.1:0-3120 GCA_036521695.1 Candidatus Acidiferrum sp. | reverse complement strand
ATTCCTGAATGCTGGGGTGATGGAGAACGGACTGGTCAGCCCCAGCGTGGAAGGCACTCCGCAAGGAGGCCCGCTTTCGCCACTGCTGTCCAACCTCGTGCTCGACGAACTCGACCGAGAGCTAGAGCGACGCGGACACACACCGCTACCTTCGCTACGCGGATGATTGCAACATTTACGTGCGCAGCCAGCGGGCCGGTCAACGGGTGATGGAGGGCATCACGCGATTCATCACACACCAACTCAAGCTCAAGGTAAATGAGGCAAAGAGTGCGGTGGCGCGACCGCAGGAGCGGAAGATCCTCGGATTTAGCTTCAGCACTGGTTCAGAGGTCAAGCGCATCATCGCGCCGAAAGCTCTGGAACGGTTTAAGCACCGAATCCGGGAAGTCACGCGTAGGGCAAAAGGCGTCAGTATGGAAACGACGATAGCGGAACTGGCTCCGTACATGCGGGGCTGGCGTAGCTACTTCGGATTCTGCGAAACGCCAGACGTGCTGATCTACCTGACACGTTGGGTCCGGCTGCGATTGCGAGCGGCTCTGTGGCGGCAATGGCGAACACCACGCCGGCGCCGCGCAGCTCTGCTGGCGCTAGGGATTCGTCCCCGCCTCGCCACGAACACGGCCGGCAGTGGACGCGGCCCCTGGTACCTCGCCCGGGCCAAAGCCCTCTCTGTGGGGCTTTCGAACGCCTACTTCAAATCGCTCGGTCTCCCGACGTTGATCGATGAATCCTAGCGCAACCAACTCGAACCGCCGTGTACGGACCCGTACGCACGGTGGTGCGGCAGGGGTCGGTGGGTGACCGCCGCCCCTATGCCAATCAAATCGCTATCTCACGCTAGCCTGGCTGTGACAGCAATCCCTTTTCTTCTCCGACCAGCCTCGCCATGGACTGCTAGTTTTGCCAGTAACCGTGGCGGGCGGGTACTTGTAGACTGCTCGCGCCGATCCAGAAGTGCTTGGAACGATGCACTGGACGCTTCATCCCTCGCTCAGGGTTCCGAATCTGGTTCGGAAAAACCTGGGAAGGGATGTCGACGCCTTTTTAGCGGCCAACGGACATCAGCGCAGCGATCTCAAAAGCTTTGTTATGCACACCGGCGGACCCAAGGTACTGCAGGCCTCGGCCGATACGCTGGGACTCCACCACGGAGAGCTGGATGCCCGGTGGGCTTGTTTGCGCAAGGTAGGAAATCTATCTTCAGCATCGGTGCTAGTAGTGCTCGAAGACGTGATGCAGCACCGGCGTCCTGAGGCGGGTACGCGGGGTCTCCTGGCCGCCATGGGGCCTGGGTTTTGTTCCGAGCTTCTACTTCTGCCGTGGTGAGGTCGAGAGCTGTCACAAAGTGATCGCCGCACCGGCTGTCACATTTGACAGTATCTCGGAGCAGACATTCAGTGTCATAGTGCGAGAGTCTTCGGATTTACTCTGGTTGTCTCAGGACAACTTGTCGGAGAGGTCTATGTCGGAAAGTCTCACACTCGGTAGGGTTCGGTTAGCGGTTCTCTGCCTCTTGGCGTTCGCCCCGTCACTAAGCCAAGCCCAGGCTCCTGTTTTCGCGATTTCGCAGCCCGACAGTTCGGTTAAGTTCTACGTGAAGGCGTCGGTGGCTCTAGAGGGTACTTTCGAAAAGTGGGACTCCACCCTCACGTTCACCTCGACTGATGTCACGACTGGCGTTTTGGACATCAAGATTCAGGCTGACAGCGTGAGCACTGGAAGCGGCATGAAGGACGGCAAGTTGAAAAGCAAGGAATTTTTTGACGTCAAGCAGAATCCGTTGATCACGTTTCACTCCGAAAAGGTAGTGCAGACCGGCCCCACCACTTTTGATCTGCCGGGAACATTTACCATTCGCGGAGTGTCCAAGCCCGAGACGCTGTCGTTTACGGTTACTGGCGAGGGAACCGGCTCAGGCGACATTAAGGGGACGATGGCCTTCGATCGGAAGGATTACGGAATGACTCATGGTATTCCCTTCGTCACCATCGCCGACCGCATCGAGGTGACGGTGAACCTCAAGGGAAAACGCACCAGCGGGCCGCCATTGGTCTTCAAGCAATAGGCGAAGCAATAGGCCGCGTGCAACTTCCCAGCCGGCGCGAATGCTCGGTGCTCGACCTGCAACAGCAGGTCAGTGCCCAGTTGCTGGCGCGTGGCCCAGGCTTTCAGGCGTGAAAGCTTCGCGTCGAGGCGGCGATTGAATTTTGCCTCGTCCTCGTCTTCGTCATGTCAATGGTCAGCACCGTTCAGGTCTTTTCCTCTACGGGCTTCATCTCAACATGGCGTGCACCCGAGATTGTCAGCCACGTCCCTCGATCGACAAGGGTTTAACGGGCGGTTCCCCACATCGATCGTTTATCCTTAACTGAGCTCAGGGCCGAACCCCAATGAATATCCAGTTTGCCCCTTTTTCATGGATATACCCGATCACCGGAGCCGTTTCATTGCTCTCTGACGAACCAGGAAACGACGTGGATCTTCCATGGTAAGGCCAAGCTTGAAGACTGGCCATGGTGCTGCTCGCCGCCGATTCTGGTTGGCGATGTCGGGGTTTGTCATGGCGCTTGCGCTGCTGCCCTTTTCCTTCAAGGTCGAACGTCGTCTGGAGACGGCTGTTCACATCAAGGGCGGAGAATCCGAAAAAGTTGACCTGGAACTGGCGCAGCGTTTCCAGTCTTCCTACGCCCACCGCGTCGTTTTGGTGATCAGCGGTATTCCCGATCCGGATTCGGCAAAAGGCGCGGATGCCTTAGGCTTCTTAACCAGTTCATTGCGTAGTGTGCCTGGAGTGGCAGGTGCCGTCTCGAGTGTGGATTGGCCTGATCCTCTATTTACCGGGAACAACGGAGGAGCCTTGATCATCGTGGGGTTGGACCCGCAGGCCGAATCTGTCGAGGCGTTGGTCCCCCAATTGAGGGCAAAGGCAGACTGGATGGAAGGTCAGCTGAGGTCTCAATACCCCAACATTAATCTGGAGATTACAGGTGAAACGCCACTGAACTTCGATATTCGCAAGGTCAGTGCAGACGACGTCAGGCATGCCGAGGAACGAGCGATGCCGGTTACTCTCTTGCTGCTGTTGCTGGCTTTCGGCAGTCTTGTGGCCGCGCT
>DATDHE010000382.1:0-6496 GCA_036521695.1 Candidatus Acidiferrum sp. | reverse complement strand
GGGAACGTCTACGATGACGGGACCAGCCGGGAAGCGCCGGCCACGGTTTACTGGCCGATAACGGACGCTGATGTTTTTCTGGGCCAGCCAGCGTTCGCCATCCGTAGCGCACGCGCGGGTTCGCAGGCGTTTATGAGCGAGATCCGGCAAGCAGTGTGGTCAGTGGAGCCCGATCTTCCGCTCTCGGCAGTCCACACGCTCAACTATTACTACAGGAATTCGATGGCCCGTGTTTCGTTTACGCTGGTCATGCTATCTCTCGCTGGCGGCATGTCCCTGCTGCTGGGAGCCATCGGGTTGTATGGCGTCATTGCCTATTCGGTGTCACAGCGCACCCGCGAAATCGGGATTCGCATGACCCTCGGCGGGCAGCGGGATGACGTTCTTCGGTTAATCTTGGGGCACGGAACGAAGGTCGCCCTAATTGGTGTAGCGATCGGCATCGCTGCGGCGCTCGGCCTGTCGCGTTTCCTATCTGGCCTTCTCTACGGCGTGAAACCAACCGATCCGCTGACGTTCCTCGGCGTGACAATCGTGCTCGTCCTGGTCGCCCTGTTGGCCTGCTACATCCCGGCACGGCGCGCCATGCGCGTCGATCCCGTTGTTGCCCTGAAATACGAGTAATGCACAGCCGTTGTTCGCTTTACCCTTGATCCGAGACCAATCGGGCCGCGTCCAAACGGGCGTGAGCGAAGTTCTGGGAGGATCGTCGGCAACTCTTACCTTAACGCGTAATGGAAGGTTTCCCCGTCACTTGGGTGGAATCGCGACGCACGCCGGCCTATTCGGCGACCAGTCTCTCAACCACAACAGGCCTTCTGTCATGCATCTCATTCGGCGGCTTCACCCGCGGGACTGTCCGCAAGATTGCGGTACGAGAAGATGCCTGCCCGCTCAATCGCTCCCTCTTGCCAACTCGCCCGCCACCGGGTTCCAAGCTGGAGCAAGATCAGTGTTGCGAGGAAA
Source organism: Candidatus Acidiferrum sp. (assembly GCA_036521695.1). Taxonomy (GTDB): domain Bacteria; phylum Acidobacteriota; class Terriglobia; order Acidiferrales; family UBA7541; genus Acidiferrum. Next base: position 5,530 of record DATDHE010000382.1, on the reverse strand, counting down.
AAGACGGCCCCGAACAGAAACAGGCCTCCGGAATATTGTCCCGTCCGCTGTTTAATTGCTCCTAGAAGAAATGGCAGGAAGAATCCGCCCAATCCGCCCGCAGCACCTACCAGTCCTGTAAGCACCCCAACTCGCTCGCAGAAGCGTTGCGGGACAAGCTGAAACACCGCTCCATTTCCCATTCCCAGCATCCCCATCGTCAGAAAAAGAAGTCCGGCTTCCAGCGAAAGTGCCGGGAGCCTTCCCACTCCGGTCAAGCAACACGCCACGCCAGCGAGCAAAATAATGAGCACGCGGTATCCACCGATCTTGTCCGATAGCCAGCCTCCAACAGGGCGGAGAAAACTCCCCGCGAGGACGACGACCGTCGTGAGATCTCCGGCTTTCACTTTCGTAAGCGCGTATTGATCGTGAAAAAAAGTGGTCAAGAAGCTTGCGAGACCCACAAAACCGCCGAACGTGCAACTGTAGAACAAACAGAACCATGCGGCATCAGGTTCGCGCAACAGCGCCGAATACTCTGCCCACTTTGCAGGTGCGCGAAGCCGCGGACTGTCTTTCGCAAGCAAAGCGAATAGAAAAAGGACAACAATTACGGGAAGCATGGCCAGTGCAAACGTGGTGTTCCAGCCGAATCTCTGAGCGAGACGTGGCGCAAATAGCGTCGCGATCAGCGTCCCGGAATTTCCCGCCCCCGCGATACCCATGACGAGTCCTTGATATTCCGGGGGATACCAGCGACCCGCGATTGGCAGAGCCACCGCGAAACTTGCACCGGCAACACCGAGCATCAAACCAAGAAAATACAAATGTACGACGGTATGCGCATACCGCCATCCTAGGACTAGCGGAACCAACGTTAGCGTGAGACCAAGCAATCCCGTTTTCCGCTCGCCCAGGCGTTCACCCAGCAAACCTAGCACCGGCCTGAACAGAGCTCCGCCAAGGAGAGGGATCGCAGTGAGCAATCCTTTCTGATAAGCCGTCAACTGAAACGTCTGCGAGAGAAAAGGCGCCAAAGGACCCAGCAAGACCCATACCATGAAACTCACATCGAAATAGAGGAACGCGGCAACTAGCGTCGGAAGGTGCCCACTCTTCATGAAACTATCCTTATTCATCCTTCCTCCTGCAGGGCTCCGCACGCATTTGTCCTGCATCTATCTCAAACGGGAACTCTGCTTCCCGGGCTGCCCCGCACTCCCCAATATTGCGGAACGGCCTGCGCCTTCTCGACACGTACGGCGCATTGTTTGTAGTTGGGCTCCCGCGAAATCGGATCGAAAGCGCTCTGCGTCACCTGATTGGCATTCGCCTCGGCGTAATGAAACGGCATGAAGACCTGTCCGGACGCGATGATCTCCGTCACTCGCAGCTCCACACCTCGTACACGCCCGCGGGAAGACACCACGTCCACGTGATCATGCGGCTTCAGGCTGAGCGATTGCGCGTCACGAGGATTCATTTCCAGCCATGCGTTCGGCGAGAGCCGTTCGAGGATGGGTACCTTGCCCGTCTTTGTTCGGGTGTGCCAATGCTCCACGGTGCGCCCGGTATTCAGCACAAACGGAAATTCCGAATTCGGTTGCTCCGGGAAAGGCTGCCATTCGACGCAGAGCAACCGCGCCTTTCCATCTTCTGTTGAGAAATGGCCGTCGGAGTACAATCGCGTTGTCTTCACTTCGGTGGTGCCTGCCGGATGCGGCCACTGAATCCCACCGTGGCGTTCGATGAGTTCGTAGCTCAGTCCGGAATAGTCGCAAAGGCTGCTCGCCGAAACTTTCTTCCACTCCTCAAACGCATCTTTCGGCTGATTCCATCCCGAAAAAAGTTCGTCGTAACAACCCAACTTTTTTGCCAAGCCCAAGAAGATGTCAAAATCTGCCCGAGCCTCGCCGGGCGGCGCGACGGCGCGGTTGACTTTGCTGACGCGGCGCTCTGAGTTTGTATATGTGCCTTCTTTTTCTCCCCAGATGGCGGCCGGAACGATCAGGTCCGCCAATTCGGTTGTGGGCGTCGGATGAAATCCATCCTGCACCACCAAAAAATCCAGGCTCTCCAGGCTGTGCTGCAACACTCCGAGATTAGGAAATGACACCACCGGGTTTGTGGCGATGACCCACAGGGCGCGTATCTTCTTTGCGACGGCGCCTTCGATGATGTCTGGGTACGCCCATCCCCGCGAAGTCGGTATCCGTTCCTTGTCGATGCCCCAGAGCGCCGCCACTTCTTCCCGGTCTGCGGCACTTTCGAATTTTCGGTAGCCGGGCAGGCTCGATGTAAAGCCCGCTTCTCGCGTGCCCATCGCGTTGCACTGGCCGGTGATCGAAAATGGCGAAGCTCCCGGTTTGCCGACGTGGCCCGTTATCAACGCTAGATTGTTGATAGCGTTTACCGTTTCCGTGCCCTGGGTGCTGTGGTTCACGCCCATCGTCCAGCCGATGAATGGCGCCGCAGCCTTGCCATAGATCAGCGCGGTTCTATAAATCTGTTCGGGGGTAAGCCCGGTGAGATGTGAAACGTATTCCGGCGTGTATTTGCGGACCGATTCCTCGAGCGCCTCGAAGCCCGTTGTGTGAGCCGTAATATAAGCGCGATCGATGAGGTTGTTCTCGATAAGCGCGTGGATTATTCCATTGATCAGAGCGATGTCAGAACGAGGCTTGAGGGGCAAATAGAGGTCGGCCATCATGGCCGTTTTGGTTACGCGCGGATCGGCAACGATCAGCGTCGTGCCCGGATTCTTCTCTAGGTGCTGGCAAAGAATGGGATGGTTGTCCGCGATATTTGCGCCGATTAGAAAGACGACGTCCGCGACCGACAGGTCTTCGTAGGTTCCCGGAGGTCCGTCACTGCCAAACGAACGTTTGTACCCGGACACGGCGCTTGCCATGCACAAAGTTGTGTTGCCGTCGAAATTCTTCGTCCCCAGGCCGAGTTGTACCAGCTTGCCAAGCGCGTAGAACTCTTCGGTGACAAGCTGGCCCGTGCTAACAACGCCCAGAGTTTCACGGCCGTACTTTTCTTGAACGCCGCGAAACTTGTCGGCCATCGTCGCCAGCGCTTCGTCCCAACCGACCCGCGCCAATCTTCCTCGTTTGTTGCGCAACAACGGGTAACGTGCCCGATTCGAAGCTTCCAGAGTGTAATGTTCGGAAAGTCCTTTTGGGCAAAGCTTTCCGGAATTTACCGGATGATCGGGATTTCCACGAACGCTTACCGCGCGCCCATCTTTCACTCCGATGAACATCCCGCAGCCTACCGAGCAATAACCACACGTTGTGGAAACCCACTTGTCCGGAATCTTTTGCTCGGAGGTATAGCCCATTACCGGGTCATCGGCGTACGCATACTTCTCCTTGAGGATGTCCAATCCGAGTTGGCGCTTTAGATTCACCTGGCGACCCTTCCGGCGGAGAGGTAGGAAGCAGCCATGTTTTTCGGCACCACGCTGACAAAGAACAGATACCTGCCGAGAATTTCTCCTGCGAGCGCCAAGGCCAGCGAGGTGTATGTGCCAAACATTGTAGTCCAGAGCAGAGGAAGGACAATCCCGCCGAGGAGGAGAAGAGCGCCGCGCGCGAGCAGCAGATGGGCCAGCACAGTCGACAGTAACCTGGCCGATGCCCGCAACTCGAACGAATCCGATGCATTCATCCAGAAGAATCGGACTGCAACATTTAGAGCTTGGGCCGCTCCGGCCGTCGCCGCCGCCGCAATCAGCCACCTTCGGTCACCAACGCCCAGGCTCGCTACAAGGAGAGGACCAAGTAGAGCACCGGTGAGATAGAATTCGGCGACTGTGTGCTTCGTGTTCCACGCTGGGCGTGCTCGCACCAGATAGATGTATGCACTCGCAGTGACACCAGCCACGCCCAGCACCGACGTCAGCACTCCGGGCACCATGCTTCCCGGGAGTCTCAGCCAAAGCAAAGCGGAATAAAGACCCGCGATTCCTGAAAAGCACGAGAACAATAAAACTTCGCGGCTTAGCCACGATCGCTTCCACATCTTTAAAGCGCGATAGGCATGTGCCGGACGGCCAAGGTGCATTGTGGATGCGCCCAATGCCAATCCGCCGACGAGTAACGAAACCATCGCCGCGAATCGCAGATGTGTGGCCTTCCCGAACGCTTCGATCAGCCAGATCGTACAGAACGTGCCAACCGAGAGCTGCGTCATCACTAACATCGCCACCAGTGGTGTGTGGGGGTGCTCAGGCCGGACTCGATTCAAGTCTGCCTTTTGCATGTTCGGGGGCAAGCTTTTGGGCAAGGTCACGCGTGTGGAAGAAATGCTGTCGTCGGCGGAAGGAAGACCCGGCGCGTTGGCGCTCCCATAGTTCTGCTTCCAGTCGGCAATGTTCACGATCTCGATCTCAATGGCTGTTTCCGGACATGCGCTTACGCACGCGGGCTCGCGTCCGTTCGCCAAACGGGCGTGGCACATGTCGCACTTGCCCACCACTCCGCGTTCTGGGTTGTACTGTGGAACACCATAAGAGCAATTCCAGGTACAGTATTGGCAGCCGATACAGGTCTCGGCGCTGTACAGCACTACGCCAGTGACGGGGTCCTTCGAATAGGCATCGACGGGGCAGCCCGCCAGGCAAGTCGGTTCAATGCAGTGATTGCATCCCATCGACAAATGCATCCTCTGTGTGTTGGGATACCAGCCTCCCTCGATTTCACCGACCCTCCTCCAATTGATTTCTGCGGGATTGCCATTCTGCTCGTTGCAAGCCACCACGCAACACTTGCAGCCGATACACTTCGTCATATCGAAATGAAAGCGGTACTGCTCGCCGGGGTGAAGAACACGTTGAGGGATTCCCGCCGCCTCTGGAGCAAACGTTGCCCCACATTGGCTTGCCACCCGGGAACGCGCTTCAGTCTTGGAGGTCAACAAAAAATAGGGGTTTTGTTCTTTCGCCTTCTCTAGCAGGGGTAACAACATAGCGTCGTTGCAGACTCTTTTCTGTTGGCACAGAGCGGTATGCGCACTAATCGAACCGCCTCAATCGCAAGGCTCTTTCGACGTACCAAAAGCGAACGGGTTAGTGAACTGCGTCCCCTCGCACTTCTATACGCTTCTCGGATGGTTGGCGAGTTGGCCGCTGTTACTTTATTTGTGGAGATTGGGGTATGTGCAATGGAAAGGCAAACGCAAAATTCGATTGGAGTCCATCAGAAAATCATCGAGGAGATGTCACGTCCGGTCGGCGCGATGCTCGTTGCCATCACTAGAATCGACGCGGCGCAAAAGATGCCAGATGGCTGGCTCTTGATCGGGCCGTAGGCTAGACATGTTACTTCCGGCTCTAGGCAGTCATAGATGACGTCGCGGGAAACCAGAGAGTCGATTCCGGACAGATAGTCGGCAACCCTTCGTGCGACCTGTAAAGCTGCTGAAAATGATTGTCTGGAGAGGAGGAACTCGATCAGACCGTGCGTCCCATCGCACGTAGCCTACAAGGCAGAGCGGGGAGGTAACGAACTGTTCTGGAGCCCTTGGAAAATGTAGCCACGCT
>DATDHE010000381.1:0-11947 GCA_036521695.1 Candidatus Acidiferrum sp. | reverse complement strand
TGCGCCAAACAAAAGAAAAAGAACGACCGTAAGAGAATCCGATTTGACGCTGTCCGCCGACAAACGCTTCAGGATCGCGAACAGAAAAATCATGGAAAGAGCAGGGATCAGGGCGAATGCCACGCGGCCGGGGCGCGCTATGCGGAGAGTTCGATTGAGCCGGAGAGAGTGATACCAGCGAACCCAAAGCGCAATCGCAATGGGAATACTCAGGTCCAGCAGAAAATCCACTTAAGCGAGCTCCATCGTGAGCAGCTCCTTACTTTTCGAAACGATCATCACACTGTGAGATGTACGGCCTAGAGAACATGAATGCAAGAAAATAATCGAGGTCGTGAGAAAAAATATGTCAGTTTCCAATCCACTGCGGTCGCTCTGACTCGTGCCGCTAAAAGGCGTGACTATTCCGTGCAGCCGTAAAATCTGTTTGCCGCATCGAGAATGCGGGCGAGCTGATCGTGCTGATGTTTCTCGTCCGAGGGCAGGATGTCCCATCCGGTGAAGACCGCGACGATGTCATACTCCGGCAAGACAATCAGTTGTTGTCCTCCAAAGCCGCGCCCGGTCCACGCTACATCTTCGACGTTGCTTCCGATCGATTGCAGCCACCATTGATAGCCGTATTTCCAGTCGCCTCCAGGAACGGCAACCTGCGGCGCCACGGAATCTTTGATCCACGCCGATGAAACCACTTCCTTCCCTTCCCACATGCCGCCTTTTAAAAAGAGTTGACCGAGCTTGGCGAGATCGTGTGCCGAAAGGTACAGCCCGCCCTCCGTGTCCGGCAAGCCGGTTGGCGAATGCTTCCAGAAGTAGCGCATCCCCAGCGGCTTGAAGAGATGTTCCGCGGCGTAGTCATCGATATTTTTTCCAGTCACTTTCTTGAAAATCTGCGCGAGCAGTATTGTCGCGCCACTGTTGTACACGAACACTTTGCCCGGGTCGTTGGCCATCGGCTGGTCGATCACATATTGCGCCCAGTCATGGCTCGCTTCCATCACGTCGGCCGAGTTTTTCGGATCGTCGTAGGGCAAATCTTCGTGCCACTCGAGACCCGCGGTCATGGTCAAGAGGTCGCGTACCGTGATCCGCTTTTTCCGATCGTCGAGGTTCGCAATTCTGTGGCCCCCGAAGAATTGCACGATGGGCGCGTCGAGGCTGGTGGTAAATTCATTTCGTGTCTTCGCGATTCCAAACGTGATGGACGTAACCGTTTTTGAGACGGATTGCATCGTGTGCATATCGGTGCCGTTGTAGAATGGATGAAAATCCGTGCTGAAATAATTATAAGGGCCGCGCAAGTCGTGATTCAGGGGGCCTTCTTTTTTGGCGCGCTCGCCGTAGATCCGGCCGTAATCGTGAGCGTAAGTCTTGTCGTAAACGGCCGTGCCGCAACGCAGGATGAGCATGCTGTCCACGAGTCCGTATTTTCCGCTGGCAAGATCGGCGTCGAATGCGGCGAGTTTTTGCGGATCGATGCCGAACTCTTTCGGAGTGGCTTTCGGCCAATCTTTCGAAGTCCCGGCCTGTTGCGCGATCGCGGAGACGGCGAATAGGCATAAAGCTAACGCCGCGATCACGGCAATTTTTCTCACAAGCTTGCTCGCCTTCGACAGATGTATGGTTCTCCGCTTCATCGATTCTCCATTTCGTTATGAATCTCAGTCATTCAGCGAGGTGAACTGCAACAGCGGGTAAAGCTCGCTAAATATTTTTGCAATCGCTTGCGGAAAAGTGGCGCGCGTGGCCGCGGCTGGTTTTAGTTTGCGCCGTACAATCCAACCCCGCAGTTTCTTCCAGTCTTCAGGTCCAGCGGGCCATCCTTTTTGTTCCTTCCAGTCGCCTTTCACCGCGCCATACCAATAACTTTCGTAGCGCCGGCCCAAACGCTTCTTCTGTTGTGCAATCCATTTCGGCTGCGCCAGAACATGCGCGTCGCCAATCACAGCTAGCGCGGAATTCTTGCGCTTCGAGCCTGAATAAATTCGGAATCCAGCCGTTACGGTGTCCGCCGAAATTCCCGTGTAGAGCTGGCCGGTTTCGCCCTCGCCGGGAAACGGCGCGGAGACTTTCAAATACATTTGCGCGCGATACGGAGTTTTGTCTTTCGCGAAACGGATGTCGCGGTTGATGCGCGAGAAATTCGCGCCAGTGCGTCCGGTCATGTCGAAGCGCGAATCGAGTTGCAGGACGGCGGGGCTGACTTCTTCGAGGAGGCGGCGAAAAGGTTTCACGACATATTCCTGGTAGCGTTCGCGGTTCGCGTCCATCCACACTTTGCGGTTGTTGCGCGCCAAATCGCGGAAAAACTGAAATGTCGCGCGCGTAAAAATCGGCTCTGGTTTCCCCATGCGTGGCCCTCGGTGCGGTTTGGTGGGGACAAGAGTACACGATTCCCAATCGGCGTCAATTGAACTATGCTGTGCGGCTTGCCGGGTTTATTGACGGTTACGTGTTATTCGAGTTCCATTTGAAGCGAGGATGAGATGAAGCGCAGATTTACCGAACGCAACTTGACGGAACGAAAATTGTATCGCCGGTGCAAATCACCGAGCTGAATGAAGGGCTTGTAAGCGGCCGTATTTTTTCTAGGACAGAAGTCATCCGCTGGAAAGGCTCGCTCGACGAAGAAGTCGAAGGCATCCTCTACTACCCGGCGAACTACGCAGCTGGAAAAAATATTCGGTGATCACCATGATTCATGGAGGTCCTACCGGATGGGATTCGGACGCTTGGGATGACAATTGGACGTACCCCGTCAATCTGATGACGCAGCGCGGCGCATTCGTGCTGCGCCCTAATTATCACGGCGGCGCCAACTACGGTCTGAAGTGGTTCGATTCTTTCCATCAGCTTGATCACCACGTATCCCGCGCGGTACAAAGCGGCGAGCGTGGGCGCGGGGGACGTGGAATGGATTAGCGATTGGGGCAACGTGGATTTCGGCGATTCGTTCGATTCGTATTATTTCGGCAAGTCGCCGATGGAAGATCCACAGCTCTACATCAAGAAGTCGCCGTTCTTCAAGATGGACAAGGTACAGGCGGCCGTTTTGATTTTCCATGGTTCTGCCGATCGCAACGTTCCTCCGGCGCAAAGCTGGTCCTTTTTCCGGGCGCTGGAGTATTACGGCAAAGTTCCGGTGAAATTTGTAGTTTTCACCGGTGAGCCGCACGGCCCGCAGAAACTGAGCCACCAACTCCGCAAGGTGGAAGACGAGGTCGCCTGTTTCGAACAAATATTTCTTCAAGACTACCAAGACAGAAAACGAAGCGTTTAAGAAGGACTCTCCTCTCAGCGAGGCCCTCATGAAGGGCAAGGCCAAGAACGTGCTCGGCGCATTTGGGGAACGCAAGTCCGAAGGAAATGCGCGAATGCAAGAGAGATTCTTCCCGATACCTGAGGCCGTGGACCGCGGTGGTCTCGCCATAGGGCGCTTCGAGGTCACTGACGCGCAATACGCCGAATATCGGAGACAGCCTCGTCCCCTCGGCGAGGATGTGAATCGTCCAGTTGGAGGCGTGAGTTTGGACGACGCCGAGGGATATGCCGCACGGCTTAGCAAATTAACCAAGGAAACATGGCGGCTGCCGTACGAAGACGAAGTGAAGGACCTTTACGAGAACCGCGACGGAGAGAACACGCTCGATTACTGGGCCGAATCCGGAAGATGCGGCGCGGCTGCGCGAGAAGACCAAACAGTTGAGCGGGACTGCGCCGCTTTTGAAAGAAGTCGGCAGCTTTCACGGACCAGGGTAAAGATGACGAAGAGCCAGTTTACGACCTGGGCGGCAACGTAGCCGAATGGGTTTTGACGCGCGATGGCAAAGGCAAGGTGATCGGCGGCAGTGCCGATTGTCCCGCTGATCCAAAATCCAATTGCACGCCTGCGCCGGAATATATTGGTTTCCGCGTCGTGCGTGGCGCGGCAAAACCGGCGCCGCCCCCAAAATAAACCCATTTTGTTATGTCCTCGGTTGTAGGGGCACGGCATGCTGGGCCCCTACAAGCAAGATTTGCACGAGCCAGATTGGCGCTTGCGGCTTCGCGTTGCTGGCGCTAGCCTGCTGCCATGAGCCAATTTACACCTACGGAAAGAACGACGGTGCGGCGGAAGCCGGATCGCGGGACTTTCGACCGCAAAACCGTTTACGACATTCTTGATCAGGCGTTTGTTTGCCACGTTGGGTTCGTGGTGGATGGAACGCCGTTTGTTGTGCCGACAAATTATGTGCGCGTGGGCGACAAACTTTTTCTGCATGGATCGACAGCTAGCCGGTTGATGAAGACTCTGGGGGGGAGCGGTGCGCCGTTTTGCCTCAGCGTGACATTGCTGGACGGCATTGTTTTTTCGCCAACGGCGACGGGCCACTCCGTGAACTATCGGTCGGTGGTGGTAATGGGCAAAGCCGAGCCAATCGAAGATCCGGCAGCGAAGATGGTGGCGATGCGCGACTTCGTTGAATACGTGCTCCGCGGTCGCTGGGCCACGGTTCGTCCGCCAAGCGAGCAGGAGCTGAAAGGCACGATGGTGCTGTCTGTGCCGCTGGTCGAAGCGTCCGCAAAAGTACGTACAGGGTTCGCCGTCGACGACAACAAGGAGTACGAAAGCTCGGCATGGACCGGGGTGCTGCCATTCAAGTGGACGCCGGGAGAGCCGGTGCGCGACCCGCGCGGCGACGCCGCGACTCCGGTGCCGACAAATATCCAGAACTATTCGCGGCCGCAATAGGGCGGGCTGGTGGTGGGCGGTCAGCGTGCTGTGGACCCGCCCGCGGCTCTTCGCTGTCACGGATGTGGCCGGGTCCGTACCGGCTGAAAGGTGCCCCTCCCCCCTCTCCTCCCCCTCCCCGTTTTTTCGTAATTGCAGATTCTAAAGGGCTTCATGTTTTCTGTGAGTCGTCTACAACGAACACTTGTGGAGCTTTCTTGGAAGCGTTCATTGTAAAGGGTTTATGGAGCTAGAAAAACCGGAACACGGCAAAACAGGGTATTGGCCGAGATGCTCATTCTAAAAGGCTTAGGTTTACGACGGACATAGAACCGGCCTAAAATAAAAAAGCGGCAGAGGTTCTGCCGCACTCCACACAAGCACAATTTTCCAAGTGTTGTACCACAAAATGAGAAAAAAGCAATGGGAGTTTTGGGTCGGATGGGTCGGGCGAAGCGGGGGGCAGAACGGCACTACGATGAGGAAACTCTTATCGCGACGGGCAACAGGAGTTCGGATGGGCTCGCGTTTTCTCCTGTTGACCGTCTAAAGGAGAGCTGTCATTCTCCAACTTCCAAATCGTCAAGGGACGCTCGCAAGAATTGTGCAGGGGACGGACTAGGCTATGCGGGAATTCGGCAGAACCCTGATGCGGCGACTGGCGGCACTCTTCCGGCGTGGGGGCCTCGAAGCGGATTTAGATGCGGAGGTGCGCGCCCACCTGGAGATGGCCGCGGAGATGAACAAGCGCTCGGGCATGCACGAGGAAGAAGCGTGGCGCGAGGCGCGGCGCAGTTTTGGCGGCGTGGAGCAAACCAAGGAACTTTATCGCGAGCAAAGAGGAGTGCCCATGATTGAAACCACACTTCAAGACTTGCGGTTTGGTTTGCGAATGCTGCGGCGGAGCCCGGGTTTCTCAATTCTGGCGATTCTGTGCCTGACTCTGGGAATTGGGGCAAATGCGGCGGTGTTTAGTTGGGTGGAGGGGATTTTGTTTCGTCCTTATCCAGCGGTCAGTCATCAGGAGCGATTGCTGGCTCTCTCGGGCACGGAGCTCGGGGAAACCGGAGGTACACCAATATCGTGGCCGGATTACCTGGACTTGCAGAGGAGTTCGGCGCTGTTTGACACCTTGTTTGTCAGCAAGATCACGGGGACGACGCTGAGCATCGGCGATCGCGCCGAGCGCACGACGGGGAGCATCGTATCGGCGAACTACTTTGACGCCATCGGGGTGCGTCCGATTCTTGGGCGCGGATTTGAGCCGGGCGAAGACACGGGACGCAGCGCGCACCCGGTGACGGTGATCAGTTATCAGTTGTGGCAGGGGCGATTCAAAGGCGACCCGGAGATCATCGGGAAAACACAGCGGCTCAATGGCGTGGTGCACACGATCGTGGGTGTGGCGCCCGAGGGATTTTACGGGACGTTTGTCGGGTGGGGCATGCAATTCTGGGTGCCGGCCTCGATGGAGGAAATCTTTGAATCGGGCGGGTACAAACTGGAGGACCGCGGGGCACGGTGGATTGAATCGTACGTGAGGCTGAAGCCGGGCGTGACCCGTGAGCAGGCGCAGCAGGAGACTTCCGCTGTTGCAAAGCGGCTGGAGGCCGATTATCCGGAAACGAACCGCGGGCGCAGTATGCAACTATGGCCATTGTGGCAAACGCCGTTCAATAACGCGCGTACGCTGCTGCCAACGCTGGAAATCATGCTTGCTGTGGTGTTTTTTGTATTGCTCATTGCGTGCGCGAACGTAGGCAACCTGCTGCTGGTTAGGTCGTTCGCACGACGGCACGAAATGACGGTGCGGCTGGCGATCGGGGCAAGCCGCTGGAGGTTGTTGAAGCAGCTTCTGACCGAAGGCGTGATCCTCTCAGCCTTCGGAGCAGCGGGAGGTTTGCTCGTGGCGTATTGGTGCCGTCATGCACTGGCGTTGCTCTTTCCGGCGCGGGCAGGCGTGTCCATGCACTTGCCCGGGGAAATTGATTGGCGCGTGCTGGCGGTGAGCGCAGGCGCTTGCCTTACAGCGACACTGGTGGTTGGTCTGGTTCCGGCGATGCAGAGTGGCAGGATCGATCTCGCCGGAGCGCTGAAATCTGATTCGGCAGGTGTGGTTGGAAGCCGTGGAAGAGCGTGGGTTCGCTCCGGGCTGGTGGTGATGCAGGTGTCGCTCAGCTTCGTTTTGCTGGTGGGCGCCGGGCTGTTGCTGCAGAGCCTCCAGAGAATCCGTAATTCCAGCCCGGGTTTTTCGACGCATTGCGTGCTCTCCACTGCGGTGGATGTGGTGTCGGCGGGCTATGATGCGCAACGCACGAAGAATTTCCAGGACGAGCTGATGGATCGCGTGAAGGCGCTGCCCGGCGTCGAGTCGGCTGTTTTCGCGCGAGCCACGCCGCTGGGCTACGGAAGTTATTCCGAGAGCCCCATTGCCGTGGACGGCTATCAACCTCCGCCGGAAGAGCAGCCCACCGTTGAATACAATGAAGTGGGGCCGGACTATTTCGTGACGATGGGGATTCCGCTGGTGTCGGGGCGGGAGTTCACGCGCGCGGACGATGAGAAAGCGGCGCTGGTTGCCGTAGTGAACGAGACGATGGCCGGGAGGTATTGGCGCGGTAGAGATCCGATTGGCGAGCGGGTACGAGTGAAAGGCCGGTGGATGCGAGTGGTCGGCGTGGCGAAAGATTCCAAGTATCAGAGCGTACGGGAAACGCCCAAGCCATTTTTCTATGTGCCGTGGCGACAGAATTTCACTGTTGGGGGTGGGTTGTATGTGCGAACTCCGCTGAGCCCTGAGACGATGGCGACGGCGCTGGCCCGGCAGGTGCATGCGCTGGACGGCAACCTGGCTCCGTACGAGATGATCACGATGCAGGAGCAGGTGGATCGGTCAACGTCGGCGCAGATGGTCGCGGTAACGCTGGTTGGAGTTCTAGGCGGGTTGGCGCTGCTGCTTGCCGCTATCGGATTGTACGGGGTGATGTCCTATGCGGTGTCGCAAAGCGCAAGGGAGTTGGGGCTGCGCATGGCGCTAGGCGCGGACGAGTCGAATGTGTGGCGTCTGGTGATGTCGCGGGGATTGGGGTTGGTGGCGGGCGGAGTACTGCTAGGCGCGGCGGTGGCCCTGGGATTGACGCGGTTGCTTGGGAACCTGCTGTACAAGGTGAGTCCGCGCGATCCGCTCGCGTTTGGAGCGGCGTTCGCGGTGATGACGCTTGCGGCGCTTGCGGCGTGTTTCTTGCCGGCGTTGCGGGCCACGCGAACTGATCCGGCGCAGGCGCTGCGAGAATAATTCTGACCATCTCATCTGCGTCTTGGCGCACCTGACTTGACGAGAATTTCCGAAAATCTTAGGCGCATGGCTATGATTGGTCCTCCGATGAGCACCATCGAGCGCCTACATTTGCCCGCCATATCTCTCTCCCTATTCCTATTTATAGGCGGCTGCGGTAATAGGGAAACGCAGCAGCAGGATCATCCGCGGCTTTCGACGAAGGTGACGATGACCGACGTTACCTTTCGGAGTGCGGCTCTGGGGCGGGAGATGCCGTACCGCATCGTCATGCCAGCCTCAATCAGCCCAGGGCAAAAGCTGCCGGTAGTTTATTTGCTGCATGGAGGCGGAGGGGGTTATCGCGACTGGACGAATTACTCGGATGTCGCGAAGTATGCGGAGTCGGGGCTGATTCTGGTGATGCCGGAAGGCGGCTCCTCGTACTACACGAATTCGGCAGAGCATCCGGAAGATCGCTACGAAGACTACATCGTGAATGACATGATTTCGGAGGTGGAAAGCAAGTATCCGGCAGCTGCGGCCCGTCGTAACCGCGCGATTGTAGGCGTTTCGATGGGCGGTTATGGTGCGGTGAAAAATGCGATGAAGCATCCAGAACTTTTTGTTTTTGCCGGCGGACTCAGCGCCGCCGTAGACGTTCCGACGCGACCTTTTTCCATAAAGAGAGCAAGTCAATGGAGGTTTCACAGCTCGATATTTGGACCGAGCGGGAGCCAGACGCGGCGAGACAACGATCCTTATGAGTTGGCACGCTCGGTCGAGCCGTCGCGAATGCCGTACTTATTTCTAACTTGCGGCGAACAAGAAGGGCTGCTGCAGGCGAATCGCAAATTGGCCGCAATGCTTGAGGAGCGCGGATCTGCGCATGAATTTCATACTGCTCCGGGGGACCACAATTGGCTGCAATGGAATGCGCAATTGCCGAACGTGTTTAAACGTCTGCAAGAGTGGATCGGGCCTGGGAGGTAAGCGCTACTTTTTTGTGGAACAGCCGGCAAAGGCGGTGGCTACTCCTAGGGAGATGAGCATGCCGCCGAAGACGTAGCGCTGGGTGCGCAGCCAGCGGGGGTTGGCGCGAAGACGGTGAGCGACCGTGCCAGAGAAGTAGGCCCACAGGCTGTCGCTGAACGTTCCCATACAAGCGAAGAGAATGCCGAGGAAGAGGATTTGTGTGGCGACGTGTCCGCGGGATGGATCGATGAATTGAGGGAGGAAGGCGAAGAAGAAGAGCGCGGTTTTGGGGTTGAGGACGTTTACGATGATGCCTTGCGCGAAGACGCGGGTGAGGGTGGTGCGCGGGGCGTCGGGAGAAGCGTCGAAGGATTCGTCGCGGCGAAGTTTTTGGATGCCGAGATAGATGAGATAGGCGGCGCCTAAGTATTTGACGACGCTGAAGGCGGCGGCGGAGGAGACGAGGAGAGCGGAAAGGCCGACGGCGGCAGCGGCGGTGTGCATGAGCGTGCCCACGCCGATGCCCAGCGCGGATACCAGGCCGGCGTTGCGGCTGTGGCCGATGCTGCGGCCTACGATATAGAAGACGGCGGGGCCGGGGATGGCGAGGAGTAGCGCGGCGGCGGTGACGAAAATTAGGAGTGAGGCGTGACTGGGGAACATGTTGGTTGGATGTATGAGGCTAGGCGGCGGTTAGGAGGATGGGTTCGCGCTTGGTGATGACGATGGTGTGCTCGTAGTGGGCGGAGAGGCTGCCGTCGGCGGTGCGGACGGTCCAGCCGTCGCGGTCGAGGGAGACGCGGCCTGTGGTGGCGGCGATGATGGGCTCGATGGTGATGACTAGGCCAGTGGTGAGGAGATGGCGGGCGCCAGGGTCGGCGTAGTTGGGGACGCGGGGCTCTTCGTGGATGGTGCGGCCGACGCCGTGGCCGCCTAGTTCGCGGACGATGTGGAAGCCGCGGCGGCGGACTTCGCGCTCGACGGCGCGGCCGATGTCTTTGGTGCGGTTGCCCGGGCGGGCAGCAGTAAGGGCGTGGCGGAAGGCGCGTTCGGCGCAGTGGGCTAGTTGGCTGGACTTTTCTTGCGCGGGCGGGACTTGGATGGTGACGGCGGAATCGGTGTGGTAGCCGTCTTTGACGGCGGTGAGGTCGAGTTTCACTAGATCGCCGGGTTGGATGGTGCGCAGGCCGGGGATGCCGTGGACGACTTCGTCGTTGACGGAGATGCAGACGTCGCCAGGGAAATTGTAGATGAGCGGCGGGGAGGATTGCGCGCCGTTTTCGGCCAGGATGCGGGCGCCGATTTCGGAGAGTTCGGCGGTGGTGACGCCGGGACGAACGGTAGCGGACATGGCGCGAAGGGCTTTGGCGACAATTAGGCCGCAGGCGCGGAGTTTTTCGAGTTGTTCGGCGGTGGTGATGGACATTGCGTTTCCTTGACAATTGTGATGATGAAACGGAAAGGCGCACAGCCAAGATTGGCCGTGCCACTCGCTAGTGGCAGCCGCAACCGCCGCCGCAGCAACCGCCTCCACCTGAGGAGCTACCGGAAGGAGCCGAGGAGCTACCGTTGCCGGCCGTGGCGAAGACGGAAAGCTGGATCGTGGCTTTTTTGCTGGCGCACTGGGGGCAAGAGATTTCCTGTTGCTTGTTGATGACGATTTTTTCGAACTGGGTTTGGCAGTCTTCGCAGACGTATTCGTAGATGGGCATCGTGTTACTCCAGTGGATTCCCTTTGATTATAGCAGGAGCGCTGCCACCGAGGGTGCCCATGTCAGGCGCGACAGGGGCGGTCAGCTCATGTAGAGGCCGCCGTTGGGGTTGATGGTTTGGCCGGTGATGTAGGAGCTTTCGGCGAGCATGACGGCGATGCGGCCGACTTCGTCGGGGGCGCCGATGGTGCCGACGGGAATGCGGGTGGCTAGGTCTTTGCGGAGGGCGGCGACCATGTCGGTTTCAATTAGGGCGGGGGCGATGGCGTTGGCGGTGATGCCTTCTTTGGCGAATTGGTAGGCGTAGGAGCGGGTTAGGCCGAGGATGCCCGCTTTGGTGGCAGCGTAGTGTGGGCCGATGACGCCGCCGTACTGGGCGGCGACGGAGGAAAGATTGATGATGCGGCCCCAGCGAGCGGCGCGCATTCCGTGGAGGACGCGCTGCGTGACCAGAAAGACGGAGGTTAGGTTTACGCGTAGGAATTCATTCCAGATTTCTTCGGTCACTTGGTCGGGAGGAATCATTTTGCCGATGCCGGCGTTGTTCACGAGAATGCCAATCGAGCCGAGCTCACTTTCTACCGTTTTCACTAAGCGTTCAACGTCCGCGGTTAGGGAGACATCGGCTTGGAAGGCGACGCATTTGCGGCCGGCGGCGCGGATGGTTTGGGCGACGGCCTCAGCCGCTTCGGCTTGGGCTCGATAGTTAACCGCGACATCGGCGCCAGCTTCGGCTAGGGCGATTGCGATCGCTTTGCCGATGCCGCGGCTTGCGCCGGTGACCAAGGCGCCGCGTCCGGAGAGTGCACTCATTGGGAGAATCCTATTCTCAAGAGGGTCCAGCTCATTTGTGACAAAACCGGATGAAATTATTCCGGAACTCAGGGCGAGAGGAACATTAAGAAATAAAAACCGAACAAACCAGCAGAACTCATGAGAAGCATGGCGCGAACTCGGCCGTTAGCGCAAAGCAAGACAGGAACCGAGATCACTACAAGAAATAATCCCACATAAGTAGAGATGAACGTCGGCCCGGAAGGCCTGGACCAGGCTCAAGTGATCGCATCCAGTAGATCCAAGCGAAAGCACCGAAAGCAATGCTCGCCGAGACAAGAAGCAAGCCCACGGTAGCTGCTAGCCTGAATTTCTCATAATTAAATAGAAAAGGCTGTTGCTTCATGGCATAACTCTTTTGTCTAGAAAGAAATCCTGCCAAGAAGGAGAACAGCCTTATGACCACAGAGTGTACCCAGTTTGTCTTCGGATTTCATCCCC
>DATDHE010000380.1:0-13777 GCA_036521695.1 Candidatus Acidiferrum sp. | reverse complement strand
ATAGCTGCTCGCCGTCGCCCCTGCAACATTCACTCCGTTCTTCTGCCACTGGTAACTCAGCGGCGCTGTCCCTCCCGCCACCACCGTAAACGTCGCTGTCTGTCCTGCCGTCACCGTCTGGTTCACCGGCTGCGTCGTGATCGTCGGTGCCACTGCCGAGGTAGTTGCAATTCCTGTGAGATTAACAGTCGTCGTCGGGGAGTTCGGGTCGTTGCTTATAATGCTGATGCTTCCTGAATCACTCCCCGCCGTTGTCGGAGTAAATGACACATTTACCGTCGCACTGCTACCGGGAACGATCGTACTGGGCGTAGTTATGCCAGAGACTCCAAATGGACCCCCGTTCACAGAAATCAACGAGATGATCAGATTCGCTCCGCCGGTGTTAGTGACGTTCAGCGATCCGTTTGTTGTCGTTCCCACGACCGCACTGCCTAGATTCAGAGCCGTCGAACTCACACTGATCTGCTGCGGTGGTGTCGTTGCAATACCCGTAAGCGCAATTTGACCCGAAGAAACTCCGTTGGCCGTCTGTATTGTCAATGTGCCAGTCACGGTTCCGGCTGCGCTCGGATCGAACCACACTTGAAACGTGCTGGACTGCCCTGCGGGCAACGATAGGGGCATAGTGATCCCCGAAACGGCAAACTGGCCGCTTGACACGCTCGCAGCAGTGACATTGATGGAGGTGTTTCCAGTATTCGCGACCGTAGCAGTTTGCGAAACCTTCCTGCCAACAATTAGATTGCCAAAGTTAAAGCTGCCCGGAGTCACTTGGATCGCAGCTTGCTGTCCCGACTGGGATTTTGTCCCGCCCGCGCTTACTAAACCTGCGCAACCAATCAACAACACGGTGGGCGCTAGCAAGAGGATGGTCGAGAGTGTGCGATACCACCAAAAATTTCCAATATTCAGATGCGGCTGGTCTGTCCGCTTCCGGAACAGCATGCATCCGAAACGCATTGAATTTACCATCCCTCGATTTACCTCGCCAAGAGAGTTCGGTACTCGTTCGCACAAAATTAGGCGTGCGTTTTAATCAGCTAGTAGGCCGGGGACGGGGGTGGGGTCCGCTGAAGCTGAGATAACTGCGCTCTCAGGCCTGAACTG
Source organism: Candidatus Acidiferrum sp. (assembly GCA_036521695.1). Taxonomy (GTDB): domain Bacteria; phylum Acidobacteriota; class Terriglobia; order Acidiferrales; family UBA7541; genus Acidiferrum. The sequence goes on along the minus strand of DATDHE010000380.1, from coordinate 12,667 downwards.
CATGCGAAGAATAGTGAAGCAACCTCGATCTCGACTACTGGTTTGAAGAACAGTTTCGGGGCAAGTCCCAGAATCAACTGGACCCTGTCCGTGAGTTACCCTAGGGCAATACTCATTGGCCAAACGGACCATCCGGCTAGGAAGAAAAGAGCAGCACTCTTGAGATAGACTTACTCTCTCTGCGAGTTTTTTCAGTTCAACGGAGCGATAAACCGACAATTGAGGAAAGTACGCAAGGCCTTGCAGGCTCTGAATTCAGCACAACTGATTTCGAAACGATAGTCTCTAGATTCGTAAGTCCCCAGCTCACGGTCAGCTGGCGGTTATGCACCTTGATTTAAGGTAATGAAGTTCCCCAGCCCCGATCTCTCTTCACCTGAGCTGTCTTTCCAGCTGTCGAAGAAAAGCTCTTTTGAGCAGCCGATGCGCTCTGCGCATCCACGGTGCAAAACCAAAACGCTCCCTCCAGTTCCAGACGCGGGATTCTAAGGGACCGAATTGGAGAGTTGGGCCTGCGGGAATTAAATCAGAGGGAGATGAAAATCGGCCAAGATTTCTTTGCTATTTCTATCTGACGAAAGAATCATGTCGCAAACCATTCTTATTTAATTGAGAGGAGGAGGTGTCGAATAGGAAAGACTCGCCCCAATGAAGAGCAGCCACCTGCCCACTCGCTTTTTCACTGATAGCGCCCACCAAAGCCCGCTATAGAGAATAAAACAGTACTAGGTGGTAATGGAAGGTCTTGCGCTAGTCAGTAGAGGAATGCGAAGCGCCAGCGCCGCCCAATCGAGGCGTAGAAGCGCTTTGCGAGCGCTTGGAGATCAAACCCGCATCGCGAATCTTGTAGATTAACGTTCGATAGCTAATCTTCAAAGCCTCTGCGGTCTTTCGGCGATTCCATTGGTTTGCCTGCAGCGCTTCGAGGACAAAGCTCTTCTCTTTCTCTCGAACAGCCTCTTTTGCGATCTGTTTCAGAGGAACTGTTTCTGCACCACGCAAGCTCTTTCGGCCCGGATCGCGCTGTCGTGCCACTGGCTCTTGCAAAATCTTGGCTTCCGCTCCAATCAACACATGGCGCGCAATTCCATTCGAAAGCTCGCGAATATTTCCGGGCCATTCCAGATTCTGCAAGTACTGAAGCATCGGTCTGCTCAGCGGTTCTGTTGGTTTCGCGAATCTTTCTTGAAACTGCGTCCGAAAATAGTCAGCTATCATCGGTATATCTTCACTTCGCTCGCGAAGCCGCGGTAACCTCATCCGCACCACATTGATGCGGTAATAGAGGTCGGCACGGAAAGTTCCCCCATCGATTTCGTGCTGCAAATCTTTGTTCGTCGCACAGATCAATCGCGTTTCGATTAATTTTTCCTCTTCGCCTCCTATCCGCGAAAAGCGCCCGTCCTGGAGAAACTGCAAGAGCTTGCTCTGCAGTCCGGGCTCCAGGTCAGCGATTTCATCCAGGAACAACGTGCCGTTCTGAGCCTGTTCAACCCTCCCGGGTTTTGAGGCATGCGCTCCTGTGAAGGCACCCTTTTCGTAGCCAAACAATTCACTTTCCAGGAGTGCTCCCGGGATCGCGGCACAGTTGACCTTGACGAACTGGCCACCTGCGTTTCGCGAATGCATGTGAATCCACCGCGCCAGCGCTTCCTTTCCGGTCCCGCCTTCGCCGCAAAGCAGCACCGGCGCATTAATATTACAAACCTTCGTTGCCAACGAACGGACTTCCGTCATCGCCGGAGAATTGCCAAATAACACATCATCCGGTGGCAGTAAGTCGATCGGTTCAGTGCGTACGCTGTTTCTTGGCTTTGGCGAAGGCATGATTGGCGATAGGCGTTAAAGAGGTTGCACACGGCAGGCCAGAGGCCTCTACGTTTGGGGCGGCTCGCTCACGCCATATCTTCATTCTAAAGTTTTTGTTTATATGTACTTACGAAAGGGATGGCTGTTCTGGTTATAGTACGGACTTAAGTCGACTCTCTCTTGTCTTTGTCTGGAGTGAGAAAAAATGTGCCCGGCCGGTGCTAACTATTTTCTCAAACTGCCTATCCTTGAAGGTGGAGAGCGGTCACCGCTTCAGCGGTTCATTTTCGTGGATTGGCACTTCGCGGAGAGATTTAAACAAACGGGCTTTGATCCCGTCTATACAGTAGCTGCTTGCCCTCGAATAATGTCGTAACGTTCTATCACCGCGGCGACGCCCATGCGTGCTATACCATCTTCCATGCGCCGCTCAACTCTTACGACTTTTCCCAAAGCACGCACAAATACTTCCGTGCCGTGCGTAATCTCCGCAGGGAGTGTCAGAGTAATATCCAATTCTGACCCTGCTTCAAGATCCTGCTCAATCACGAAATACAGTCCCCGCGTCGAAATGTCCCTCGTTTTTCCTTCCTGGGAATCATCTTTGCGTTCGGTCGGTATTCGAATGATGACTGGCAAAGACAAATCATACCGACGCGTCGTCCGGCGTTCCGTCATTCCCCCGACCTCCAGTATTTGCGGCGGTGACGTGCTTTGAACCGCGCTATCGGCATGTGAAGCTACTAGAAATCAACAAACTTTGCCAGTGCTGTGTCCCCCCCGGATCACCAGAAACGGGAAGATCTATTTCTCCTACTGGTTCCTTGTCCCCACTGTAGCTGGCGTTTCGGCTCCGGCTGGCGCCGCGGCCGTACGCCGCGTGCGCGGCGTATCCAGATTAAACTGCCTCATTTTGTATAGCAGCGCCTTGTAGCTGATGCCCAGCATTTTCGCCGCGTCCTTGCGGCACCACCGCGTCTTCTCGAGGGCATCTGCGATCGCTTCCATCTCCGCTTCGTCTTTCAGTCCGCGAACAAGCGCTTTCAGTCCTTGCTCGCGAGGCGGGGCGGACTCTTCGCGCGGAGAAGTTCGTTGCCGCGCGGAGGACATTTCCACCAGCTCCCGCAAACTGCCTTCATCGTCTTCGAGAATCACGTATCTCTTAACGAAATTTTCAAGTTCGCGCAAATTGCCAGGCCACGGATAATTCACCGCCGCATCCAGCAAATGCTTAGATGGTCCAGACGGCGTCTTCCCGAATTTCTCACTGTACTGCTCCAGGAAATGCCGGAACAGCAGCGGAATCTCGACCAACCGCTCGCGCAACGGCGGCACCAAAATCGAGAGAACGTTCAGCCGGTAATACAAGTCTTCACGGAAACGGCCGGTCTTCATGGCTTCTTGCACGTCAACGTTGGTGGCCGCCAGCACACGCACATCCGTATCGATCAGATGACGCCCTCCCAACCGTGAATATTGATGATCCTGCAGCACGTGCAGCAGTTTGGCCTGCAAAGGGGTCGTCATCTCCGCGATTTCATCGAGGAAGATTGTTCCCTTGTTCGCCATTTCAAACTTGCCAGGCTTGCTCCGTATCGCACCCGTGAAAGCGCCCTGCTCGAAACCAAATAGTTCCGACTCCAGTAGTTCACCAGGCAGCGCCGCGCAATTCACTTTTATGAAAGGCTGGTTGCGACGCTTCGAACGCAAGTGAATCATCCGCGCCACGACTTCTTTGCCAACGCCACTCTCTCCGCAAATAAAAACAGGCACATCCACCGGAGCAATCTGCAGTATCTGCTGGCGGATGCGCACCATCTGAGGGCTGGCGGCAAGAAAACTCAGATCCTCGGTCACCTGATCACAGTAATCGCGTAGCGCCTGGTTCTCCGTAGTGAGCTGTTTCTTCTGCCGCGACTTAAGCATCGCCGCGTCCAGTTCTGTCTTTTCGAACGGCTTCGTCAGATAATCGTGCGCCCCGATACGGATCGCTTCAACCACCGTACCCACTTCATTTGAACAGGACAGCATGATGACGTTCAGGCTGCGGTCCGCCTGCATCAGCTCTTTCAAAGTTTCAATCCCGTTGAGTTCGGGCATCAGCACGTCCAAAATAATGAAGTCCGGCCGCTCTCCGCCGCTCACTTTGGCAATGGCTTCTCTTCCAGAGCTGACTGTCTCGACATCGTATCCGTCCACTTCCAGCAGAGTCTGCAGATACTTGCGAATGCTCGGCTCGTCGTCCACCACCATAATTTTTTCTTTAGCGGCCATCGAATTCTCCGTTTGCCCTGCCCCAAGTGCTCAAAAACTATCCTTAATCCATCGGCAACAAAAATGTGAATTTGCTTCCTGTCTTCGGTTCGCTCTCGACCCAAATCTTTCCGCGATGCGCCTGAATCAGGCGCTTTGCAATCGCGAGTCCTAGGCCCATTCCCGAGGTATTACGGTCAACCCGCACAAAATCCTCGAAAATTTCCTGATGATGCTCCGCTGCGATCCCTGGACCTGAGTCCGCCACCGAGACTTCCACGCTGTTGGGCCTCGGCAGCCGGAATCGCCGGCGCTCTTCCACCGGCGCAACCGCTGCCACGCGGCGCTCCCAAAAATGCGGGCCAGCTTTCAACGTCACGCTTCCACCCGCCGGCGTATGTTTCAACGAATTGTCCAAAAGATTCGCCGCCGCCTGCTGCACTTTCTGGTAATCGAATCGGAACGTCGGAATCGATGGATCGAAGCTCGCTTCGAGCTTCACTCCTTTGCGTTGAAAAGCCTCCGACCAGCGCTTCGCCAGCTCATCCAAACAATCGCGAAGATCATTCTCTCGAAGCTGCAGCACCAGCTTTCCACTCTCCAAAGCGGAATAGTTGAGAAACATCGAAACCAGCCGCACCAGCCGCTCGCAACTGTCTTTCGATTCTTCCAGAATGTCCCGCTGCTTGTCTGTCAGGCGTCCCATAGAGCCCGTCAGCATCAGGTCGTAGTAACCCTTGATCACGGCGAGTGGCGTTTTCAATTCATGAGCTGCAGAGGCAAGAAACACCGTCTTCTGCCGATTCACCTCCTGCAGTTTGAGATAGGCCGCCAGTAAATTCCGGTAAGTTATCTCGCGTTCCTGCAATAGCTCTTGGACAGTGAGTTGTGTCGCGGCATCGGGCGCGGCCTCGGCGGAAGGCTCGGTCTCCAGTTGCACAATCAAACATCCCGGCTCAACAACCCACTGAATGCGCGTGCGAATCTTCTTCTCTCCGCGCGCGACGAGCATTTCCATTTCATGCTCTCCCGCGTCGATTTTCTGCCCGATCTGATTTGGCTCGACTTTCAGGAGGTCGTGAAACACATTCAGCTGGCTGAAATCACTCCCGCTTTCTGCCCCAAGATATCGCCGGGCATTCTCGTTCGAGAGCAGCACTCGCCCGCTTTTTTCCGCCACCCAAACGGGTGTTTTGGTAATTTCAAGAAGGGTCTTCACAAATCCGGCGGGTAAGTCCAAGACTTTTCGTTGATCGCCAACCGTAGTTGTGGTAATGATCACAGGCATTGGGGGGTGACTCTCCACCGCAGTAGGAAAAAAATTTCCCTAGCTAGCTGCCATGCTCGCAGAGGGCTTTCTGACTGTCAATGGCAAAAGCGTTCCATTTGCACATTTAAGGAAACCCAGTGGAGTAGGCATGAAGAGGAATGAATAGGCAGGAAACTGCGCGTCGGGATCAACTTTCAACGATATATAAACACAAGACTTATCCTCATCCTAATCTTGGTTAAAATTGGCACTTGATATGCTTGTTCCCGTACTAGTTCCCTGGTACTAAGCGAGCTATGGCACACACGGGTCTTCTCAAGGATGGTCAGCGCGTGGATCCCTCTAACTTAAGACGGTCCCCTCGCATTCGGCTGCAGATGCCCGTCTTCCTCCGCGCGGCAGACACCTCTGGGGCTGAATTCATTGAGCTCACAAAAACGCTCAACATCAGCGCCACAGGGGCTTGTGTGGCCTCTACCCACATTTTGCGCCCAGACCAGATCGTCCATCTCACCATCCCTGCCCCCTCCTCCGCCTCTTCGGGGATTGTTCCCAGCGAGACTCCGCCGATCACCGCCAAAGTGCTCCGTCAAGATTCTGCCGGCGAAATGCGCCTCTTTGGACTGGAATTCCTCAAGCCACTTGAGTAAAGTATTGCCGCTTTGTTGAACGGCTCCCCTTTGACTTGGGTAGAAACGTTACGTCTACTCAAACTGTTCCAGACCCGTTCTCGAAGAATCGGCCCTATATCCAAGATTTTTAAGGATTTATCCAAAACTCTAGGTTTGCCCGAATAACCCTGGAGCTGCTTGAGGACCAACTTGATTGGTCCCTGGCTTGCTCCACATAGAAAGTGAAAGCCAAATGTGCTTTCCCCAAACCCCGCGGGGATAGGCAAAGTCAGGTGTACACCGGATATGCCCAGTCCCGGCGCCCCTGCGCCCCCGCGGTTGCCGATTGAGGATTCCTATCTCGAGCTGCTTGCTGACACGCTCGAAGGCCTTGATATTCCTGCGCGTGGACAGTTCCTCCAGCGTTATTTTCGTACCATAACTCACCTCGATCTTCGCGAAGCTCAGTGCGTACAACTCTGGGACGAGATGCTCACGCGCCGTCGCGAACTCAGCGAGCATATGGAGCGACAAATCTCCTTGAAAACGGCTCTTATGGACGTGCTTACCTCCGCAGGACTTTTCCGCGTTCCCATTCTCATCGAGTACGACGAGCTAAAGAAGCTTCAATTGAATGCCGTCACCGATCCCCTTACTGGCCTCTCCAACCGTCGGCTCTTTAGCGAAGCCTTTGAAAAGGAATTGAATCGCGCACGCCGTTACGGCCAGCCTCTAGGCCTCGTCATTCTCGATTTGCATCGCTTCAAGGAAGTCAACGATAAGCACGGCCATCCGCGCGGTGATGAAGTTTTGCGTGCCGCCGCCTCCACGCTGAAAAAAGCCCTGCGCACCTCGGACTCCGCATTTCGTATCGGCGGCGACGAATTCGCCCTCCTGCTACCGCAAACCGATGCAGCCCAAGCCCTCGCTCTAAGCCGCCGCGTTGGAACCGTTTTTGAAGAATCCATTGCGCACTTCCAAATAGGTGTAAGCGTCAGCATGGATCACGGCGTAGCTACGTTTCCCCAGGACGGCGATCAAGCCGATCTATTAATTCGCGTAGCCGATGAGCGCCTCTACCGCTTGAAGCACGCGAATCACGGCAAGACTCCCGGCGGCAACTCTCGCACTGAGCTTGCTTCGGCTCCCGCCGCGGAACCCGCAGCTCCCGCTCCTTCCGAACGTCAATCTTCCGTACCGAAGCCCATTCCGTTCGAATCCAAGCGCCCGTTAGAAAAACCCGATACTGCCATCGCCGCCGCAGCTTCTACATCCGCTTCAGAGATTTCCGGCAGCCACGCTCTCGCTGCCCCGCCGCCCGCCCACGCCTACACGGTTCCGCGCAAAGCCGAGCGTGTCTCTATGTCCGGCACAAACGCTTACGCAGTCCTCGGCAATGAGGGCGTTCGTCGCGCCCGCGTCTTGGATCTCGGTTTTGGTGGAGTTGCTCTCGAGCTGGAATCTCAGGAAGAAATTCCGGATAGCATTCTCGCCGTGCTGCACGTGCCGATTCTTCCGCCCGTCCGTGTCAACCTGAAGCCCGTCTGGTTCCAGCGCACGCCGCAAGGCGCCTATCGCATCGGCTGCGCTTTCGTCTCCTGAATGCCGGCCGCCTCAACACCAATCTAACTCTCGCGCGACTTGCCCCAACATCAACCTCCCGTCAGCGCGAGATGCAACCGCAAATGACGTGAAGTAAAAAGCAAAGCCTGCTGTATATGCGCAAGGCCCAGCCCCCAACGCAACACTGCCTGTTCGGGCGAGTCACCTTTGGCTGCGAGCCTTATCCACAACGCGAGTTCTTTCTGATTTGGTTTTTCTTGGCTTCTCGCTGCACCTGCCGCAGTGCCTACCGAGGTACTTCCTTGCGTCAAACAAAGAGTCGCATCGAGAGTCTCCGCGGATCCCGCTTCCTTCAAGAGTTCAATCAGTTTCTCAATCAAAAGAAAATGCAGACTCCGATTGGCGTTGAGTTCTGCCTGCCGAAACTCGAGAACAATGTCCCCGAAACAAACTCGTCCGCTCGGCGATTCCTCCGTCGACGGCCCAGCGAGCGGCTGCGCAACACCAAAGAGCGAATCGTCGCTCTCGATGGCCGCAAGGAAACCCTTGACGGCCAAGCTGGCTGCCGAATCTCCAACACGTGCGCCGCTCAATCCGGTCCGTTTCGGCATCTCTCCAACCGCCTCTACGCGCATGCCTGCGAAGCTACGCGAAGGCACTTCACCCTGCAAGGGCAAACACTTGCGAGTTCCGGCACATCGTCATCACGGACCATTCCTCCACTAATTCCCTCAGCCCTCCGATACTGCTAGAATCCCGCCTGGAAAACTCACGCCTGCGGAGGCCGTCATGGACGAACCCACGCCAAGCCGCCCCTATTGGCCCGACTACCCCGCCATGCCCAAGGATCCATCCCAGGGCCTGAAACCCTGGAGCTGGGCCCTGGAGCGCCTGGCAAAATCCCATAACTATTGGATCGCCACGACTTGTCCCGGCGGCCGCCCTCATCTCATGGTAGTTTGGGGAGTCTGGTGGGAAGACGCGTTCTGGTTCAGCACCGGCCCAAATACCCGCAAAGCAAAAAACATCGCCGCACACACTTACTGCTCGATCGGCACCGAGCGCGCCGACGAAGCCGTCATCCTCGAAGGCATTCCGCAAGAAATCAAAGACCGCGCCGTCTGGAAGCGCTTTGCCGCCGTCTACAACGAAAAATACGGCGGCGACGTCGAACCTATGCTCACAGCCTCCAGCGGCAACGTCTATCGCGTCGAACCCCAAACCGCCTTCGGCCAGGACGAGCACGCTTCCAATTTCGCCGAATCCGTCACCCGCTGGCGCTTCTCGAAATCTTAGGCCTGTCCAAATAACACCCCGATATCAAAAACAAATTCAAAAGCATTCATCCGAGGCTGCGTATACCACGTTCTCGTGCTCTCACTGCTTCGGCGCCTGGTTCCACATCTCCTGCTTCACCTTCCACTCTCCGCTCACCTCTCGATGCAGCACCAGCGCCATCTTTCCGCGCGAATTTATGACCGGCTTCCCATCCGGTGGCTGCACCACCTGATGTTCCGTAGCCCATTCCGAAGCCCAATCCCCCGAGATCTGAATATCGTGAAAATCAATTTCTTCCTTCACGACCTTGTATCCCGGCATCTGCGAAAGAATATTTTCCACCCACGCCACAATCGCTTTCTTCCCCATCAGCGGCGCTTCCCCAGGCATCAAACTCACGCCATCTTCCGCCCAGGTAGCAAATATCCCCGCGGTATCCATTTTCAAATGCAGTTCCACATATCGCTTGTTGAATGCGTCGATTTCCTCTCTGGAACTGCCCGCTCCTCTTCCAAACGACCCTCCCGCCACGCCTCCGGCCATAACAATCAATGCCATCCCAGGAATCCATCTCATAGTTACCCCCATCCCCACTCGGTCTTTCACCAAGAACCTAGCAAGCTCAACTCCAAAAAGGATGAAATTCCGAGGAATCGCATCCCTCACCCAGGCTTGGTCCGGCCCTTCGGCCATATTTGGAAAAGCCGCCGACTTCCCCTATAATAGACGCTCCTCGCGACCTAGCGACGCGGCTGTAGTTCACTACTTCAAGGGTGAGGCTCTTCCCCCGAACAACCGTGCAGACCGGACGCGAACGAATGGAGCCTCATGAAACCCGGTATTCATCCCGATTATCACGCCGTCACGGTGCATTGCGCCTGCGGCAACAATTTTCAAACTCGCTCCACGATTAAGGGCGAAAGACTAAATGTCGAAATCTGCTCCAATTGCCACCCGTTCTTCACCGGCAAACAAAAGCTGATTGACACCGCCGGCCGCGTCGAACGCTTCACCAAAAAATACGCCGACGCCGCCGCCAAAGTCGAAGCCTCCAAAACCGCCGCCGCAAAAAAGTAATTCGCGGCCTGGCTTTGCCTGCACAGAGGTGGGACAGACATTCCTGTCTGTGTCCCTCTTGTTTTGCCTGCCTTGCTCTGTTTGTTTTACTGCTGGTTGACCTGCTTTGTTTTCGAGCCCTCAAACAAACGGATTTTCCACCGGAATCTGAAAGTACTTCTGCCCCGCATTTAGGTCTTCCGAAAGAATCCGCCCACATCCCCCGCGTTCCGCTGCCGCAACGATCATTCCATCGTAGATATGAATTCCGTACACCGCTCGTGCCTGAATCGCCCGCCGCACAGTGCCATGATCCAGAGGAACCAGCCTCATCGGAGTCAGAATGTCCAGCAGCTGCAGCAAATCCTCCGGCTGTGCCGGCGGTGAAAGCTTGTGCAGAAATGTCCAGGCGAACTCCGATAAAACCTGCGTTGAAGCCGCGCCCCCTCCCGCTAGCGCTCGCCTCAGGATGGCCCGCGCGATTTCTTGTTTCCGCTGATCCCTGGGAACGTAGGCATACACCAAAACATTGGTATCCAGGAAGTCAGGACCGGTCATACAAGTCCTCTCTCTTCCATGTTTTCTCCCCTAAATCGAATTGGAAGCGCTCGAAGCTCCTCTCCAGCGCCTCCAACTCCCTCTTCTTTCGCCCGGATTTGGCGTTTTCCTCGGCAACTTGCTCGAGATACGTTCGCACCAATCCCGTGAGCGTCGTATCCCGATCCGCCGCGATCTTCCGCACTTCCTTCACAAGCTTATCGTCCAGCGTCAGGGTAATATTCACGCCTCACCCATAATAAGGGAATGTCTACCCATAATAAGGGAATACCTGCCCCTCGACAAGTATTTCTCCTCCTCAGCCCTTCCCCTCACTGCATCCTGCTTCCTTATTTTCGAGCTAGTCTGTCTGAGAGTCTGCGCCTCTGCTTTATCTCTTTCCTTCTTCTTTCCGTTCCCTTCAACTTTCAACTTTTAACTTTCGACTTCCGTGTAAAATGTTTTCTCAACGTGGCCACACAATCCCGCATGTTCGAAGGCGCGCGTCCAGGCGAACTCGTCGAAACCGCTCCCCCACGCGTCACTCTCCGAAACGCCTTCGCGCACCCCTACGACTCCGCCATCGCCGCCGCCCGCACCTGTTACGCCTCGCGCCTGATCGTCCCCGAAGAAATCACCGACAAGCAGCGTCTCAACATCGGCGCCGCCACCTTCTACAGTGGCCACCACACCGTCTACCAACACGCCCATTTCGAATTCGGCCTGGAAAACGTCAGCCGCCAGTTTGTCTGGTCTTTCCTCCACGCGCATCCCTTCTACAATTCCGAGCAGCAAAGCCAGCGCTACGTCCGCCTCGATCGCGCACAAGCCTACATCCCCAACTCTTCCCTTTTTTTCAACGACGCCCACCGCGCAATCTACGAACAAGCCGTCGCCCGCGCCTGGAACACCTATCGTGAACTCTCTCTCCTCCTCGTCAACCAAGCCCGCGCTATCCTCAGCGACATCTGGCACATCGGCCCCATGTCCCATCCCAAGCGCCTCCAAAAAATCGAGCGCGCCGCCGAAAAACGCGCCATCGAAATCGCCCGCTACGTTCTTCCCGTCGCCGCATTCACGACGATGGTCCACACTATCTCCGGCATCGTCCTCCACCGCCTCTGGCGCATGAGCGCCGCGAGCGACACTCCCAGCGAATCTCGCGCCATCATCGGCGAAATGGTCGCGCAAGTCCGCGTCATCGACCCGCAATTTTTCGAACGCTTCGGAACCGAACCTCTCGAAGAACGCCCCGAGTGGAGCGCAGCCACTCTCAACGGCGCCGCCCATTCACCCACCGATCCCAATCATGGCGAATCCTTCGCCCGCGAATTCGACGCCAAGTTGGCCGGAAAAACTTCCAAACTCCTCGACTACTCCCCCAACGCTCCAGGGGTCATGGCCGAAGCCTACCGCGCGGTCGTCGGCCTAACCGCATCCCAATGCCCCGACTCCGAAGCCATCGACCGCCTCCTCAATCCCGCTCGCAATCCCTACCGCCTGGAAATCCTCGACATCGGCGTCCACGCTCCCATGATGCGCGCCCTCCAGCACGCCAATTACACCTTCGCCAAAAAAATCAGCCACACCGCCGACAGCCAGGATCAGCGCCACCGCATGGTCCCCGGCTCCCGCCCGCTTCTCACTCTCGCCGACACCCGCGAACCCGACTACATCACCCCCGCTCTCCTCACACAAAATCCCCGCGCCAACGAACTCTACGACCGCGCCATGCAAGACGCCTGGTCCGCAAAAAATAAACTCCTCGATGAAGGTGTCTCTCCCGAGATCGCTCTCTATCTTCTCCCCAACGCTAAATCCATCCGTCTCGTCGAGTCCGGCTCCCTCCTCCATCTCCTCCACAAATGGACCATGCGCACCTGCTTCAACGCCCAGGAAGAAATCTACGCCGCCTCCATGGACGAAGTCGCCCAACTCCGCCAAGTCCACCCCCAACTCGCAAAGCATATTGGCCCCCCCTGCCACCTCCGCGCCAACACCACCACCCCCATTTGCACCGAAGGCTCCCACTTCTGCGGCGTAAAAGTCTGGCTCGACTTCCCCAACACCCCCCGCCGCATCTAAGCTCTTGGTTCGTCCCTGTAGGGGCACAGCATGCTGTGCCCCTTTCTCGGCAAGATGCCCTCCCGCCACGACAATCCGATTTTGTCCGGGCAATTGAGGCAACGGTTACCTTACGCTATCGTGGACGTGGCAATGACTTGCATCTTTACCCTGTCCTTGGCAATCGCAAAATATTCGACGAACACCTCAGTCCAAAACAAGCGGC
>DATDHE010000379.1:0-2273 GCA_036521695.1 Candidatus Acidiferrum sp. | reverse complement strand
GTCCGGGCGCCAAAGACACGCTCCTTCGTCACTTTCGTGATTATCTGCATCAAGTCTGCCATTCGCTCGGCCTTTCCACCCGCATCGTCCCACATCAGCTTCGCCACACCTATGCCACAGAGATGCTTCGCGCCGGTGTTGGCTTTCCCGCCGTAATGAAATTACTCGGGCACACCTCCCCCGAGATGACCATGCAATATCTCGATGTCACGCTGAATGATCTCCAGCGAGCCTTCGATCTGGCTCGCTCAAAACCTCGGCATCTTGTTCCGCAACCGAGGGTGACGTCTGCCGCACTTCGAGAGGGCCTCGATGGGGTGATCGATTCTTTGCTCGCAGCTCAACATGTGCTGGAGATGTTCCGTCGTACGCTGCCAAACAACACGTCTCGCATTCGCCTCAACCGCCTCTCCAACCGCCTCACCAAAATACTTAGCGAAGCTCGCAAGCTCGCGACGCCCTGAAAACGGGCAGAGATTGACCGGTTATGTCGGCAACCCTTCCCTTATCCGATTACTTCAGGTTTGCTCGTCATCCGCCCGCAGCTGCCTATCCGTGGCGAGGGATTTATTTCCGAGGGAATTTAAAGGGGACTCTCTACCGTGTTGACGTGCTGAGCGCCTTTGCGTCGTAGACAATCTTCCCGCCGACCATCGTCAGCACGGACTCCGTCTTCGGCAATTCCGGCGGCGGGACGCTAAAAATGTCCTGCGACAGCACAGCAAGATCCGCGAATTTCCCTGGCTCAAGGCTGCCCTTATCCTTCTCGGCAAACTCGGAGTAAGCCGCCGTCAGCGTGTAGGAGATAACCGCTTGCTCGCGCGTGATCGCTTCGCGCGGCTTTCCTGGATAGATGCTCGCCAGCATAATGTTCAAATAGGGATTGTTCGGCCCATCCGATCCCAACGCTAACGGAATACCGGCATCCAGCAGTGAGCGCATTGGTTGCATCTGGTCGGCGCGTTCCACGCCGAAACGCTTTACGAATAGTTCCCGCAACGCCAAGTGCGTTGGATTCTCAACCACAACCAGCCCCATTCGTTTCACTCTTGCTATAAGGTCTGGCATGATTCCATCCCCGTGCTCGATGCGCACGCGCCTGCCCGACCAGGTCTTCGCGCCGCCGGTCGCATCCATCGCGTCGAGGAACAGTTCAGTAGCTTGGTCACCTACGGCATGCACCATTAACTGATCGTCGTTTTGCAACGACTCGCGCAACATCGCTTCCATTTCCTTTTCTGGAAAGTCCAGCTCACCCGAAGTGCTTGGAAAGTCTGTGTACAGCTTGCGCAAGGCTGCCGTACGTTCGATCGGGGAACCGTCGAGGAGCCACTTGGTACCGCTTACGGTAATTAAAGGCGCAGGATGGGGCGGAAGTGCGCGCCCTTCTGTTTTGTCCCGACCCTCCGCAGTTGTCCCAGCCATGCGGATCACACGCATCCGAATCGGGGTAGGCGCTTTTTTCGATGCCATCAGGCACCGTGAAGCGCCCCCAGGCATAGACATGTCTTGCACCGACGTGATGCCAAGCTTGACCGCGTCCTGGAAAAACTCCCGCGCTTGCTGCAAAGCTTCTTCCTCCGTGGCCATATCGGAGCGGCGCCGGTTAATTTGGAATTTCGCGTATTCATACACCACGCCTGTCAGCTTGCCGTCGGCGGAGCGCACAAAATGCCCAGCCACAGGATCACGTTCGTTTTCTTTGATTCCAAACTTGGTGAACGCCGCGATGTTTAGGACGCCCCCGTGTTGCGCCCAGGTGTCCAGCATCACCGGATGGTCTGGCGCAATTTTGTCCAGCGACGCGGCGTTTGCTCGCGCATCCAAGAAGGCCACCGGCCCGATCTCACCGTGGATAAACGTTCCCTTTGGAGTTTTCGCTACGGCCCCGGCTACTTCCTCCGCAACTTCCGCCCATGTCGGCTCCCCGCTCTTGAACTTTAGATGGAAGCCCGCCGACTCAAATGCGCAATGGTGGTGAGCGTCGTTGATCCCCGGAATCACCACTCGACCACCCAAATCGATGCGCTTCGTCTGCGGACCGGCCAACATCCGGATCTTTTCTGCACTGCCAGTGGCAACAATGCGCTCGCCCCGGATGGCGAGGGCTTCAACATATGGATGGGCCGAATCGCTGGTGAAAATCTTGCCGTTCAGCAGGATCACATCAGCAGGCGATTGCTGACCGGACGACAACGCCGCCAGAAGGGTCAAAGCCAGCGGACCGAGCAGAATCCTGGTCTTCATCGGTGGCATGGGATCCTCCGCGAATC
>DATDHE010000378.1:0-13003 GCA_036521695.1 Candidatus Acidiferrum sp. | reverse complement strand
ACGGCCGGTGAAAATTCGCTGACGGCCAAGCGGTGGATGTACAACATAGACCCGCCGCCGTTTTGGGACGCGAATCTCAGGTCGCATGGAAAATGCGATCTCTAGTTGATATGCCACTTTGCGCTGTCGACGAACGTGATGATTGACGTGGGCGTGGCGCCTGCAGGGACGGGCGCTCCACTGGGAGACCGCCAGACCTGATATCCTCGCAGTCCTCGTTTTTCGCCACACTAGATGGACAGACTACGTAGGCGATTGAGGCGATCGAGCAAAGCATGCCAATAAGACAGGCTTTCTATGGCTGGAAACTGGTGGCCGCATTGTGGTTTCTAGATTTCCTCAATATGGGTTTCCCGCTGTACGGCGGAGCGGTGATCAACACCTACATGTTGAAGGAAATCGCGATGAGCCGAAGCATCTACGGCCTGGGATTTACGCTTTTGAATCTGCTTGTGGGTCTGCCATCTATCATTGTCGCTGCGTCCATCTTGAAGTGGGGCATTCGCAGGACTTTTGGGATTGGGGCCGCTGTGATCCTCTGCGGAGCGCTATGGCTAGCATTCTTTGCCTCAAAACCTTGGCACTATGTTGTGGGTTTCGGTGTTCTTATCGGCACGGGGATTAGTTTCGGAACGATTGTTCCTGTGTCAACGGCGGTTACCAGATGGTTCCGGGAATATCGTGGAAGAGCGATGGCCGTCGCGCTCAGCGCATCGGGGTTCGCGGGATTTGTAGGCGCGCCGCTTACCAATAGAATTCTGGCGGCTAATGGCGGAAATTGGCGGCAGGCATGGGAGGTTGTGGCGTGTGTGGCGATATTTTCCGCGCTGTTCGCGTTTGCTTTTGTAAAGGAGAGTCCGGAATCTTTGGGCCAAATTGCGGATGGCAAAGAAGGTCAGGGCGATTCAGCGCCCGGTACCACCACGAATCGGTTGGTGACGAAATTCGTCTGGACGCCAAAAGAAGCCTGCGCGACGCGCTCGTATTGGTTGATTGTGATCGGCGGGATCGCTTGCCAATTTCCATTTTTCTTTTTCACCGCACATTGGCTGCTGCATCTTAAAGGGGCGGGCATAGCGGCAAGCGATGCCGCGTGGGCCATGGCGCTGTTTAGCATTGGAGCGGTGGGGGGACGTTTGATCGGCGGGTGGTTGATGGACCGGCTCACGACGCGCTTTGCCTTCATGACGGGATTAGGTTGCTACTTACTAGGCTCGGTCCTGGCCCTCAACGTGAATTCTCGCGCGCTATCGATTGCGTATGTTGCTGCGATTCTGTATGGCACGGGTTTTGGCTGGACGTTTGTTTGCTTGAACACAGCGACGGCGCATTTCTACGGGCCTGCGGCATTTCCCAAACTGAATGGCCTGGCGCTGCTGCTCACGGGAGTTTTATGCTCGCCAGCGGGATTCATCGGCGGGAAGTTGTTCGACGTCTATGGAAACTATACACTGGCTTTCGAGTTGAACATGGGGCTCGTCGCCGGCGGCATCGTGGCATTGTTCTTTGCGACAATGCCTGTTCCTCCGCGGATCGAGCCGCGCTGAGGAATTTTCTGCCGCCACCGTCCGTGGGCCTTCCGTCTTTTAGTGCTTGCCTGGTTTTGACTCCTCCAGCGATTGATTTGCGCGGAAGATCACGTAGGCACGAATGGCTTCTACATTTTTCTTCGAAAGCTCCTTTGAAAAAGAAACCATTCCGTAGGGTTTAAGCGAACCGCCGAGTACCACGTCAGTCCACGCTGAGTTCTGCAGCGTGCCGGAATAGCGCAAGTCGGGCAGGACACCGCCGCTAACAGCGACATCTCCGTGACAAGTGGAGCAGTAATTTTGGAAGAGTCCTTCGCCCTTTTGCACGGTTGCGACGCTGGCGGTCGAGGGCGGCGGCTTCAATTGAGGTTGTGGTATTTGCGGGAGCGGTGGCAAGCTCGCCTTGCCGCCCAATTTAAATGCGAGCACGCGGCTAATGTTCTGGGGCCTACTCACTTTCAGCGCGATTTCTCCCGTCGCGAGAGGGAATGCTCCCCCCCAACCAACTACGACGGCGACGAACTGTTCATTGCCAACGGTATAGGTGATGGGAGCTGCGACAACGCCGCTTTGCGCTTCGGCGGACCACAATCTTTTACCCTTATCGGCTTGATATGCTTCCAGATCACCCCGCGCGGTGCCCTCAAATAGAAGATTCCCGGCTGTCGATAGAAGTCCGCCGTTAACCGGGCTGGTGCGATCGACGCGCCAGATTTCTTTTTGTTGGATGGGATCCCACGCGGACAAATGCCCTTTGATGCTATCGAGAACGGCTTTTTTCACATCCGGTTTTTGTGGCATGCCCGCGGCTACGAAGTCGACGGCCGTGTTGTACGCCAGATTTCTTGCCTCAAAATGTTCTTCCGACTTATAGAGGAACCCGGCCTCCTCCACGGGGATATAGACCAATCCCGTTTGCGGGCTGTAAGACATGGAGTGCCAAGTGTGACCGCCTAGCGGACCGGGAGTAAGGGGCACGCCTTTGCCAGTAGCTTCGTATCGCGCGCTGACACTCTCGATTGGACGGCCTGTTGCCGGATCGATCCCGGTCGCCCACGTGACCGTGGTATACGGCTTGGCGGAAATGAGTTGTCCCGTGGCGCGATCGAGTATGTAAAAGAACCCATCCTTTGGAGCTTGAAAGAGAACTTTTCGCTGGGCGCCTTCAATGGTGACGTCGGCGAGAATCATCGGGGCAGCCGAATCGTAGTCCCATGCATCTCCCGGAACTTCCTGGTAGTGCCAAACATACTCTCCAGTGTCGGGCTTGAGCGCCACGATCGAACTGGTGAATAAATTGTCTTTTCCTTGCGGGCTGCGCGCTCGGCGGTTCCACGGGGTTCCGTTGCCCGTTCCGATAAAAAGCAGATCGAGCTCGGAGTCGTAAACGATGGAGTCCCAAACAGTGCCTCCGCCACCGAGCTTCCACCATTCTCCGCTCCAAGTTTTTGCTGCTTTCTCAAGCGCCGGGCTTTCGAACGGTTTCGTGGGGTCACCGGGAACGGTGTAGAAGCGCCACGCTAGCTTGCCCGTCTCCGCGTCGTATGCGGAGACATAGCCGCGCACGTCCATTTCTGCGCCGCCATTGCCGATCAGCACCTTGCCTTTGACGACGCGCGGAGCGCCGGTGATGGTGTAACGATAGTTGGGATCGATGGTGAGAGTTTCCCAGACGGGCTTTCCTGAGGGGGCGTCGAGTGCGATGAGGCGGCCGTCGAGTGCGCCGACAAACACTTTTCCGCGCCAAACCGCAACGCCGCGATTGACCACGTCGCAGCAAGCGTTGACGGCCCACTCTGGCGGCACCTTCGGATCGTAGGACCACAGTTTCTCGCCG
Source organism: Candidatus Acidiferrum sp. (assembly GCA_036521695.1). Lineage (GTDB taxonomy): Bacteria > Acidobacteriota > Terriglobia > Acidiferrales > UBA7541 > Acidiferrum. Next base: position 9,637 of record DATDHE010000378.1, on the reverse strand, counting down.
GTGGCGGCGTTCACCGCAAAGACTTTGCTCCAAGCCGTTGAGAAATACATCACTCCGTCGACAACGAGGGGAGTCGCCTCCTGTCCGCGTCGCACGTCCAGGTCCACATACCAAGCGAGCCCGAGCTGGCCGACGTTTTGGTCGTTGATTTGTTTTAACGGACTAAAGCGCTGCTCGTTGTAGGTCCGCCCATAGCTCATCCAGTTTCCGGGTTCTTGATCCGCATGGAGCAGCCGCTGCTCGTCCACGTTGGCTGGAGACACCGCGACCCCTGTCTTTCCGCCGCTTCCGGTATTCGGGTGGCATCCCGCGATACTCAGAAACGTCGCGCCGAGCGTGAGATAGCGAAGCATTTTTCGCTGCATACAAACTCCTGACGACGTCCGGTAGACGAAATGCTACGGCATCCGGCCCTCTGACATACTTCGAACCTGGCGGTGTATTCCGTGGCTACCTATATATACTTCGCGTCCGCGCTTTCCAAGTAGAACGAGTTGCTCGCTTAACGCGATTCTCTGAGGGCTTGCTCCTCCAAAGAGTCTGTAATAGTTTTGAGGCCGCCTCACCAATGATGCAGAGAAATAATCCGTGTATACGGGAAACGCCGGAAAAGATGGAAGCGGGAGATAGGCAGAAATGAAGACGAAAGTGGTGAGATTCCACGAATTTGGAGGGCCGGAGGTTCTGCGATTCGAATCGCTGGAGGTCGGCGAGCCGGGCGCGGGCGAGGTGCGTGTGCGCATCGAATCGATCGGCCTCAACCGCGCTGAGGCGGCCTTTCGGTCTGGGCGATACATCGAAAAGGCGCAACTGCCGGCGCGTCTCGGTTACGAGGCGGCTGGGATCGTTGAGGCGCTCGGTGAAGGAGTCAAAGGTGTTTCCGTGGGCGAGCCGATCTGCGTAATGCCGGCGTTTTCGATGAACAAATACGGAGTCTATGCGGAGCGCGCCATCGTGCCGGCGGTGGCGCTGCTAAAGCGGCCGGGAAGATTGGAAACGCACGAATGCGCGTCCATTTGGATGCAGTACCTGACCGCGTACGGGGCGCTCATCGACATTTCCAAAATTGGCGCGGACGACGCGGTGATCATTACCGCAGCTTCCAGCAGCGTGGGGCTCGCCGCCATCCAAATCGCAAATCGTGTTGGAGCTGTGTCGATTGCGGTGACGCGAACTGCGGGTAAAGAAGCGGAGCTGCGAAAGCTCGGAGCGGCGCACGTCATCGTTGCGGAAAAACAGAAGCTCGAGACGGAAGTGCTGCGAATTACCGGAGGCAAAGGGGCAAAGGTTGCCTTCGATCCAATTGGTGGTCCAATCGCCGCTTCGCTTGCCGCGGCGATGGCTGCCGGAGGATGCTTGATTCTGTACGGCAATCTCAGCGGACAGGCTCAAAATACGGTTTTCCCGTTTGGCGCGTCGGCGATGAAGGGATTTGTTATGCGCGGCTACCTCGTCTTCGAAATCATTCACGATGCACAACGATTCGAACGCGCGAGGCACTTTGTCGAGGAAGGCTTGCGCGCAGGCTGGCTGAAACCGATTATTGCGAAGACGTTTCCGTTCGATCAGATAGTTGAGGCGCACCGCTACCTGGAAGCCAACGAGCAAATTGGGAAAGTTATCGTCACAGTTCCCTGATCGAACTGAAAGTGTGGACAGGTCTGTCTTCGCCCGCTCCGAAAATCCGGCGCTAGGTGGAAGCTCTTGGCGCGCCGAGGCCAAGCAGGCGGCATGCGTTCTCTTTGAAGATCAGCGAATGGACTTCCGGGCGGAATCCTGCCTGCTTGAAATCCTCCATCCAGCGGTCCGGTGTAATCAGCGGAAAATCCGTGCCGAAGAGCATCTTGTGCTTCAGCAAAGTGTTGGCGTACTGCACGAGCTGGGGTGAAAAATATTTGGGAGACCAGCCCGAAAGATCGATGTAAACGTTGGGCTTGTGCAGGCAGACGGAAAGCGCCTCGTCCTGCCAGGGCCACGAGGGATGCGCAATCACAATTTTCATCCGCGGAAAATCCGCTGCAACATCATCCAGGTGCATGGGGTTCGAGTATTTGAGGCGCAATCCGCCACCGCCGGGCATGCCCGTGCCCATGCCGGAATGCCCGCTATGGAAGACTGCCGGCAGGCCATGTTCCGCGATGAGTTCGTACATCGGATAGGCCATGCGGTCATTCGGGAAAAAACCCTGGCACGTGGGGTGAAACTTAAAACCTTTGACGCCGTGGCCAGCGAGCAGGCGGCGCATCTCGCGAACGCCGAGCTTGCCTTTGTGAGGGTCGACGCTGGCAAAAGCAATCATGATGTCTGAATTCGCAGCCGCTGCTTCCGCGACTTCTTCGTTTGGAATGCGGCGCCGGCCCATTTCGAATTCGCTGTCCACCGAGAACATGACGAGGCCGATTTTTCTGCTGCGATAGTGTTCGATGGTCTCGGCGATGGTCGGAAGCTTCCCGGACTTGAAATATCTTACCTTGGCGTCGTCGAACTCCTTGCCGTAGTCATCGAACGGCTGGTGGCAGGAGACCTCCGCGTGAGTGTGGACATCAATGGCGATGAGTTCTGCGATATTCATCGGTAACCTTTGTAGAGCGAAAGAAGTTCGCCCGCATCGTGGACGGTAAGATGTGGGCGCTGCTTCTTGGGCAAATGCCCGAAGGAATCAGTCATGCCGACGCCGGTGTGGACGGCCACGGCGAGTGCGCCTCCGCGATGCGCCATCGGAACTTCCAGTGAGGGGTCATCGCCAACCACTGCGAGTTCGTTTGTTCGAACACCCAATTGTCGGGCCGCGCAGCGCAATGCTTCGAGCGATGGTTTGCCGATAACGTGTATGCACGCGCCGGTGAGGTCTTTAATCATTGCAGAAATTGCGCGGGAGGTGCCGAGTGCCTTGCCCTGGGCGGTCGCAAAGTAGAGCGATTGCGAACAACTGTAAACCTTCGCTCCGTTCCAGGCCGCGTAGCAGGCCGCTTCGAGCGCGCTCATGGTGAACTCGGGGAACCAACCGACCAGCACGGCGTCCACACGCGGCTTTCCCACGGGAGCTACGATTTCCATCTCGGCGTCGCGGAGAGGTTTCTCAAGGCCTTCGCCGCCCAGCGTCAATATGCGGCTGTAGCCGCGGCGGCGGAAGACATCAGCTGCGTTGCTCGCTGGCGTCATCACTCCGTTGTCCGGCAAAGGGAAACCGACACCGCGCAGTATTCCAACATATTGTTGCGGTGTGCGGACTGTGCCGTTGGTGAACAAAACGAACGGCACACCGCGCTCCGACAGCAGATTAGTGATTTCAAGCGCGCCAGGCAGCGGGTTCAAGCCGTGGTTCGTCTTGTCGCCCAGAACGAGCGTGCCATCCATGTCAAAAACAAAAGCGCGCGAACCGCGCAGCCGCTTGAGCGCCGCAGCGGAATGCGCGGAAGTGGGAGTCTTCGCGGCGGCTCTAGGCATTGACCGCCTCGCGAACCGGCAAACTGTGCAGTTCCAATCGAAAGTCCGGCTTTTCGATGACGATATCAGCCGCCGCAGGCCGCTTCTGCAATTCGCGCAGCAATTTTAAAATGGGCTGCATGTCGGGATTGTAATGCCGCTTGGCGGGGCCAGACGCCAGCATCGCGTCTACTTCTTCGGCGGGCATGGCCGCGCGCAACAAAAACTCGTCGTCAGAAATTTCGGGCTTGAAGCGTTTGCGCAATTCTTCTGGTGGCAATGGTGGCGGCTCGGCGGCCAACTCCTTGGCGCGCGGGCGAGAAAGGATGCGATCTTTCACATTTACATCGACTGACGCGGTGGGGCGCCCGAATTTCTCGAGGACGTAGCGGATCACTTGATCGGAGACATAGCCGTAACGCTCGGCACCGATGATGTTGTAGAGGGCTTGGGTGCAAACAATTTGGGGGAAAGGCGTGACCATGATCGGATAGCCAAGTTCCGCACGAACCTGGACGACTTCGCGCATCACATCCGGAAATCTGTCTTCGAGACCAAGCTCGGCGAGCTGGCGGCGCGTAGTAGTCATGACGCCGCCTGCCACCTGGTGGCGCAGGAACGAGGCGTCATATTCCTGCGGTGTGCCCCCCGGAAGATTTTCCGCTTCCGCAAGTCGCGTGAAATAAGCGGCGACCATAGCTAGAGTGCGTTTGTCGATGTTCACGGTGTGGCCAACCTCGTGCAGGTTCGCGGCCACACGCTGCGCATTCGGCAGCGAGGAGCCGTTGGCTAGCGGCCCGCATGCAACGTGAAGCACTTCCACGCCGAGTTCTGCCGCGGCCATATAGCTCAAGCCGGAGAGGCCAATCGTGCAGTGCGAATGGAGCTCCAGCGGCATATCGCCCAGCTGCGCCCGAACGGCGGGAATAAGGGTTCGCGCGCGCTCCGGCGTAAGCAGGCCCGACGGGTCCTTTATATAGGCGCGGTCCACGTGCGGCGACTTCGACACTTGCGCGGCAAGCTTCGCGTAGAAGGCATCATCGTGGACCTCGCTGATCGTATAAGTCAGTGCCGCGATAATTTCGGTTGCGCCAGCTTTTCGGATCATGCGCGCCGACTCGAGCAGCGCTTCTGGATCATGCATCGGGTCCAGCACTACAAATCGCGAAATGCCGTTCGCCACCAACCGGTCGTAGACAATCTGCATGAAATCAGGATGCTGGCCTTCCCAAGAGATGAAGCGAAGTCCGGTGCCGATGAATTGCAGCGACGTGTTGGGCATCGCCGCGTGCGTCATTCGAATGCGTTCCCAGGGATTTTCCTTGTGCGTGCGCACGGCAACGCCCATGTGCGTGCTGGAGGTGAAATCCAGCGCGCGGAATCCCACACGGTCCATGATGGGCGCAACGCTGAGAATTTGCGGCGTTGTAAAACCCATCGCGCCCCACAGACTCTGGTTGCCGTCGCGAATCGAAACGTCGAGAAGCTGGATGTCGGCCATTTCAGTCTCGGCCACACAGCATGGATTTGAGCTGCATTTTCACACCGCCTCCCTATTTCCGTTCTGGAGGAATCGGTGCAAAAAGGCGGTGTCTACACCGCAGTGAGCAAATTCATCGTGGCGCATCAGTTCGGCATGCAGCCGCAGGTTAGTGGCAACACCCGTTATTTCGAAATTCGAGAGCGCACGGCGCATTTTGTGAATAGCTTCCGCTCTGTCTGCGCCGTGAACGATCAGCTTGCCCAGGAGCGAGTCGTAATAAGGTGGAACTGTCGCGTCCGCTTGGATGTGCGTGTCAACGCGAATTCCTTGCCCCACTGGAAAAGCGGCTCGCTTCACCGTACCGGGACTCGGACCGAAATCGTGAACCCAGTCTTCTGCATTAATGCGGCATTCGATGGCGTGGCCGACGCACTTCATATCGCGCTGTGCGTGTCGCAACTTGCGGCCCTCCGCCACTAAGATTTGTTCTTCCACAAGATCGAGGCCGCAAATTGCTTCGGTGACCGGGTGCTCGACTTGGATGCGCGCGTTCATTTCCAAAAAATAGAACGCGTCGCGATCGCAATCTACGAGAAACTCAACAGTGCCGAGACCTCGGTAATTAAGATGTTGCGCAAACGCAATTGCAGCGCGATGCATCTCTTCTCGGAGGTCTTCATTAATATTCGGGGCGGGCGCTTCTTCCACAAGTTTTTGGTAGCGGCGTTGGATCGAACAATCGCGAGTGCCGAGATGGATGACGTTTTCTCCGTCGCCGAGGACCTGAACTTCAATGTGGCGGCCGTGCGAAATATGGCGCTCGATATACAAACGCGGATCGCCGAAGCCTGCTTGAGCTTCCGCCGCCGCCATTTCTATCGCGGCAGCGAGATTGCCAATATCCTGCACTTGCTTCATGCCTCGGCCGCCACCCCCGCCTACAGCTTTAATCAAGATGGGCCAGCCAATCTGATCCGCAAGTCGTTGCGCTTCGTCGAGGCTGAGTACCTCGCCGCCTGGGACGCTAGCCAACCCCGCAGCGGCCGCGTGCGCTCGCGCTTTGAGTTTGTCGCCCACGACGTCGAGCTGCTTCACCGCGGGACCGATAAAGCAGATGCCCGCGCGATCGCAAGCTGCGGCCAGCTTCGGGTTCTCTGACAGAAAACCGTAGCCAGGATGAATCGCATCCGATTTGCTCGCCACAGCGGCGGCGACAACCGCCCCGATATTCAGATAACTTGCAGAGGAATTTGCCGGGCCGATGCAGATCGTACTGTCAGCCAGTCGCGCTGCCGTGGAATCCAGGTCCGCTTCGGATGAGGCCAGCACGGTTTCGATGCCGAGGCGCTGGCAAGTTCGAATCACGCGAACTGCGATCTCGCCGCGATTGGCGATAAGAATGCGCCGCAGGATCATGCCGGGCACGGTTTGATGCGCATCAGCACAGCATCTTTTTCTGTAAATTGAGCGTTGTCGCAGCAGATCTCGGCAACTTCACCGCGCTCCGGAGCGTGGACCGCGTTCATCAGCTTCATCGTCTCGATGATGCCCACGACGGTATCTTCTTCGACGGAGCTTCCGATCTCGACAAACGGCGGCGACCCGGGTTTTGAAGCGCGATAAAACGTACCCGGGAGGTGTGCGCGAATTTCGATCAAACCGACTTTGCCTGAATCGGGAGACGCTGCTGGAGCAGCTGGGGCCCCACTGATCACGCCACCTGGCACCCCGGGCGAAGGGTGCAAGACGTTCGGAGCCGAGAGCACTTGTGTTTCCTGTGACCAATCTCCGCCGTCACGGTTGCGGCGAAGCGTCAGCTTAAAGCGCTCGGTTTCGAGATGCAGCTCATCGTACTTTGTGGCATCGAGCCACCGCAATATCTCTAGGACATCCTCGTTGGAGAATTTCATTTTTTGGCAGCTCCTCCACTGAGGAGCGAAAACACATGATCGAACGGCTTGCTCTTGGGAGCGGCAACCGGCCCTGTTTCCTTGCTAGCCCAAACGGTTTCGGGCCGGCTCTGCAGCAGAAATACGCTTTCAGCAGCCGGCAAACCCCTCGCGATGGCCCACTCGATGTCTTGAGGGCAGCCGTAATGGCGTTCGACCCGCTTTGCAATGTCGACCAGCGCGTGGAGTTCGTAGTCGCTCAGGCAAGCAGTGTTTTGTAGTTCTGCAGGAATCTCTTCGTCAACAACGCCCGCTCCCGCAGGGTTGGGACAATGCATACGCATCTTGGTCGACACGGTGCGGTTGACGATTTCTCCCGTAATTTTGCCGACTACGTACTTGTCCGGCGTAACTTCCCCGCTGACGATGGCCGAGCCCAACCCCCAACTGGCTTCCACCACCACCACGGAGCGGTCGCCCGTGTTCGGGCTGCGCGTAAACATTACTCCGGAGCACCTCGAATCGATCATGCGCTGAATCACGACTCCCATTGCCAAACCATGCTCCGGCAGCTTCAACCGCCGGCGGTACATGATCGACTCCACGGCATATAGACTTGTCCAGCATTTGCGTACGTGTTCGATCACCGAATCCTCGCCGCGCACCCCAAGGTAGGTGTCCTGCAACCCTGCAAAGCTGGCATCGGCGCTGTCTTCGCAGGTTGCGCTCGAACGAATCGCGACCGGCTCAGTGTATTCGACGGGTCTAGTACGCGTGTGGAGGGCTTCGTAGTGAGTGGCGATTGTTTCTTGTAAGTCCTCCGGCAGAGTTTCGCTTTCGATGCGCGCGCGAACTTCCGCTCCGACGTCGGTGCAAGCCGCAAGATCGTCCTCTGCTAATTGCTCAATTTCACGGCGGATTGATCCTTGCGGATCAAGGGCTGCTAAGAATCGTTCAAACGCGGCAGTCGTTACGACGCAGCCCGGCGGCACGCGAATCCCGGCACGCGCCAGTTCGCCGAGGCTTGCGCCCTTGCCGCCGACGGTTGGCCGGTCATGGATGCCGATCTCGTCAAAGCAACTTATGAGCTTTGGATTCGTCAAAGCCATCTTCTTTCAATCCAGAATCAGTACGATACCGCGGTTGCCATCCACGCGAAGCCGCTGGCCGGTCTTAATGCGCTGCGTGGCTTGCCCCGTGCCTACGACCGCGGGTAGCCCGTATTCGCGAGCAACGATGGCCGCATGCGACATCGTGCCACCAATATCAGAGACCGCCGCTTTTATCTTCCCGAACACGGGGCCCCAGCTCGGCGCCGTAACTGGACAAACCAAAATCTCGCCTTCGCGAATCTGCCCGATGTCGTTCACGTTTCGGAGCACGCGCGCAATTCCTTCCACGACACCTGGTGACGCGGCGAAACCAACTATTTCTTTTTCGTGCCCTGCTTCCACTGTCGCAGACCAGGATTCCAGCGTTTCCGAAGTAATGCCCCAGAGCATCTGCAGTGCCGGATCATTGATCGCCGGAGGAATCGGACCGAGCGCCGGCGGCGGGTTCCATTCTTTCAGCTTTTCAATGATGCGTTTGCGATCCTCCACTATCGGCTGCCAGTGAGCGGCGCCCAGCGTCTTGCCGCCGCCCGCCCAGGCAAGACTCACGTCGGCCAACGCGCTTTCGATTTCAACATATTGAAGATGAAACACGTCTCCAGCATCGGCGAGCACGCCGTTGGAAGCTAGCAGTGCACCGAATTCGCGAACCTTCTTAAAGAAAAGCGTTGTGAACCAGTGCTCGCAGTAGAACTTGTGATTTTCCACCAACGGAAAAACCAGGTGGCAAAGCCCCAGCATCTGGTCGAACGCCTGGCGCTCGTCTTCGCTTCTCAAGAGTTCGCGATAATCGGCGATAATGCGGCCGCGTTCCTCTTTCAATCTTTCCGTCGGGCGTTGCAACGACTCACCCCGCCGAAGCTGTTCCACATATTGCGGCAAGGCCGCGAACGGCACAGAAAGATCATCGTTCCAGCTCAAGTGATGGTGATAAAAGCCATCTCCGGTCGACATGTGGAACCATGGCTCGCGCGACTTGTCGAGCTCGGCCAACCAGCGCCGGCCCACGTCACCACGAGCACGCAAATCAGCAAGCACGTTTTTCGCATCGCAATCGGCGGTGAAAAGATCGTCGACGCCATACTCGATAGCCAACTTCGCCAGGCGCTTGAGTTCGTCGTCTGGCCGGAACATCAACACTTCGATGCCGGCCACCATGCGAGCCACGGTCTGATCCGCGGTCTCTGGAAAGGCCTTTTTGCAAAAATCGAAAAACACCATATAGGCGCCGTAGCCGAGCATCAGCATCTCGAAATGGTGGTGCCACATTTTCGAGAACAACTCGGTCACGCCGTGAAAATTCTCGCGTATGTAATGGTTTTGGCCCAGCCCTTTGGCCTTTATCACTACGTCCGCTTCATCAAATTCCGGGAGCCTAGGCACATTGACAGCTTCGAGTTCGTGGATCAGATTCTCCATGCGCACTTTCCACTCGCTGAACAACCGGTTCCAATTCTCGTAGTAGTAGCCCGCACGCTCCTGGAAAATCGCAAGCCGCCGCTGAATCTCCGCGGGATCAGTGACCGGGTTCGCCGTAATGTAAATGCGGCCGTTGACGATGCGATGCTCGATGCCCATCGTCGTCGGAAACACAAAAACGCGCGTGGTGAATGCGCCGAGTGCCTCGTAGGGGATTTCCGCCGTGATCGCATCGAAAGCAGGCATTGGTTCCGGGAAATTCATCGCATTATAAAACCAGAAGCGCTGATCGTCTTCGGGCTGGAACC
>DATDHE010000377.1:0-3174 GCA_036521695.1 Candidatus Acidiferrum sp. | reverse complement strand
CTGGTGGGTGATCCGAACGCTTGGAAATCATTGGAACGTGCAGGTTATGGATTCGACCAGTCTCGGCGTCATCTCCCGAGGGCCGTTCCGCTATGTTCGCCATCCAAACTACGCCGCCGTCTTTGCGGAGATGCTGGCGCTGCCCCTGATCCATACGGCCTGGATTACCGCCATCGTGGGATCGCTGGCCCACGTCGTCGTGCTTTCGATGCGGCTTTCCACTGAAGAGCGGGTTCTTCTCGCTAATCCGGAGTATCAGGCCACCATGGCAAATAAGGCGAGATTCATCCCCGGCGTTTTCTAAAAAAAGATGAGAGTCTACTGGCAGGTCCCAACCCTCGCACTCTCAATTTTGCTCGCTCCATCGGTGTCCCGCGCACAAAGCGTTTCAGATGGTAGCGATTCCGCCTTCACCGAAGTACCGGAACTGAAGGAAGGCTTCCGTTTGCTCTACGTACAAAAGTATCCAGAAGCCCGCGAGAAATTCTCCGCGTGGACGTCTGAGCACCCTGTCGATCCGTTCGGATTTGTGGCTACCGCCGCGAGCTATCTTTTTGAAGAGTTCTACCGGCAAGGCGTTATGACCAGTGATTTCTTTCTGGATGACAAGAAGTTCCTTCGGGGAATCGAAGGTAAGCCCGATCCCGGTCGCTTGAAGAACTTCGCTGCCGAACTAGCGCAAGCTCGCAAGCTCGCTAGCGGGCGCCTCGCGAAGAACAAGAATGACGCCGCCGCGCTCTTTGCTTTGACTCTGGCCGCTGGCATGGAATCCAACGCTGACAGCATCCTTGAGAAAAAACACGTGGAAGGCCTCAAAAGAATGAAAGAAGCTAATGAGCATGCCAAGCTGCTGCTGGCCCAGCGCCCGGATGCAGATGATGCCTGGGTCGCGCCCGGCTCGGCGAATTACATCATCGGGTGCCTCTCCGGCGGCGTTCGCATGGTTTTGTGGTTTGGCGGCATTCATGGCGATAAGAAGCTCGGCATGGAGTTGGTTGAAAAAACCGCCGAGAAGGGTCGCTACCTCGAACCTTTTGCGAAAGTCCTTCTGGCGCTTGCGGCACGGCGCGAAAAACAAGACGGCCTGGCGAAGAAGCTCTTGCTTGAACTGACTGAGGAATTCCCAGAAAGCCCGCTTTTCGCCGCGGAATACGCGAAAGTCACCGGACGGCCGATTCCAGCGGAAATGAGGCCTAATTAGGTTCGCGGGTGCCCATACTTCCTGAACTGCAAACCCACAATTCCCTTCCGTTTTCCTCCTGGTACGCGACTTCGCCCACTATTCATCCAGGACCATGCAAATTATGCGTTCCTTGGACAAGAATGCACTAGAATTGCATTTCCGGAACGTTCCGAATCGACACAACACCCAAAGGCGGTGGCCCGTGTTTCAACAGAACCTACTAAAAGGCCGGGCGATTTTTCTGACGGGCGGAGGAACGGGCTTGGGCCGCTCCATGGCCCTGCGGTTCGCCGAGCTTGGGGCTCGCATGTACCTCGTCGGCCGGCGCGAGGAGCCGCTCAAGGAAGTCTGTTCGGAGATTCACCGTGCGGGAGGTTCGGCGGCGTTCACCACCTGCGACGTGCGCGATTACGGCGCCGTGGAAGCCGCAGCGGAGAAAGCTGAGCAACAGTTTGATCGCATCGACACCGTCGTCAACAATGCTGCAGGAAATTTTATCGCCCGCACGGAAAAACTTTCTCCCAACGCATTCAACACGGTTGTCAGCATCGTGCTCAACGGCTCGTTTCATTGCACGCAAGCCTTCGCCAAGCGCTGGATCGCTCAGAAACTTGGCGGCAACGTTCTGAGCATCGTGACCACCTACGCCTCCGCCAACAGCGGTTCCGGATTCGTTGTCCCTTCGGCATGTGCGAAAGCGGGGGTGCTGGCTATGACCACCTCTTTGGCCGTCGAGTGGGCCAAATATCATATCCGGCTGAACGCCATTGCGCCCGGACCGTTCCCCACCGAAGGCGCGTGGTCGCGCCTGATGCCTTCGAGACAATTTGAAGATCACTCAAGGGACAAGCACCCCATGAAGCGCTTCGGCCGTCACGAGGAGCTGGCGAACCTCGCCGCATTTCTCGTGAGCGACATGGCGGAATACATTAACGGCGAGTGCGTGGTGATCGATGGCGGCCAATGGCTCCGCGGAGCGGGAGAGTTCAACGACTTGCTGATGCTCCCGGAAGCCGCCTGGGAAGCTCTGGAGTCCGCGCGCGCCAAAAAATCCTGACGCGCGCTACTCCGGCAAAGCGCGTTTCCGCAATTCCACACTGAACTTGATGTCCCCGATTGCCTGACCGTTTGCTTCGGCATGCACGCGGACTTCCTGAAGCTGGGGTTTCGTGCCTGCGGCATCGTCGAACGGAGGCAGCTTCACCTCGATTCGCGTGGCGGCGGTCTGCTTTGCCGCAACGGTGAACGCTCCTCGGCCGCTTTCGACGCTCCACCCCGCAGGTAGATTCACCGTAAGGCTGATCTCTTCGGCAGCCGAACTCTGATTGTGAAGCCACAGCGGAATCACCAGGTCCGTGCCGGCTTCGAGCGCAATTTCCGGAGGATCCGCATGAGGTAGATGCGTCAATGCATGCGCGCGGCGAAACTCGGCATAGTAGTTCCACGGTCCGGCAAGCTCAACGGAGATTTCCGGCCTCGAAGGCTCCGGCGAGACTTGCGGTCGTGCAAACGGAATCGCGCCAGGCGCAACACCTTCAAAGATATCTCCCGACACGCTCCCGCCCACCAGCGATTTCCCGAGCACGAAACTTATCCCCGCGCTCCAGAAGCTATCCGACGTGACCATCTTTTCGATTTGCGCTTCGTCCATTTTGGCGAGCGAATCGATGAAACTCTTCGCTTGTGTTTCATGCCTGCGAAAAGACTCCAAAGCCACCCGCCAGTATGCTTGTTTTGCTGATTTGGAAATTTCCTTGACGGAATATTTGGGACCTTTATCGCGAAACAGTTCTTCCTTGTCCGCGTCCGGGAAGTAATAAATCTTCTTCGTCTGCCACGGTCGCAAATTCTCGAGGTAGGGTTCCAGACGTCGCAGCGGCGCCGAGATTTGCTCGGGAAACACGGTTGGATCACCCGAGAGATCGAACGCCTCGGTTGCCAGAACGCCCGCAGCCTGATGATCTCCGTGATCCTCTCCGATAAACGTTCCC
>DATDHE010000376.1:0-23528 GCA_036521695.1 Candidatus Acidiferrum sp. | reverse complement strand
CGCTAATGACGATGCCGCGCTATCAAGACGCGCAGGAGCAACTGCCCCCCAAGCTACTGACGGAGGGTGCTCGCGTCGAGCCGGAGTGGCTACTACACTTTTTAGCGAATCCGGCACTGAGCGAGAACGATACGAACCGGAATGGTGTCCGCTCTTATCTACAGGTTCGCATGCCCACATTTTCTTTTTCCGAGAATGAACTGGGCAAGCTCGTGAGATTTTTCCAGGCGCTCGCTCGTCAACCCTTCCCGTACATTCCGGACCAGACGCCGCTTCTTACGGCAAAGGAAACAGACATGGCGCGCAGTCTTTTCAGCAGCCCTGCGGCGCCTTGCTTGAAGTGCCACGCCACCGGCGACCCGGCACACGATCGCACCGCCACAGCGCCTAATTTTCTGCAGGCCAAGGGCCGGCTCAAGGCAGATTGGGTTGAGCGCTGGATTATCGACCCACAGGCAATCAGCCCCGGCACGTCAATGCCGTCCGGTCTTTTCAAACGGGAGAACAATCGCTGGGTTTTCGCTGGCCCAACGCCGCCTTCGTTCCAAGGCTACGACAAGGATCATACGAAGCTCCTCGTGGATTACATTTTCCAGCTTACTGGGGAGGAGCAGCGGCGAGTGAGCGCATCGATGGGGCATTCGCGAGCTTCAAACAGGGTCACGCCGGTCGGCGGAAACGCCGCCACCGGTCCCGGGGACAAATAGAATTTTGCGTGAGTTTCTAAATTTCAAGTGAGGTGCCGGTACAACATGAAAATCAAAAAATGGCTAGCGATATGTGTCTTGCCCAGCCTTGCACTGATGGCAGGTTGCGGCAAGAAGGAAACTGCGGAGGAGCAGCCCGCTGCTCCAGCCGCGGCGAGTCCCGCGCCTGCGGCTACCCCGATTGATGCCGCGACAGCGGCATCGGTCAGCGGGACCGTGAAGTTCGATGGAGCCGCGCCGAAAGCTGCGAAAATCGACATGAGCCAGGACCCCAGCTGCCAGGGCTCCAACACGGCGGAAAATGTAGTGGTCAATGACGGCAAGCTGGCCAACGTGTTTGTCTATGTTAAGGACGGACTGGGCAGCCGAACCTTCGACGTTCCTAAAGATGCCGTAACCCTCACGCAAGTAGGCTGCAGATACAAGCCTCACGTGCTGGGAGTAATGGCTGGGCAGACCATCAAGATCGTCAACGGCGATCCCACGACTCACAACATTCACCCTACGCCAAAAGACAACCGCGAATGGAACGAATCCCAGGCGGCACAGGCCCCGCCGCTGGAAAAGGTGTTCGCGCGAGAAGAAATCCTGCTGCCGGTGAAGTGCAACCAGCACCCATGGATGAGGATGTTCGTCAACGTAGTGAAGAATCCGTTCTATGCGGTAAGCGGGCCGGACGGTAAATTTGTAATTGCCGGACTGCCTCCCGGCGATTACACAATCGCATTCGTCCAGGAAAAGCTCGGCGAGCAAGATCAGAAGGTCACGCTGGCTGCCAAAGACAGCAAGACGGTAGACGTGACCTTCAAGGCTCAGCCTTAGAGCGGCGAGAACCCGGCGGGCGGCGAGCCGGACGCGTTGGTTCTCCGACCTGCTATTGAAAATTTAAGGAGGTTCTGGCTTCCCGTAATGCTCCTGCTCTCGATCTTGCTGGCTCTTGTTCCTCTTGCGGGGATTGTGTGGATTGTCATCACGAGGTCGCTCACGTCCGTCGATGGGCTGTTCATGAGTCTCATCCTCTTAACGCTGTCAGGAGTTTTCTTCTTGAATGCTCTGCTCGAAATGGATGATCGAGGATGGCTGGCCTTTTTGCACAAGAACAAAGCTGTCCCGCCAAAGGAACCGCCAGCTGCGAAGGCGGGCTGAGGTCCCAGAGAAAACATGGCAGCCAGGCAATTTCCATCCGTGCTACCGATTCATTCATCAGCGGGCGTGGCAAGCGAATCGTCGGGACAGCCAGTCCCTGCGCGGCACCGCATGTCCACACGGAATCGCCTATTATTTTTCGCCACCGCCTGGCTGATCGTCCTGATGCCTTTTCTATTTTGGTGGAATACCTGGTTTGGCCGGCACCTGTCGGACAAGCAGCTCAGCGAGTTTCTCAACGATCAGAAACATCCGAGGCATATCCAACACGCGCTTGTGCAATTGGGCGAGCGCTTAACCGTACATGACGCAAGCGCGGCGCGGTGGTATCCGGACTTGGAACGCCTTGCTTCCTATCCCGTGGAAGAGGTGCGGAACACCGATGCCTGGGTCATGGGGCAGGATACCGCCCAACCCGGCTTCCACGACGCACTCCTAAAAATGCTGCATGATCCCTCGCCGATGGTGAGAGGAAACGCGGCGCTTTCGTTGGTGCGCTTTGGCGATGCTGCGGGTCGCTTGCAGATTGTTGCGCTGTTGCAGCCAGCGAGAATTGTGGCTCCCGTCGTTGGCCGCGTAATCGACACCGACCACGTTGGCACGGCAATCCATCAGGGTGGGCTGATTGCCAAATTACAGAATGGGCGGCAGATAACGGAATTGCGCTCTCCGATCAACGGACGCATCCGGACACTTTCTGTGGCGAAGGGTGCGGACGTTACAGCAGGCTCGGAGTTGGCCTCCGTGGATCCTGGCGCGGAACAAGTCTGGGAAGCGTTGCGAGCGCTTTATTTGGTGGGCCAGCCGGAGGATTTGCCGGCTATACGTATTTATCAGCGTGACTTGCCCGAGATTCCCGATCGCGTCAAACAGCAGGCTGTTCTCACGGAGCAAGTGATTCGGGATCGGGCATCGCGGCAACCCTAGATTTCTGGACGGGGCGTGCTGTTAGAAGGTCATTACTCCAACCACTTTTTCCACTTCAGCAATGTCCAGCATAACGATCGCGTCCCAGGGACATCCATCCAGAAACGCGCCATCGGGACCCTTGCTGGTGCACTTTTTGCACCCAATGCACAAAACGGAGTCCACCTGGATGCGCCCAAAAGGCGGATGATCCTCATCCGGCACCCAGAACATGCAATCCTCGACGGGGCAGTACTCCACACAAGCGGGGGAACCCGCGCAACCCGTACAGCACTCTGTAATGACGGCAAGTTCTTTCGGTTTTTTCTTGCGCGGCGTGGTGATCCCTTTCGACCGCGGCTCCTGCTTCAGCTCGATGGGAATAATCTCCGCGGTCTTCAGGACTTCCGGTTCGGTAGACATAAGCTGCGTTCAATCCTACTGGACAGCAGCGCTCGCGTTGGTGCAGCCCGCACCCGATGGGTCGTAGTGCACCAAGCCTGTTTGATCGGTGCAAAACATCCGCTGACCCGAGCTTCCGACAACGAGCGGCGTGCCTGTAAGCGTATAAGCAACCGAGGGAGTGGCTCCGTCACCCGTCCAGGAGATCGAATAACCGCTCTTCGTACCCTTCGCGAGGCTATCATCGATCAAGCAAGCTGAGGTCGAGGTCGCAGTGCACGGATTCACGCCGCCCATATCTGCCAGATTCGTCGGGAATCCGACGTCCACGTAGGTAGAGGAGTAGGTGATGGCGGCGGTGCTGACCATACGGAGAGAGCTGACTGCGGAGGCTTCGTTGGCCTGCATGCGCGATCGCATGTAACTTGGGATGGCTATTGCCGAGATGACCAGAATGATCGCTACGACGATGAGCAATTCGATCAGCGAGAAACCTTTTGGGTTCTTCATCATTACCCCTAAAATTGTAGTTCAGTGCGGCAGCGCACCCTGCCGCAATGGCGCTTGATTGCCCCCCCGTTTCGCGGACTGTATCACCGTTAATCGTTTGCTTTCAAGTAAATTAGCCGCCTCAGGTCATCTGAGATGCGATTCTGCATTGTCGCGATATGATAGAGACCTCCTGCCCGGGGGGCCTGGAAAGCGATGGCCATTCGAACCGTTTTGCAACTTGGCGATCCTGGTTTGCGTAAAATTGCGAAGCGCGTGGACGATCCAACCAGCCCGGCGATTCGCGCGCTGGTCTTGGATCTCTCCGATACCCTTGCCTATTGGAAAAGCACAACTGGATATGGACGTGCGATTGCCGCGCCGCAAATTGGATCAGCGCTGCGTGTAATTTTCTTGCAATTGCCTGGCGCCGAGCCTTGGCCGTTTGTGAATCCGGAAATTGCAGAACGTAGCGAAGAAGAAATCGTGGTCTGGGATGCCTGCTTGAGCTTTCTTTCCATCTTTATGCAAGTGGAACGGCACCGTAAAATCAAAGTTAAATATCAGGATTTGGGCGGTGAGTGGCACGAGATTCAGGCAGGCGACGAACGGAATCTGTCTGAGCTGTTGCAGCACGAGATTGATCATCTCGATGGGATACTGGCGGTCGACCGCATCACCGACATTCGCACGATGTGCACGCGTGAAGAATTCGAGAAGCGGTACCGCGACGGGAGTCCCTACGCGAAAAGCGTAGAGAGCAAAGCGGCGCGGTAGCGGTGTCAGTGACTAAAAATGAAAGAAATGAAAACGAGCCCGATGACTTACACCTCGATGGAAAGCCCCATCGGGACGCTCCTACTGGCTGGCGACGAGCGCGGTCTACGCTTGGTGCATTTCGTCAACGGCCGACGTCCAAAATCACCGGTTCGCACTGGGATAGAGGACAAAAAGCCGTTTAAAGAAGCGATCCGGCAACTCGAGGCCTATTTCGAAGGAAGATTAAAGCAGTTCGAACTTCCAATCGTCCTCGAAGGCACGGAGTTTCAACTCCGGGTGTGGCGCAACTTGCAGAAGATTCCGTACGGCGAAACAGTCAGCTATGGCCAACTGGCAAGGCGCATTGGCAGCCCTGACGCGGCCCGCGCCGTGGGCTTGGCCAATGGTTCCAATCCTATACCTATCATCATTCCTTGCCACCGCGTTATCGGGAGCAAGGGTGATTTGACCGGATTCGGCGGCGGCCTCCCCATCAAGAAGAAACTGCTGGCCTTGGAAGGTAGGCAGTTGAGTTTTCGTTAAAGGCTCTGCGCTCGCTTTCCCTTACCTGCGTGGTTTGAATCTTTTTGCAGATTCCACGATCAGTAGCGCCAGCTTTTCAAGTCCGCGTCCGCCGGCGCCGTTTTCTCAATGCGCTCCAATATTTTCGGCAGATATTGTGTGTTGTAATGCAGTCGCGAAAGATAGTTGGGCAGGGTGGGATCGCCGTTCCAGCAGTGTTCTGCGCGATCTCCATACTTCACCTCGCCATCGTAAGACGGATTGGCAGAAGTTTTCAGAAAGTCCTCTGCAAGATATACAGCGTCGTTTAGAAAGTAGTTGTCAGCGCTTCCGCAGTAAATGTGCAGCTTCCCCTGCAGCTTGGGGCCGAGCGTGGGCCAATCGCGGCGGAGAATGGCGCCAAGATCGTAGTGTTCCTTCCAATAAGCCGCGACTGCGTGATCGATCTCTCCCGTTTCCTTATTGAAGATCGGCACAGGATAGCCGTCGGCTCCAACCGGGGAATAAACCGCTTGCCAGATATCGAACTGCTCGCCGGAACGGGAGTGTGACCCCAGGGCTAGTTCGTATTGATTGATGGCCTCGATGGAGACCAGCGTCTGGCCGAGATAATTGCGCATGCCGGGTTGCGCGACGCGTGTGTGCGGTCCTTCGTGGTAGAAAGCGTTCCTTTCATCATAGATGTTGACGTGCGTATAAGCCCGAAAATCGATGGGATCAGGACACGCGATAAACGCCCCGTTGTAATGCCCGGGATAAAACATCTGCACCGCGATCGATTCCCATCCGCCAGTGGATCCTCCGTACAAAAAGCGCGCCCATCCCTGGCCCATGCCACGAAATTGTTTTTCAATCGCGGGCATAAGCTCGGTCTCGATGGCGTCGCCGTAAGGTCCCAGATTCGCCGAGTTCACCGCATACGAGTCGTCATAGTAGGGATTCGCGTGCTGGAGCTTCACCGCGAGATAGCGCGGGAAGTTTGGCGCGGTCCACTGCTTGTAGAACTTGTATGCCTCTTCTTCTTGTATCCGGTTGTAACCGGAGATATGGAACCGGTCGCTGTAATCCGGTTTAAGATTTGGGTCTGGCGGCTCGGTGCGAAAGCCGTCGAAGTCATGGACAAAGTGGTCTTCGAATACCATCACCGGAAAATGTGCTTGCGGATGCTCGTCGAAGCCATCGGGGACGAGAATTACCGCGCCGATATACACGGGCCGGCCCCAGAATTTCGTCAGCAGCGCGGATCTAATTTTGATGTGCCGGATAAACTTGGTGTCCTTTGGTGCCTCGATGGGAGGGATTTCCTGGTCGAGAAGAATCGAAATCGGAGACGCATTCCCCCCCAATGTGATTTTTTGTGGTTTGCTGTAGAGGTTTCCCGGAGCGAGGTTCCAGTGCTGGCCCTCGCCGCGGTCCATCGGGAGCTTAACGGTATGACCGTCGGAACGGTGGAAGGTTTCGTAACGATGAAGAACGGCCTGAACGTAGTATCCGCCTGCGGGAATATCTCGAAGGTAGCGAGTGGGATAACCGAAAGCGTTGTCGTTCGCGACCATCACAGGCTGGCCGGGAGCGAGGGCGTCGACGTCGACACCAAAGATGATCTGCGTTTTGACAGAAAGATCGATCTGCATTCGCGGTTCTTGCGATGGGTCAGTGGAGAGCAGGACAAGAATACGTCCGTCAAGCGGCTGCACGCAGCGCTCCTTCGGAAAAGACACGGAGAATTGCGGACCTGTCGCGGGAGCCGGAGCGGAACGAAGCGGGAGTGCCGCGGCCAGGAGTACATACCCGGCCAGCATCAGGCGAACTGCTTTGGGCGTTGTGTTGTGCATGTCCATTTCCTTTGCCACGGCGATAGTCCTTGCTCATCGCGGCGAATTTCCGCCGTTGACGCGCAGGAGAATACCTTGCCTGGCCCGGTGAAGAACAGAAAATTGTTCGCAATGGAGAATCAGGACTGGTCCAGGCAGTCGAGAACGAGAAGCGTCATGTCATCTTCCTGCTGATGGACGGAACCTTGCGCGGTCCATTTCGAAATCTCCTTGAGAAGCAGATCCGCGAACGGTCCCGCTGCAAGACGTCGATGAGAGTCCAAAACGTCCAGACAACGACGAATGCCAAACTCCTCGCCCGTCGCGTTTTTGGATTCGGGCAGGCCGTCCGTGTAGAGCACGTAGCGGTTTCCCGGGTGCAGCGGCATTTCGATAGATGAGTAGGCCGCTTCGGGAAACATGCCGAGGAAGAGGCCGTTCTGCTCGATCGATCGTGCGGCGCTACTCGAACGGTTGCTGAACAAAAGCGGGGGGTGCCCAGCACCGGCGTAGCGGATAGTCTTCGCATCAAGATCAGCGTACAAGTAGGCTGCCGTCACAAAATGATCTTCGAACTTTCCACACAAAGCCTGGTTCAATCCAGCGAGGACGCGCGCCGGGTCTTGTACGTGAGCGGATTGGCTCGCAAAAGCGACTTTCAGCATGGAAGCGATTAGCGCCGCAGGAACGCCATGCCCGGTGACGTCGGCGATGAGGATGCCGAGATGGTTCTTTTCGAATGTCAGGAAATCATAGAAATCACCTGCGACAGCGCTCATAGGGAGATAGCGCGCGACAATTTCAATATCGGCGCGGCGAGGAACGTGGCGCGGCAGGATCGACGCCTGGATTTGTTCGGCAATTTCGAGCTCTTTTTGGATGGCAAAGAGACTCTCTTCCTTGGCGAAAATGCGGTGCGCGACGAGATAACCGAGAGTGCAAACGAAAAAAAGAAAGCCTGCGGGTTCCAGGTCGCGCCCGCCGATCAGGTGAAGGCCAGTGAGATTGGCGTGGAAAACGAAGAAGCCGAGGACACCGAGGCCCAGGGCTACAACACGGAGATCGCGAGGAAGTCGGCCGGGCGGACGGAGGAAAAATAGCAAGACGATCAGAAGAATCCAGGAGGCCAGGACGAGGAGGCTGTTCGTGATATCGACTTGTCGGCGGGCGATACCAAGCAGGTCGAGTGGAATCGCGATAGCGGCGAATACTAATTGCACGCCCAGCGCCCACAAGATGACACGGCGCCAGCGGGCTTGCACGATTTCGAGAAACAGGAACAGCAGAGGCAGGGAAAAGGTAAAAGTGATGGCACGAATGATGTGGTCGGCAACGGAGGGCGAAATGGCAAATACTGGGAGAAGCGGCGATGCGCGCAGGAATACGCGGACGCCGTAAAGGATTACATATACTCCGAAGTAGAGAAGAGTGCGGTCCGTGGTTTTTTTGCGAAAAAGAAAAATCCCTGTGGCGATAAAGCCGATAGTCAGGAGAATCGCACAAATGCCGAGGGCCAGAATCGCCCAGCGCCATTCAGCGATCGACACGGGGTCTGCGGCTGCCAAGTTGGCCGCAGGAAGATACTGGAACATGGCAATTCTTATACGCGGTCGGCGGCGTTAAGACAAATCGGGATGGAGCGCGTACATTTTGCCGCCGCCCGGATGCGTGATAGAACGGAATGGCGGGACCGGGGAGGGAAGTGGTGGCCAACAAAAAAGTAAAGTGGGGAGTGCTGAGCACAGCGTCGATCGGTGTTCGCAAAGTTCTTCCGGGGATGCAGCTTGGAGAATGGTGTGAAATCGCCGCCATCGCATCCCGCGACGGTAAGAAGGCCGAGAGCGTCGCGCGCAAACTGCGCATCCCCAAAGCGTATTGGTCGTATGAAGACTTGCTCGCCGACCCGGATATCGAAGCCATCTATAACCCGCTGCCGAATCATTTGCATGTCCCGTGGTCCATCAAAGCCGCGGAAGCTGGGAAGCATGTACTGTGCGAAAAACCGATAGGCCTGAATGTTGCTGAGGCGAAGGCGCTCCTCAATGCGCGCGACCGCGCCGGTGTGAAAATCGGCGAAGCGTTCATGGTGCGCACGCATCCACAATGGTTGCGCACGCACGAACTGATCCGCGCGGGTCGAATCGGCGAGTTGCACTCGATTGTGGGAGCCTTTAGCTATTTCAATCGCGACGCCGCAAACATACGGAACGTTTTAGATTGGGGCGGGGGCGGCCTATACGACATCGGCTGCTATCCCATTACCATGTCGCGCTTCATCTTCGGCGAGGAGCCGTCGCGCGTGATTGGCCTCGTAGAAAGGGACCCCCTGTTCAATACCGACCGACTGGCCTCTGTGATTCTCGACTTCTCAACGTGCCAATCCATTTTCACCTGCAGTACGCAGCTGGTTCCGTACCAGCGCATGCAATTCCTCGGCACCAAAGGCCGCATAGAAATCGAAATACCATTCAACGCGCCAAACGACCGCCCCTCTCGAATCTTCGTCGACGACGGGCGTGATGTCTTCGGCGGCGGCGTAAGCACGGAAACGTTTCCGACGTGCGACCAGTACACAATTCAGGGCGACATTTTTTCGCGAGCCATCCGTGGAGACGGCGAGGTTCCGGTTTCGATCGAAGACGCTATCCGAAACATAGCGGTCATAGAAGCAATCTTCCGTTCCGCTGAAACGGGGAGGTGGCAGAGGCCTTAGCTGGCACGGGGAGGTCAACCCGGCGCAGCCTCCGAAGCAGCCGCAAGATTCTTTCCCTTCCAACGCACGGGTTCGACGCGGCCAACAACAAACGCCCACGACAACGCTCCTGCCAGCAACACCCCCGAAGTAACCGCGAACGCCCAGAAAAAATGTCCCGTCCGTTGCACCACAAAACCGGTGAGTGCCGGCGCAATAATCCCCGCGAAATTGCCGAAGCAATTTTGTAAACCGCTCCATTTGCCCGCTGCCAGCGGTCCAGCAATCGTCTGTGTGATTGACCACAAATTTGCGGTACATAGCCCCGCCGCGGCGCACGTCACAAAAAGAAAGGCCACGGCAAGCCGCGAATCAGTGGCAAACACCACGACAGCCAGGCAAGAGAGAGAACTAATCGCTAGCCCAGTCGCCGTAAACGTCTTCCGTACTCGGGTCGGCGTGCCGCCTCTGGCGATCCACAAATCAGAGAACCAGCCACAGATGAGCGCCGAAAGCGCGAGTAGGAGATAGGCGATTCCCCCGATCGTCCCCATTTTCTGCATCGAAAAATTCCGCTCATTGATCAGAAAGGATGGCAGCCACGTCAGCAGAAAATAGGAAAGGTAATTGAACGCGAAGAGTCCTACAAATGTGCCCCACGCGGATCGCTGCTGGAGGATTTCCAGTATCCCCGGCGTCTGCGCTGCGGGCGACACATCCAGCCCTGGTCCTTTTGGCATCCAAATCTTCCACGGTGGCAGCCAGAGCAGGCTCAACAGCCCCAGTCCAACAAAGAACGGCCGCCAGCCATACTTCCCGATGAGCATCGCACCGAAAAATACTCCAAACGCTGGTCCGCCCGCGATTCCCGCCGAGATAAACGAGTTGGCGCGCCCACGCCGCGACTCAGGAAAATGCTTCGCAAGTATTTTACTGTACGATGGAAAAGCGACCGACTCGCCGATCCCGAGAATCAGCCGCATGACCAGCAGCATCCGAAATCCGTACACAAAACCAGTTGTTGTAGTGGCCATGGTCCAGAGGAAAAACCCGCCGGCCAGCACCCAATTCACATTGAACCGGTCCACCAGCCATCCGGAAACAATCTGAAAACTGGTGTAGGTCCAGAAAAACGACGAAAGCAGGATGCCCAATTGCCAGGGATTGAGCTGAAGTTCCACCTTGAGCACTGGCACGGCGAGAGACAGGCTGCCGCGGTCGATGTAGTTGATGAACGTCGATATTCCCAGCAGCCATGCTGCGGGCGCCAAGTTTTTCGCGACCGCGACGACATTTGGCGCAGTTCGAGAACCGCCGGCCGGAATGGACATTGTTTTCAGGGTCTCCTGGACTGCGCGCAATCCGAGAATCTGCTCTACCCTGAGTGCAGCGCACTCCACACAGCACCCGCACCCGCATCACTCTCAATCGCTCCGCTTATTTGCGTGTTGGTAACCCCCATCCTATGGAACCTGGAGCCTAGAGCCTAGATTAAATCTTGTCCGGGACTTTTCTGCGACTGACAAAATAGAGCACAAGAGCGAAGACATTGGCGCCAACCACCACGCAGACGGTCTTCAACGTATACGCAGTCACGCTAGAAACCGAAATGATCGGAAATACGCAAAGAACGACAAAAAGCAGTGTGACTAGAAATCCAGAAGGCGAAGCCGACTGCAACCAGAAACCCGGACGCAACCCAAGTTGTTCGCGCGAAACCAAGGGAATCGCAAACATGGCCAAGTACGCGAGGCCATAGAACGTCCACGTCCAAATCTGAAGCATCGCAAATGCCTCTTGATTTCCTACTCCCAAAAGTACTGCCATGCTGGCCGCAATCGCCACGCCTCCCATGAAGAGAATCGAATTGATTGGAGTTTTATACTGGGCGTGCAGTTTCGTAAACCACTTCGGAAGCAGACTGTCCCATCCCGCAACCATAGGCAGGCGCGCATTGGCGCTGAAGAGCAATACGTAGGTGCAGAGATAGTTTGTCAGCAGCAGGAGGATCGCCACCGGTGGGACCAAGGCTGCCGCGTCTCCAAAAGAACCGAATCCTAAGCTGAGTGCTTGCGGTATTGGGCCGATGATGTCCACATTTTCCGGCGAAACGAAAGCCAGGATCGAACTCGTACCGGCGATGTACAGCAACGCAATAATTGGAGTGGCGATCAGTGTAGCGCGGGCGATATTGCGAGCAGGACTGCGGGATTCGCCGGCAAAAATGGCGATCGTATCGAAGCCAGAAAGCGCTCCGAACGTCATTTTGGCGAAAACGCTTAGGCTAAAGAGTGTCAGCGGAGGCATCACCAGCCGTGCCGGATGATATTCGTGCAGGGTGCCACGGCACAGCAGCACAAACGGCACCGCGCCCAGCACCGCGATAATCAAGACAGTGAATACGCTTCCAGCATTAGTCACCCATTTCCCCAGTCGCAGCCCCAACCGAGCAACAAACGTCATGCCCGCGATAACTACCAAAGATACGGCGATCAAGATTTTTGTATTGGAGGCTATCCATTCAGCTTTAGGGCCAGCGGCATAAGTAATGTATGTCGTGGTGATCAACGCGATCTGCGACACCTGCACAGTGCAAGTGAGCCAAAGATTCCACGCCACCAGAAATCCCACCCAATCGCCAAACCCGATCCGCGCCCACTCATACAGCCCTCCTTCCAGGGGCATCAACCGGTTCAGATGTCCGACCACGAAGGCTTGCGGAATGAAGAAAAGCAGGAAGGCCAGCAACCAGAGGGAAACATGTGCGGCTCCGGCCTTAACGGCAGTTCCAAAGAATTCGGGAACAACGACCACTAGGATCTGGGCCAGAAGCAAATCGCGGATTCCCAGCTCTTTTCGAAGCTCGGCACGGTGTGCAAGGTCTCGTGCTTCAAGGGCCGTGAGTTGAGTGCCGGCGACGGTTGCCAAGGTTCAGTAGCACCTTTTCTTTGAAGTTAGGCGGATTACCCGAAACGTGGGCGCTAGTCTGCCTGGAGGCGAAGAGGGAAACAATGCTTTTGGTGAGCGACCGCATGCGTGGATCAGTGGAGCAGAAGAACGAGCCGAGCGCTCGGGCTAGCGCCCGCGCAGGCAAGAGACAAAGGAGGCCACAACTTTCGCCGGGGCATAAAACGCCAGCAGAAAGAGGGAAGCGGCACCGTAAATGGCTAACCTTATCCTCATGTAGATAGGAACACTTTCCACCGCCAAATGTTGCGGTGTTCCTACCGATATGAGGGACGTCTGTGGAACTTATTGCAGCGTCAGATCACCCGCTCCAACGTGCGCGTGCAGGTGGTATTTCCCGTTGCCTTCCTTGTGGAACGAGCGGAACAGTCCCCCGTGAGACTCGCCAAACGGGCTCGCCTCGAGCCCTCCAGAATAAACCGAAGCGTCGACGCGCGAATAATCGCCGGCGTCCCCAACGTCGATGATCAACTCGCCGGCGTGCAACTCGGCATCCTTATCACCAGTAACGTGATGAAGCTCCAGGTTTCCCGCAGGCATGCGAACGTAAAGCCCGGTCTTTTTCGGCACCTCGATGATGACCTCTAGGTCATTCTTAGGTCCACCGCTGACGGTCAAATCCGCGGAGTACATCGAGCCCTCCAGCTGAACTCGCATATCGCTGGCATTGTCAGCATTACGCCCCGTGATGCGGACAGTGATCTTGTTGTCCGAACCGCCGACGATGTGGAAACTCCCGGAGCGCAAGTACATCCGGAGCTTGCCCCCGGAATTAAAATCCGTGGTAAATGGATGATTCTCAATGTCTTTTACATCGAGTTTAGTCTGGCCTGTTGCTAGGGCAGCAGACCAGGCTAGCACGCTTAGCAGCAAAAACGGAGTACGCATGGACACACCTCCGAAGCTTATACCGTAAGTAACGAAGTTCCCTGCGGAAATGTTTCCAGCTTAAAGAGATTTATGAGGATTGCCTGGCTATTGGGATTGGCGACACGAAAGACCATCCAGCTGGGCGACCTCATAGTGCCGTACCCGCCGGTCGTAGTCCGTCAGGAGCGCCGCAGCTTCGCTAGCCACAACGGCCGTCTCGCGGTCGGAACCAGCGAAGGCTTCGATGGCTTGAAGCGATTTCCAGACCGTCGACACGAGAATTTCGACTGCCTCACCCTGCGACCGGACGAGGACACTAGAGCAGATGTAACCATCAAATGTTTGGAGGGAGGGGACCACGCTCTGCCAAAAGTGTTCTAAATACCTGGTGGATTTAGCATTTGTAGTTCGCGCGGACCATAGACGGGCGATCATTCCGGGAGGCTCCTATTTGTTACCCACCACTACGTTCCACAACCGAATTTCCCATCGCTTCACAAGGCCGTTGCGGACGTACGGATCATTGCGAACAAATTCTTTGGCGGGCGTTTCGTCGCCGCCGCGGAAAACCAGCAGTGCCCCATCCGGCGGGTCAGCCAGCGCTCCGGCTAGAACCAGCTCGCCTCGGGCATGAGCTTCTCGCGCAAGCCCGAGATGCTCTTCGCGATAGGCGCCTCGCTGTATGATAAAGTCTGGCACCACTTCACGATAGAAAAGTGCGTAGTAACTCATTGGCGCCTCCACTTCCATGATAGCCGAGAACGAAATAATTTAAACCAATGCAGGCGGAAACTTGGCAACGAAATACGGAAGCACCACTTCCGGCGGGGAACCAGGAGAGGAGTGTTGCGGCAGCGGTTAGCCTCCGGCGATAGATGGAACCAGCAGGACGCGGTCACCTTCCTTCAGCGAACATCCTTCGCCGCCAATAAAACGAATGTCCTCTTCATTGAGATACACGTTAAGGAACTGGCGGATCTGCCCCTGCTCATCGCGAACATGGCGTGACAGCTCCGGGAAGCGCCTGGTTAAGTCATTCAGCGCCTCGGCAATGGTTGTCGCACTACAATCGATCTTTGGCGTGCCGTCCGTGAAGCGGCGGAACGCCGTGGGAATCTCAATGGTAACTGGCATGGCTTCTACGTCTCCTTACTTCACTTCGCCACGGCATTAGCCGGAGCGACGTTAAATTGGTTGTCGAGGTGGGCTTCGAACGCATCTAGTCGCGGTGCAATGGCTTCACCGACTGGAAATTCCGCGGAAATAGCGTCGAGAGTCTTCAGGCCGTTTCCGGTAATGCAAACGACGGTTGTCTCATCGGCTGCAATACGACGTTGCTGAATGAGCTTTTGCGTCACGCCAGCCGTCACGCCCCCTGCGGTTTCCGTGAAAATGCCCTCCGTTTCCGCCAGCAGTTTAATGGCTGCGACAATTTCAAGATCAGAGATGTCTTCCGCCCAACCGCCGCTCTCGCGGATTAGCTTCATTGCAAACGGCCCGTCGGCAGGATTGCCTATCGCCAGCGACCGCGCGATAGTTTTGGGTTTTTGTGGTTCAAAGCGCGCGAGGTTGCGTTTCACGCCATCGGAAATCGGCGAGCATCCAGTAGCCTGCGCGCCGAAGAACTTCACGGGCTTCGCGTCTACCCAGCCCAGCGTCACCAGTTCCTTAAACGCTTTGGCAATTTTCGTAATCAGCGAACCACCCGCCATCGGCACTACCACGTTGTCCGGCAGGCGCCAGCCGAGTTGCTCGGCGATTTCATAACCGTGCGTCTTCGAGCCTTCCGAATAATAGGGACGCAGGTTCACGTTCACCAGGCCCCATTTGAATCGATCCGCGATCTGTGCGCACAGGCGGTTCACGTGGTCATAGTTCCCGTTGATGCGAACGATGCGCGCACCGTACACCGCAGTGTTCAGGACTTTTGCAGGCTCGAGGTCGGCGGGGATAAACACGCATGCTTCGAATCCCTGTTGTGCCGACTGCGCCGCAACAGCATTTGCCAAATTGCCGGTGGAGGAGCACCCAACAGTTTCAAATCCAAATCTTCGCGCGGCGGCCAACGCCGTGCCAACCACACGATCCTTAAACGACAGAGAAGGGAAGCACACGGCATCGTTCTTAAAATAAAGCTCGCCGACCCCCCAGTGCTCAGCGAGCTTTCGCGACGCAACCAGAGGCGTTCCTCCAATGGCACTGGCGGGCGTAAAATCTTCGGGCAGCGGCAACAGCTCCGCATAACGCCACATATTGAAGGTCCGGCCAGCCAGGTTCTCGCGGCGGACTTTCTTCTTCAGAGAATCGTAGTCGTAGGAGATTTCCAGAGGAGAGAAGCATTCTTCACAGAAGGACTTCGGGACATTGCCCCAGGTTTTGCCGCACTCCCGACATCGCAGTTCATATGAATCGGACATCGCTTCGCCTTTCAACGCGCAAGGCCTAGTGCGGCCGCAAGCGCGCATGCATCAGCCAATCACATGGGATTCGATTAGGGCAGCAGGGAGGTTGAACGGAAAACCCTCCGCGCCAAAGTGCTCGGAGGGTCTCAGAAATTCTTCTGGGATACTCTACAGCTCTTTAGCAGTTTTTTACGTGGAGCAAGTTGCCCTAAATCGCCACGTGTCGCCGCAACCGCAGCTTTTCCATTTATCCTAGATACGAGAGTATTTGTCAAGCACAACAACGTGGTGGCCTTTTCAGGTAACGCGACCAGAAAGAGTTTGCGCTCGGCCGCGACGGCCAATTCGTGCAAATCCCTACCGGAAAAAAGCGCCGACAGGAGATTCCTATCGGCGCCAGGTTACACTTGAGGTGGCTGGACCACTTTAGCGGCGGTCGTGATCGCCGCTGTCATGATCTCCATCATGATGGTGATCGAAGTCAAACAGATCGAACAAGTCGCCGATGGCCGGCATGTTGCCCGGCACGTAGGAGTGGTCCCCATGCTGAACGGGATTGGGCAGGTTATCGCGGCTCCGGTCGCTGAGGGTGCTATCGAGCATCCAGTTTCGTTCGACGAACTTCACGAAAGAGGAATGCTCACTATAGACATGGCTAATACGGCCGCCAGTCGAGAAGGGCGAAACGGCGATCATTGGAATGCGCGGGCCTGTGCCGAAGAAATCTACTGGCTGAATAAAGCCCGAGTCGTAGAAGCCGCCGCCCTCGTCTACAGTGACGAAAATCGCGGTCTCGGCCCATTGCTTGGGGTTGCTCTGCGCGAGTTCGATGATGTTCCTGGCGAAGGCCTCGAAGAGCCCCCACTTAGACGAAGCGGGGTGGCCGTCCATAACGCCGTCCGGCTTCACATACGAGACCGCTGGTAGTGTGCCGTTCTTAAGATCGGTAAAGAGATCGGTGACGTCCCGCATATGATCCGCAACCATACCCGGATAGACCGACTCGTACTCGAACGGGTTGCAGATGTTGCAATAGAGCGCGTCCAAGGGGCCGCCCGTCCCGCTGGCATTGAAGGCGCCGCCATAATATTTCCAAGAAATATTGCGGGCGGTCAGCACATCGCCGATGCTCTGCTGCGCTGTCTGCGGAACGACGAGGCCGGCCTGCGGCGTTCCTTTAGGGGTGAAGGCGGGGTTGACGTTGACGGCCTGCCAATACTCGCCCTGGCCGCATTTCGTCTCGACAGCGTAGGGCAGCGAATTCAGATAGTTGGTGATGGCGGCGATGCCGGGCTGGGTGGTGTCGTTGCAGTTAAACCATTGTGCCCGCTGGGTGTAGAGGTTGAGCGTTCCGGCCACGGGATCGGGATTGTAGATGTTCTTCGAGGCCGGCGTTGCGGGATTGCCCTTACCGTCACTGAAGAAGACCTGATCGGCAAAGCCGAGAGGCTGGCTGTCCGGACCGGTGCCGCCAAGCACGGGTTGGTGATAATTGTCGCTCATCGTATAGCTGTCAGCGAGGGACTTAAAGAGAGGCGCGTCGCCGTTCTGCATATTGAAGAACTCCATGGTCTGTCCGGAGTCATGCGACGTGCCGCCGGGGGTCGTGGCGTAGGTGGTGTCGATCGCCGACTGGAGATCATGCAGACAACCCGTTGGGTTATCCTTTGATACGTGCTCTGCGTCGATGGCGCAATCCACTTGCTGGACCATTTGGAAGTACTGATGGACGGTGTCGCCGGCGTACGCGTCGAACGGTAGGTTCGGACCGGTCAACTGGAAGGGACCCGGTGGAAGGCTGGTGGCGTTGGGTATCCGGGTATCCGGACCCTCGGTGAAGGGTAGACCGGTGCCCCCCGTTCCCATGAGGAATTGATCCTGGGGGGCCAATCCCGGATCACCGCCCAGGGTCAGGAGTATGGCAGCTGGCGGATTTTGCACGCCGTTAACATCGGGCGGTGGCAAAGTCGCGTAGAGCTGCTTATTCGCCATATCCGCGCTGCTGAAGAATTTGCCGCCATTGGGGGCGGACACGATTTGGAATTGATGGGCCTTGGCGAAATTCGGGCCGGGCGTACCATCGGCGTTGATGATGCCTTCAGACAAAAGATTCCACACATGCTCTCTCTTCTCTTTTGGCACATAAGTAGCGAAAAGGTAATCGAAGCTGCGATTCTCGCCGACAATGATAATGACGTGCTTGATCGGGCTGGCAGTTTTGATCGAATCGCAATCATTGTCCCGATCGTGATCGCCATCGGCTCGAACCGGTGCGCTAAAGCCAAAAAGCGATATTGCGAAGACAAGCAGACAAGCCGTTGCTTTCTCTTTCCATTTTCTTTTGTCAGATGGATGCATATTTTCCTCCAAGTTTAAGTCCAGGTTGAACCCGGGCCTGTGGAGCATTAACCAGCAAACGTCACACGCGCATTAACGCGAAATATCAATTGAGCGAATCTCTCTCGACACCGCGGGGAAACGAGGAGACTGGTTGTGCGTTTCGACCCACATGAAGCGGAGTTTGCTGATTGCGCCACGATTGACGGATTCCTTCTTTGGGTGCCACGGTTCAAACTGGGCGGCAATGATGGGACCGGTAGATAGTTGAGGAACAGTAATTTTGCTTAATGAGGTCAGGGCCCACCACACTGCTGGAGACCGCCTACGCCCCAGCGTTGCCAGGAGGCTACCTGCGTGCCGCAAAATCCCTTGACAACATAATCGAGGGTTCTTGCGTCTAACCTGCCGAGACAATATGACGTAAGCGGCCACGTCTCGTCCTTTGGGCCCCGTCCTCTGGGACAGTGACAACCCCGGCGCATCGAATTTCCGGGGCAACTGTCCTTTATCTACGGTGTTATACTTAGTCATGGGGATCGCTGGGCGGTCAGTGTGAACGCTTTCGCGATACTGCTGACTTGGGGTTGTGGGCTTGTGCGGCCTAGAAAGATAGGAGCAGCGACATGGGTGAGCAAGTCAAAGAGCTTTTCAATTGGGCGCGACGCCGCAAAATCATGGCGTCGTTTTTTGTAGCATTTACGCTCGTCGTCGGAATCATGATCGGCTCAGTGATTTCGGGCCGCGTTTCCGCCATGAAGTCCTTCAGCGGCACCGATGCGGCACATCTCTCCGTGCCGGATCCCATTCCTTCGGCGAGCTCCTTTTCCGGCATAGTGAATCGCGTCGAACCAGCAGTCGTCAATATTGCCACCACGCAAGTTCTCGAGAAAAAGCCTAACTCCAAACTGCGTCGCCAGAAACCTTCCAACCCCAACGCCAATCCCGACGAGGAAAACGACCCGATGCAGGATTTCTTCGACCGTTTCTTTGACGGCCGCCAGGATGGCCCTCCTCAGGCAGAGCGCAGCCTCGGCTCGGGAGTCATCGTTGACAAGCGCGGCTACATTCTCACCAACAACCACGTCATCGAAAATGCCACGAAAATCCAAGTTCAGCTCAATAACGACACTGCTCGGTACACCGCGAAGGTTGTCGGCGCGGATGACGACACGGATTTGGCTGTAATCAAAATCGAAGTAAACAAGGAACTTCCCACCGCTAAACTCGGGAATTCGGACGGCGTGCAAGTCGGCGACTGGGTCCTAGCCATCGGCAGCCCGTTCGGCCTGCAGGCCACGGTCACGGCGGGAATCATCAGCGCGAAAGACCGCGGCGGTCTCGGCCTCGCCAAGCAGTTCCAGCGATTCCTGCAAACCGACGCAGCCATCAATCCCGGCAACTCCGGCGGCCCGCTGGTTGATTTGGCGGGACAAGTCATCGGCATCAACACAGCCATCATCACCGGGAGCCGCGGCTATGAAGGCGTCGGCTTCGCGCTTCCGTCGAACACCGCGATCACCGTTTACAACCAGCTGATATCTAACGGCCGCGTGACCCGCGGTTCGATCGGTGTAAGGTTTGAGGAAGATCTCGGCACAAATCCAATCACGCTCAAGTCCCTTGGAGCTGCGAATGGAGTAGTGATTGAAGATATCGAACCTGGCAGCCCTGCGGAAAAGGCTGGGCTCAAGGGTGGCGACGTCATCACCAGCGTGAACGGCCAGACCATCAAGACCGGCAATGACCTCGTGAATCCCATCGCCCAAGCACCCATCGGCACCAAAATGAAGCTGACCTATGTTCGCGATCGCACTCAGAAAGAGGCGACGGTAACCGTTGAGGACCGCACGCATGTCTTCCCGAACACCGCAGGCCGACTGGGTGACCAGCCCGGCGAGGCCGCGCCGATTGAATTCGGTCTCCACGTTGACAATCTGACCCACGATCGAGCACAGCGCTTCGGCGTCGAAGGCAAAAAAGGCGTCATCGTGACCGATGTCGATCCCGCCAGCTTTGCTTCGGATGATCTAAACTTCGGTCGCGGCGACGTAATCACTGAAATCAACCATGAAGCCATCACCTCTTTGGATGACTACCGCGCAGCCGTTGCCAAGCTGAAACCCGGTGTCAACGTGGTCTTCAAGGTTCTGCGCCGCCAGGACGACCGCATTCTTACCGTATTCCTGTCCGGTGTCGTTCCAGCAGACAGCGAGAAGCAATAAAACCGGGGAGACGCTTTGCGTCTCCCGTAACACATAAGTGAAAACCAATGCGAGTGCCAAAAGCGACCCATCTGGCCCTGACGCTGCTCGTTGCAGCTGGTATGGGTGTAACTGGCGCCGTTGCGAAGGGGCAGGGCACTAATTCGTCGAAATCGCCTTCGGCAAAGCCTGGCTCCAAGCCGCATCACACAAAATCCACAAAAAAGACAACCCGCCAGGTGCGCGGGCAGAAGGCTCCCGCTCCCGAGCGAATTTCCCAAATTCAGACCGCGCTGGCGAGAGACGGTTCCTTCGATGGCAAGCCGACTGGCAAGTGGGATGCCTCCACAGTCGACGCCATGAGGAGGTTTCAAGAGGCTCACGGCCTGAATCCCTCCGGTAAGCTTGATGCAAAGACCCTTCAGAAACTCGGTCTCGGTTCCCAAACCGCTGGCCTTGCCCCGCCTATGCCGCCTGTTAGTTCCTCCTCGCTCACTCCGAACCCCTCGCCTTCCGTTCGCCGTCAGCACTAGACTTTCATTGCGTTTTGAGGATCAACCTCGCCCGAGAAGGCTGCGGTCGAGAGGTGCTTATGTATATGCATTAAGGCGCATCTGGGACAGAGTAGCAAAGGGCAGGAAAGTCACTGAAGAACAAAGGGTATAGAGACACGGCCCTCGAAATACGGGACGGACCTAAAGCCGAAACGAACTCTTCAGAAAGCCAGGGTGACGGCAGCGCGAGCCAGCCCACCAGGGTATAGCGAACCGGCTCGCGCCATCAAGGAGAAACATCCGTTAACCAAGAGACTGGCGACCCTTAAATAATATTCCCTAATCACGTAAGCCTCACAAAAAGAAGGCCTTAAGGGGCAAACGGAACATACATTAGGTTCCGCTCCTCGAGCTGTTTACTCAACCCTTCGGTGGAATACGTTCCTAGCTTTCAATCTGCGCTTGGAATATCTCGCCCGGCAAGGCAATCATGGTCGACCGAACCCTCGCCGACTTTGCTGCGCCATTTGTTGGCGTTGGCGCTGATTCAGTTCGGATATGTACACCAGGCTTTGGTTTCGTTACGGCCGGGTCGGCATTCAGACGTTCGATCCGAATACCGAGTGCCCGTTCCAACTGGAACAACTCGGAACGCTGTTCGCGCGAAAAGAGAGTGGTGGCGACGCCGTGTCCGCCAGCACGTCCCGTTCGCCCGACACGATGGATGAAATTCTCCGCCGCGTCCGGCAAATCGTAATTGATGACGTGGACGATGTCCTGAACGTGAATTCCGCGTGAAGCCAGATCGGTGGCTACGAGGACGCGATAACGTCCTTGCTGAAAGCCTGCAAGTGCAGCCGTTCGTTGCGATTGCGAGCGGTCTCCATGAATCATGGCCGCGGAAAAGCCGTCGCGGTTCAGACTCTTAGTGATGCGCTCCGTGCCGCGCTTGGTGCGAGAGAACACCAGGCAACGCCCGGTTTCTTTGGCAAGCAAACGCTGCAGCATTTCCTGTTTTCGATCAACGGAAACTTCGAATGCCTGCATGCGCACGTTTTCGGAGGGCTTAAGAATGGAACCAAACGCGAGACGCGCCGGATTTCGCAAATAGTCTTTTACGAGGTGAGCGACGGATGCTTCCATCGTTGCGGAGAAGCACATTGTTTGCCGCTCTTTAGGCAGGATTGCCACGATGCGCTTGATGGCTGGTAGAAATCCCATATCCAGCATGCGATCCGCTTCGTCCAGGATCAGAATGCGCAACGAATTGAAATTAAAGAGCTTGCGGTCGAGGTAATCTTCCAAGCGTCCGGGAGTGGCTACGACCAGCCGTGCTCCATTGCGAATGGCATTGAGTTGAGCGCCTTCCGCCAACCCGCCAATCACTAGCCCTGCGGGCGCAAGTTGTGTGCCGCGCAGGGTATTGAATTGCCCCACTACCTGCATGGCCAGTTCGCGTGTAGGCACCAGCACTAGCGCCGCGATTCCGGGCGTTTTGCTCTTGAGCAGTTGCTCGATCACCGGGATAAGGAACGCCAGCGTTTTGCCGGTTCCGGTTTGCGCGGTTGCGAGCACGTCCTTGCCCTCAAGCGCTTGCGGTATGGCCGCAGCCTGCACGGGGGTCGGCGTCGAAAATCGCGCGTGTGCCAATCTCTCCTTCATGTAGGCGGAGATTGGTAATTCAATGAAACTTTGCATTCGTATTGCTTTCTTGCTGGCTGGAGTGATAGCGGCGCGCACACTTTTCCAGTGCAAGCGCGGCAATTCGCATTGCCAGTCTTGTTTTAGATTACGCTGAAAACGTACGGAGAAAACTGCAGGCGGGTAATCTCAGATCAACAACTCAACTTGAGGGACCGCACAACACCACCGAGGTATTAAGCGCAAATGCAGTATATCACGCCCTTGGCGGAAGTGCGAGCTTAATCGCTTATGCGTCGCTGGCCAGGTTCCAACAACTAGACTACTCAGGCGGCGCAAAACGCTTTCTCCTATAATGGCCCAATCCATTTGCTGGAAGTTGGGGAGCTGCCCTTAATGAAGGCAACCAAGAAGAGAGGCCGATCCACGTCGAAAACGGCCTCGGCAGCTTCGACAACAAAGGACCCCCCGTTCTCCAAGCTGTCAACAACCAGACTCGGTGCGGTTGCAGGGGTGGCACTCCTGTGCATCCTCGCCATCTCAGCGTACGCAAATAGCATCAGCAACGGTTTCGTCTGGGACGACCATGAACAGCTTGTGATGAATGCGACCCTGCGCCCAGGTGCCCCATACTTAGATTTGGTCGCTCCGAATATTTGGGGATTCACGCGCTCAGGAGTTCGCGAAGACAGCAATTATTACAGGCCGCTGCAGATGGTGACGTACCGTCTAACCGCCGATGTTTTTGGTTTTGATGCTAGCGCGTTCCATGCAGTGAACCTCACGTTCCACGTAATTGTCGTCCTTCTTGCGTTTGCTTTGTTCCATGCGTTGACTGACCGCATGGGATTGGCCTTCGCATCTGCAGCTTTGTTTGCCGTGCATCCGATTCATTCCGAGGCGGTGGATTGGATCGCGGCGCTGCCTGACACGGCTGCACAGCGGTTTTTTTGAGCGGCTTTCTGTTTTTGTTGTCGCAAGCGGTCAGAAATCACAAGAGCAGCTAATCGAACCATCGCGACGCATTCACGTTCTTTTGCTTGCGGCATCGTTTGCAGCGTTCGCGGCCGCGCTGTTATGGAAAAAAACCGCTATCGTTATCCCTCTTGTCGTCATGGCTTACGTTTTCTGCTTGACGGAAGACGCCGTTTTCCTCCGTCGCATCGACGGCGCTCT
>DATDHE010000375.1:0-3411 GCA_036521695.1 Candidatus Acidiferrum sp. | reverse complement strand
AAAACCTTCCGGGAGTTCTTCACCATGATCGGCCCGGAGGTGTCGGCGAGGATCGAGTTCGTCTGCTCGGACATGTGGAAGCCGTATTTGGGTGTGAATGGCGAGGAGCCCATTATGCGGAGAAGAGGGTTGGGGAACAATAATAACAGCGTCAATGACATAGGTTCCTTACCATAATTTGGAGCCGTGCGACTCTGGACCGTCACCTGGAGGTGCACATGTCAGATCGGCATTCCAGCCACGGTTCGTGGCTTTCAAACCTGAGCAATCATCTGGCCGAGGACCGGTACGCTGCCCGGACGTCGCGCCAGTGTATTACCGCGGCGCGCCAGTTCCTGGACTATCTCGACAAACAGCATGTCGACGTCAGCGAGGCTCAGACAGCAAGCGTCGAGGCTTATCTCCAACAGGCACGACGGAGGTACCGTCGCCGCCATGGCCACCCACCAGATTACGAAGGTTGGCGGTGTCTCCACACCAATGGCATCCACATGCTTTTACGCCTGGTGCATGGCCAGTGGCCACCAATACCGAGAGCGGTCACCCCTGCGGAGATCTTGCAGAGCGAAATCCGCGGAGAGTACGCCCAATGGATGGCCGGGCAGCGCGGCCTCGCTCCGGGAACAGTGTCTCATCGCTGTTGCGAGGCACGGCGTCTTCTCGATTGGCTGGGGGAGCGAACAACCCGAGAGGAACTTGCGACCCTCACCCATCTCGATGTGGACGGCTATCTGAAGTACCGGGCAGCGGCGGTAGGCAGGCGTTCGCTCAAAGATGTGACGACCAAAATACGCAGCTTCTTGCGGTGGCTGTACCTGACGGAGCGAACCTCCCGCGATCTTTCATCCACCGTGATCGTACCCATGCTCTACGCGTTCGAAAGTATTCCCTCTGCTCTTCGATCCGGGGACGTGGAGAAAATTTTGGCTGCCACTCGACAAGATTGCACGCCGAAAGGGATACGCGATTACGCGATTCTGATGCTGATCTCGAAGTACGGTATCCGCTCCGGAGAGGTCGCGACCCTTCGGCTGGACGACGTGGATTGGCGCAAAGAAGTCATTCGGATTCGCCACAGTAAGACTGGTGCTATATCCTATCTGCCATTACTGCCCGAAGTCGGTGAGGCGGTGTTGAAATACCTGCAGGACTCGCGGCCGAAGACGTCTTTTCGAGAAATATTCATTCGCGTTTGTGCCCCGTATCGACCCTTTAGATGCGGGTCAAGCCTATACCGACTCGTCCGGCATCGGCTCGAAGCCGCCAACGTTATCACTACAGGCAAACGAGGCCCCCATGCTTTTCGTCACGCACGGGCGGTAAGCATGCTTCGCGCGACGGTATCAGTGAAGGATATTGGGGATCTGCTGGGCCACCGTGGAGCGGATTCAACATTGGTGTATCTGAAGTTGGCGACGGAGGACTTGCGTGCGGTGGCCTTGGAGATTCCGACTGGGGTGAAGGCATGAAAACGACCACCATGTCTAAGGCAACGCCCGAGAATTACGTCCGAGAGCTGCGCTTGCGCAGTCCGGTTTCATCTCAGGTTTACCTGAGCATCCTGAACGGATTCCAACGCTTCGTCGCCGAGCAGGCGGAGGACAAATCGGCATCGCAAACAACGATACGGCAGTGGCTAAAGGATCGAACCCTGGCGTGGCCGTTCCACATAGTCACGGATCGTGCGCGTCTTGTCGACCGTTTTCTGGACTGGAGGGTAAACAACCGAGCACTCGCAAACAATCCATTCGCCGACTTGAGAGCGGAATACGGACAACGCACGACCACGCCACTTGTGCGGGCACTGTTGAATCCTAACCCTGAAGCGGCACTCGAAGCACTACGCCCGCTTCCCCGCTTCGGCAGTTTTCTCGGCCCTGTGATGCGCGAGCACGTGGTCCTTATGCATGCCATGGGTTACCGGTACAACACGCAGGCGGAGCGTCTACTTCGGCTGGACCGATTCCTTCAAGGCCGGCCGGATCTATCCGGCCATCCGCTGACGGAGTTGATTCGAGAATGGACGAATACACGATCCACCCCGCAGCATGCGTTGGACTGCCACCAGGCGGGCAGACTGCTTTCCAGTGTGCTGTCTCGTATCGATCCCACAGTCGAGAGGATTCCGTCGGACAAACGGATTTGGCGGCTAGCGAAAGAGCGGTACCGGCAGCCATACATTTTTAGCGAACAAGACGTTCTCGGCCTATTGGAGACGGCGCTCAGTTTTCCATCTCCCCAATCACCCCTGCGGCCCAAAACACTCCACATGATGCTGGTGCTGGCCTACTGCGCCGGCCTCCGCATCGGCGAAATCGTGCGCTTGAATGTGGGCGATTTCAACATTGACGATCGCGTCATCGAGGTCCACGGCACCAAGTTCTTCAAATCACGGCGCGTGCCGCTCTCCGACAGCGCAGTTGCAGCACTTCAGGCGTATCTCACTGCGCGCAAAGGGGCGGGGGCATCCATGTCCCCTGACGCCGCACTGTTCTGGCATCAACAGGCGGGCGGCCGATACTCGCGCGACAGGGCCGGCAAACTGCTGGTCCGTGTTCTACGGCGGGCGAAACTCAAACCTGCTCCGGGGCGCGTGGGTCCGCGTGTACACGATCTTCGTCATGCCTTCGTCGCAGGCCGCATGCTCGCCTGGTACCGCGAGGGTATCAATCCTCAGTCGCGCCTCCCGTACCTGGCCACGTATCTCGGGCACAAAGATATCAACTCGACGCTGGTGTACCTCACCGTTACCCAGAATCTGCTTCAGCAAGCCAGCGAGCGATTTCGCGTGCGGGGTGCCCGACTCCTGCAGCCTGTGACAGAAGGAGGAAACGCTTGAAGACAAATCAGTTTCCTCTACTGCTACACGCCTTCTTCCACGATTGGTTGGTGCAACAACGCAATGTTTCCCACCACACCGTGTTGTCCTATCGGGACAGTTGGCGGCTGTTTCTGCGCTTCGTCGCCGCACAGAAGGCGAAGTCGGTTGCCAGGCTCGGCATGGACGATCTCACGGCAGTCGAGGTTCTCGCGTTTTTGAAAGACATCGAACAGATTCGCAAGTCCTCGATCGGAACACGGAACTGCCGCTTGTCGGCGCTGCACAGCTTCTATAGATTCGTCGCCGACCGTGAACCGTTGGCCGCTGCACAATGCGCCGCGGTCCTGCGCATACCCACCAAACAAGCACCGGTAGTGG
The DNA here is from genome assembly GCA_036521695.1 of Candidatus Acidiferrum sp. GTDB lineage: Bacteria > Acidobacteriota > Terriglobia > Acidiferrales > UBA7541 > Acidiferrum. The sequence goes on along the minus strand of DATDHE010000375.1, from coordinate 212 downwards.
AAGTCCGCGATCTCGACGAGGACGAGATCAGCGCGATTCTCGCACAACCGAACCGCCTGAAGCTCGAAGGCCAGCGCGATCATGTCTTATTGGCGTTCTTATATAACACCGGTGCACGTATTCAGGAGGCGTTGGATCTCTCTGTCCAGGCCCTTCGTTTGGAATCGCCCTTTCAGGTTCGCCTGTTCGGTAAGGGCAGAAAAGAGCGAATC
>DATDHE010000374.1:0-6578 GCA_036521695.1 Candidatus Acidiferrum sp. | reverse complement strand
AGAAAGCGATAACGTGGAAACGGATGGCGTCGAGCATCATGAATCGAGCGACAACCGAGTGCCGAGCCGCACGTTTCAAGACCCAAACATTTCGGATGCGATGACGGATCTTTTACCGCACGAATTCACGCATTCATGGAACGGAAAATATCGAAGGCCAGCGGGGCTAGCAACTCCGAATTATCAGGAGCCGATGAAAGGCGGCTTGCTCTGGGTGTACGAGGGAATGACGCAATATTACGGAACGGTGCTCTCGGCGCGTATCGGAAGCTGGACGCCGGAACGATTGCACGAAAATCTCGCGTGGGTCGCGGCATATCTGGATCAGCGCAAGGGGCGCTCGTGGCGCGACCTGGAAGATACAGCAATTACCGCTCAACTGCTGTACGGATCGCCAGAGGAATACCGGACATGGCGGCGCGATACGGATTACTACGATGAGGGCACGCTAATCTGGCTGGAGGCGGACACGATTATCCGGCAGGAGACCAAAGGCAAAAAATCTCTGGATGATTTTTGCCGAAAATTCGAAGGGGGAGAAAATACTGGGCCGAAAATCGTGCCTTACACCTTGGACGATGTCGTCGCTGCTTTGCAAGAAACCGCTCCTTACGATTGGCGTTCTTTTTTTACGCGGCTAGTGAATTCGTACGGACCCGGTGCGCCACTCGGCGGCCTGGAAAATAGCGGATGGAAACTGGTGTATAGCGAAACGCCGAACGAAAGCCGCGAAGCCGGCGAAGCCGCCATGCATCTGACGGATGTACAGTTTTCGCTCGGATTTGTGGTGCGCGACACGGGAGGCGAGAACGGCGACGAAGTGATCGACGTGATTCCTGGCTCCGCTGCGGCGCAGGCGGGTATCGCGCCAGGAATGAAACTCGTTGCGGTGAATGGCCGGAGGTGGAGTCCGGACGATCTCCACGCGGCTATCCGGCAAGCAAAGAGCGGGAGCGCACCGATTGAGTTGCTCATCGAGAATGAAGATTTCTTTCAGACATACGCGGTTAATTATCACGGCGGCGAGCGTTATCCGCACCTGGAACGAATCAGCGGCAAGCCCGATCTTCTCGGCGAAATTGCAAAAATGAAGGCGCCACCCGTGGCTGCGGCAAGAGATTGAACTCCCAGGCGGCAAGCTTGGCGCAACCTTCCGGCAGCCTGGTTCGCACCATCGGGCGCTGGAGCCTCGCGGCGCTAATGCTGAACACGATGATTGGCGCGAGCATTTTCGGCCTCCCGTCGATCATCGCGGGCTACCTCGGGAAACTGAGTCCCGCAGGATACTTGATCGCCTTTGCCGGCGTGGCCGTGATTGCCGCATGTTTGGCGGAGGTTTCTTCGTATTTTCAGGAAGCCGGCGGGCCTTATCTGTATACGAGGGTCGCCTTCGGACGATTCGCGGCAATTCAAATCGGCTGGCTAACGTGGCTATCCCGGATCACGGCATGCTCCGGCGTGGCAAATTTATTTATCACCTATTTGGGCTCGTTTCTCCCGACCCTGACTCGAGGATGGATAAGGGGAACGATTCTCACGGTACTGATTGGATTTTTGGCAGCCGTGAATTACCGCGGAGTGAGCGGCGGAAAAGCATTGAGCAATTTCTTCACGATGACGAAGGTGTTGCTCCTGGCACTTTTTATTGCGGGCGGATTCATGGCCCTCGCCTTGCATCCGAGCGTGCGCGTGACTCCGGCCGCGGTTCCCCTAACGGCAGCGAATTGCTTCCAAGCAATCTTGCTCATGGTTTATGCGTATGGAGGATTCGAGGCCGCGCTCTTCGCTTCGGGCGAGGTCAGCGATCCGCGGAAGGATGCGCCGATCGCGCTTTTGATCGCCATCATGACGGCGACTATACTTTACATTTGCGTGCAAGTCGTCGTGATTTACACGCTGGCAAATCCGGGAGCGACGACAAAACCGGCGGTGGACTCCGCGCGCCAATTCCTTGGTCCGATCGGAGTAGCTCTGGTCGCCGTAGGCACGTTGATTTCCGTTTATGGGTACTTAAGCGCGAACATGTTGCATACGCCGCGCGTCACGTTTGCCATGGGAGAACGCGGAGACTTCCCTTCTTTTTTTGCGGCAATTCATCCCCGCTTCCGGACGCCGCATTTGTCGATCGTTGTTTTTGCATTGATGCTCCTGTTGTTCTCGATCGGCGGAAACTTCCGGTGGAACGCGTCGCTCTCTGCAATCTCGCGACTTTTTATGTATGGAGCAGTCGTTGCCGCTCTACCAGTTTTGAGAAGAAAGTTTCCCAAAGGAGGCAAATTTCGCCTTCCTGCGGGCCTGTTTTTTACGGCGCTTGGACTTGCGTTCGTCGCCGTCCTTTTGGCACAAGTGGGTCGTACCGAACTTATCGTGATGTCTATCACTTTCGCCATCGCACTTCTGAACTGGCTTTGGGCGCGAAGCCACGCGCTTGGAATCGCACGCGAATCGTGACATCATCCAAAGTTCCACAAAGGGAAAATGCGACTCGCCGTACTCCATCGGGAGGAAATGCCATGAAGCTTGCCCTTTTGCGGTGCAGTTTGTTCATTGTGGTGCTGCTTGCTGGCCAGACTCGCACGCTGGCGCAAGAACCGTCGAAGCACGCCATCACGTTCGACGACATGATCCAAATGCATCGAGTGGGAGAAGCGCAATTATCGCCCGACGGCAAATGGGTGGCATACACCGTCTCGACGCCGGACCTCGATGCGAATCGTGCCGTGAGCAACATCTGGATTATGCCGACGGCGGGCGGAACATCGCTGCAACTCACGCAGAGCGGGCACGATTCGTCGCCGGTTTGGTCGCCGAACGGAAAGATGCTCGCCTTTTTGTCGTCGCGAAGCGGGGATTCGCAAGTCTATCTGCTTTCGATGGATGGCGGCGAAGCGAAGCCGTTGACGCATCTTTCGACGGGCGCGGACATCGTGAAATGGTCACCCGACGGAAAGACGATTGCGTTTACATCGGGAGTTTATCCGGACTGCAAAGACGATGCGTGCAACAGCGCGCGGAACGCGGGAAAAGAAAAAGACAAAGTGAAGGCGCACGTCGCGGAGCATCTGCTTTACCGGCATTGGACGCACTGGAACGAAGGCAAGCGCAGTCATTTGTTTGTCGTCCCAGCGGATGACAGCGGAAATCCGCGCGATTTGACGGCGGGAGCAAATTACGACGTGCCTCCGGATGAACGCGGCGGCCCCAGCGATCTGAATTTTTCGCCAGACTCGAAGGAGATTTGTTTTACGGCTGTGGCCGATCCTGTTGAGGCAATCAGCACAAACGGAGATTTGTTCGTGGTTCCAGTGGCGGGCGGCGAAGTGAAACAAATCACGACACAGCCGGGATTTGATGGCGGGCCGGCGTACTCGCCGGATGAGAAGTACATCGCGTATCACGCGCAATTGACTCCTGAGTATGAGTCTGACCGTTGGCGCGTGATGCTGTACGACCGGGCAACGGGAAAAATAGAAAACCTGTCAGAAGGATTCGACCGCAGCGCCAACGAGCTGACTTGGTCAGCCGACAGCAAAACAATTTATTTCACTGCAGAAGACGAAACTTTACAGCCGATTTACGCGATGGCCCCGCGCCCGGGAGACGCGCCAAAGAAGCTAATTGCAAGCGGCTACGATCTGGGAATCTCGTTAAGCAGCGACGGCAAGACGCTGGCGTTCGAACGCACCAGCCTAACTATGCCTGCCGAGATTCTTGTGGCATCGAGCGATGGAACCGGTTTACGGCAGATTACGCATCAGAATGATGCCATTCTTGCTTCGCTGAAAATGAACGAGCCGGAAACGTTTTGGTTCGAAGGCGCAGGCGGGACGCGCGTGCAAGCCATGCTGATCAGGCCGCCGAATTTCGACGCGACCAAGAAATATCCGCTCCTGGTGCTGCTGCACGGCGGGCCGCAGACCATGTGGTCGAACGCGTGGGGCTACCGATGGAACGCGCAATTATTTTCCGCGGCCGGGTACGTGACGCTGATGATCAACCGCCGCGGCTCGACAGGCTACGGCCAGAAATTTACGGACGAGATCAGCAACGACTGGGGTGGCAAGGCTTACGTGGATGTGATGAACGGCGTGGACTTCGTTCTGAAAAAATACTCCTACACGGATGGGTCTCGCATGGCCGCTGCGGGCGGATCCTACGGCGGCTACATGGCCGACTGGATTGCCACGCATACGGGACGCTTCAAGGCAATCATCAGCCACGCCGGCATTTATGACAAAAACTCGATGTACGCCACGGAAGAGCTGTGGTTTGAAGAACACGACATGCAAGGGACGCCGTGGACAAATCCAGAGAGTTACCGCAAGTGGGCGCCGCTGACATACGCGGCCGATTTGGAAAAATTCAAAACGCCGACACTGGTGATTGCGGGCGAGCGGGATTATCGAGTTCCATACACGCAGTCGCTGGAATTCTTCAACACATTGCAGAGGCAAGGCGTGCCTTCAAAGTTGGTTGTATTTCCAGATGAGGGCCATTGGATTCTGAAGCCACAAAACAGCCAGTTTTGGTACAAGACGTTTCTGGACTGGCTCAAGACGTATTTGAAATAGCTGGCGAGTCAAACAGCAAACAATCGTTGCAGCGCGCGACGCGCGAAACGGAACAGATAAAAGAGGAGGAACACCGAAAGCGCAACGAGTGCGACGACGATGACGGTCGTTGCCAGGGGATGAGCCGTGGCCATCCACGTCAGCCAAACTGCCAACACGTCTTCTCCGAAACTCAGTGCCCAGTTGCTAAGAGGTTCCGGGGTGGTGTTAACCGCAGCGCGCACGCTTGCCTTCGTGCCATGTGAGGTCAGCGCAACTCCCCCGGCGAGAAGTGCGGCAGCCCAGCGCCACTCCGCAGGTGCGGCGCCTGCCGCACTATAGGCCAACAACGCAGCAGCGGGCGGGCGTATGAAAGTGTGTATCATGTCCCAAACAGTATCGACGTACGGAATTTTGTCTGCGAAGAATTCCACAAAATACAGCACGGCAGCGACCGCGAGAACTGCGGGATGTGCAAGCGCGTGAAGGGACGGAGGAAGATGGATGACTCCGAAACGCTCCAGAAGCCCGAGTGTCGCGACGGTCGCGTAAAGATTAAGCCCCGAAGAAAATCCGGCGCCAAGGGCGATCCCCAGTGTTTCGATGGGATTCATTCCGCCCATCATAGCAAAGCAAGACAGTGCTAGCGGACAGTAACTTCTGCTCATACTCTCCCTACGTTCCGTTTGACCATTTGGCGTGGGGCAGAGATGCTGTCCACAGGGCGGTCGTCCATGTTTGGCCTAAGCCACCTTTTCTATCCGTGGGGATTCATCCTGCAAATCCTCGCGATCGTGCACTTCGTGCGGCGTCGGCCGGAGAATTATTGGTTCTTCGTTATTTTCTTCGGAGGATTTCTCGGTGCAGGCGTGTATATCGTCGCGGAAGTTCTGCCCGATCTCGGCCTGCTACGCGGCGTCTTTCAAGGGTTTGGCCGGAGATCGCGGATTCAAATCGTCGAAACGCAAATCCTGGACAATCCTTCCGCTGCAAACTACGAAGAGCTCGGCGAGCTATATAAAGACCAGAAGCAATTTGCCAAAGCGCGCGAAGCGTTTACGAACGCGATCACGGCGCGCAGCGATTCCGTGTACACCTTTTACCATCGCGCGCAGGCTTCTCTAGGGATGGGCGATTTCGCCGCTGCGATTCCCGATCTGGAGCGTGTAGTCGCCAGCGATCGAAAGTTCGATTGCTACAGGGCTGCCGGACTCCTGGCCGATGCTTATGCGCAAACCGGACAATTGGAGCGCGCCGCTCAGCTGTATGTCGACGTCGCGCAATTCTCGACAACTACCGAGACTCTCTACAACTATGCCTATTTTCTGAAGCTCGCAGGCCACCGCGAGGAGTCGCGCGAGTGGGCACAGAAACTGCTCGCGAAGAAACGGACACTCCCGAGTTACATGCAGCGGTATGAACGGCCCTGGTTCCGCAAAGGCAAAGCGCTGTTGAAGGAACTTGCTGCCGGATAGGAGTCAGGTCTCGCCCTGAGGAATTCCCACTCTGAGGTCTGCCGCTCGCTCGCCGCCTAATTGTGCAGCAGCGCCATTGGATTCGCTCCAAAGTCGTTGCAACAGTTGCGCTTACAAGTTCCGAGCCATCCTTGACCTGCTCCAAGTTTGCTCCCAAAAATCCCGGCGCGACTAGACGCACTTGGTCCCGAACCAGATGCGAGGCATTGTTAAGGTTTGGAACTTTCGGTTTCTAACTGCCACAAAATGAAACCGTTGTGCGGCGTTGTTGTACGCTGTTGCTCGCAGCCACAAAATTGTCTACACCCCCGATCAGCCTTCTCGCAGAGTCCTGGCGGACCGCTCAAGCATTGATCTTCACAGCAACCTGTTGATGCTGCGCGTCCAGGTGGCTTATCGTGTCGTCATAGCCTTTGGCAGTCTTAACAACATAGCCGGGCTGACCCCATATGCTCCTAAGATATTTGTCGATCGTACCGGCGCGAATGATGTACCACTTGTTGTCGTCGGGGTTACCCTTGTAGGCGAGTTTTTCCAGATTCTGCCTAAATCC
>DATDHE010000373.1:0-16454 GCA_036521695.1 Candidatus Acidiferrum sp. | reverse complement strand
AAAATGCTTCAGGGTTGCAGCTCGGAGAACACTTCCTTCGCAATATGAAACGCTGAATTGGCCGCAGGCAAACCGCAGTAGACCGCGCTCTGCAGCAGTACTTCCTGAATCTGTTCGCGCGTTACGCCGACGTTCAATGCGGCCCGCAAATGCATTCGCAGTTCGTCGGGACGATTCAGCGCAACCATCATGGCCAGTGTAAGCATGCTCCGCGTTTCTTTTGGCAGCCCGGGCCGGCTCCAGATTTCTCCCCACGCGTAACGCGTGATGAAATCCTGAAACGCCTCCGTGAATTCATTCCGGTTTTTCAACGTCGCGTCCACGTGCGCGTCCCCCAACACGGCGCGGCGCGTCTTCATCCCCTGCTCGTATCGCTGGCGTTCATCCATTCGAATCCCTCCTCGGACGTCAAGAAATGCATTCACCTATGCAATAAAGCGACGTACTCCTTGATGGTCGATCGAGCTCGAAAAAACCACCGCGCAAGCTGCGCGTATTATCCTTATGCCGGACCTTCAACAATACACAAAAAGCGAGCGCTCAAAAGCGGCGAAGCGCGATAATCGGAAACTTTCGCACCGTCGAGCGCGCGAACTGTTCAAGAAATCGTGATCGCCAATCGAATTCACCATGCAAACGCAATCAAGATGGTATAACTTCGCTCTTCGCGGCGCTAAATTCCTCGCATCGGGAGCTCAACGTTGAGCACGGTAAGAGAAGTCACGTATCAAGTCTTGCGCGACTTGGGCATGAATCTTATTTTCGGAAATCCTGGCTCGACGGAGCTGCCTTTCCTGCGTGACATGCCTCCCGATTTTCAGTACGTCCTCGGTCTGCACGAACGCACCGCCATCGGAATGGCTCTGGGATATGCGATGGCCAAAGGAAAAGCGTCGTTCGTTAACGTGCATTCCGTTGCGAGCGTCGGCAATGGCCTCTCCGCCCTAATCGATGCTTTCTATTGTCACGCTCCGCTGGTGGTGACCACCGGCCAACAGGATCGCCGCCAACTTCTCGCTGAACCGTTTCTCGTGAGTCGCGCGGTAGAAACGGTCAAACCCTACGTGAAATGGGCCTACGAACCCCTCCGCGCGGAGGATGTGCCTGCAACCATCGCGCGTGGCTACTACCTCGCGATTCAACCCCCCATGGGACCAGTCTTCCTGTCCATTCCAATGGATGACTGGTCTCACGAATGCCAAAGCTTGAGCATGCGCGAAGTCTCTCAAATCGTTGAGCCAGATTCCGCCGCCCTTGATGAAGTGGTCCGGGCACTCCATTCCAGTCGCAGCCCCGCCCTCGTCGTAGGCTCGCAAATTGAAGAGGACCACGGCGGGGACGAAGTCATCGCGCTTGCCGAGCACCTCAACTCCGACGTTTATCAACAGCCCATCCCTCCGCGCTGGACTTTTCCGCGCACGCATAAACTTTTTCGCGGAGGATTGCTGCCCGCGCAGAAGCCTCTCGCCGATCAGCTCGCAAGCTACGACACGATCGTAGTCCTGGGCGCCCCAGTTTTTCTGTACTACGCCTACGTCCCGGGCCACACCGTCAAGTCAGGAACAAAGCTATTTCAAATCACGAATTCTCCTCAGGATGCCGCCGCCGCTCTGGCCGGGACCAGCATCGTAGGCAACCTCGCTTCTGCTGCCCGCTATATTCGTACGCACGTCCAGCCCCGAGACCAAAAAGTCTTGTCAGCTCGAAAGGATCCCGCGCCGCCAAATCCCGAACATCCCATCACTGCCGCTTATCTCTTCAGCGTACTCAACAAGGTCATGCCGCGAGACACGGTCATCACCGAGGAATGCCCTTCGTCCAAAGGCGACCTCGATAAACATCTTCTGCTGGATCAGCCCGGCTCGTTCTATTCTGTGCCAAATGGCATTTTAGGATTCGGCCTCCCCGCCGCCGTCGGCTTGCAACTCGCACATCCAGAGCGAAGAGTGGTATGCCCAGTAGGCGACGGTTCTATCCAATACTCCATCCAGGCTCTTTGGAGCGCAGTTCAGTACAAGGCGCCGGTGATTTTTATTGTTCTGTGCAACGGTGACTACACCGCACTGAAATCCTTCTGCGATTTCACGCAAGTTGGCCGCAATGTCCACGGCATGGATTTGCCCGGCATCGATATCGTGAAAATTGCGCAAGGCTACGGAATGGCTGCGCAAGAAGTGGACCAGCCTGGAGAACTCGAATCCGTCCTGAAAAATGCCTTCGCCACCCAAGGACCACGGCTGATCAGCGTTAACATTGCGAAGGGCGGACAGACTTGCATGGGCATGAATCAGTCCGTCAACCCGCCAAAGTACGGGTAGGAATACGGGTGAGCGCATAGCCGAAAGCGCGGTTCATGCTCGCCCGTTTGTGCCGTAGCTTCGGGCTCTTCAGGATCGCAGAACACGTGAGTGCCGTCGCCGCGGCCGTTCTTGCTCGAATCCTCACCCTGCGCGGCTAGTCCGCCTCCGCCTAGATGCTCTCCGAGGCTGCGTTCGAGCCAACCGCCAAGACCTGCTGAGCAGATCTTGCAGCGCATCTGCATGCACTTTCGAGAGGTGAACCAGAACCCACGGATACTTCAAGTAATGATCGGTGATGTAGTAAGTCTCCGGTTCCGCAGCCATCATCTCCTCGCGCTCCTCGAAGGTAGTGCCCACAACGAGCGATTCCCCATCCTCTTTAAGACGCGCGATTAGCTTGCCGTCAACTTTAACCGCCGGCGTCCCGTAAGATGTGCCTTCTTCTACGTTCTGGAGCGCTAAGGCGAACTTGCGGACATCTTTAAAGGTCAGCGCCATTGCGCCCTCCTTCCCTGTCCGACCCTGCGTAACGCAGCGGCCCCGAAGACGAAGTTAGAAAATCCGCCAAACGCAGCTCAGTATAAGCTGATTCGACCGATCGATCAGTGACGCTGTTTGAGGCTCGAAACTTGGCCGCCCCCCACAGTCTACTTCCCATAGTCTGCGGTGTATCGCCCGCTCGGTTTCCAGCCAGAGTAGCAAATTCGTAAAAACGGGTAGTAAGCGCCGCGAAAGCCCGATATTTGCCAGAGTGGGCTTCGGAACATCCGCTTGACAACTACACCATATTTCTGCAAACATAGAAATATGGTCACCACTCATCCCAAGAAATCCATCGACCCGGTGGTCAAGTTCGCCGACATGTTCTCAGCGATGGGGACGGAAGCGCGCCTTCGCATCATGCAGTTGCTGCTTTCGGCCCATCCTGACGGTCTCGTCGTCGGCGAAATTCAGCAGGAACTGGACATTCCCAACTCCACGTTGTCTCATCACCTTGAAAAGCTCAAAGCGGAAAACCTCGTACTTGTTCGGCGCGAAAGTACATTCCTCCACTATACGGCGAACACCGAAGCCCTTCAGGAGCTATTGCAGTTCTTGTATGCCGAATGCTGCACTCGCAACAAAGCACTCAAGCCAGAATCAATCGTTACAAGTTGTAGATAGGAGGCCAATGAGCAGCCCGGATCTAAAAGATGTGGTGAAGAAAAAGTACGCAGAAGCAGCTCTCCGAGTGACCAGAGGTGGCAGTTCTTGCTGTGGAAGGAGTTCCCCAACAGCGAGCGGCTGTGGTGATCCAATCACATCCAACCTTTACGACTCGTCGCAAGCAGGCCAGATTCCCGAAGAAGCTCTCCTCGCATCGTTGGGTTGCGGAAACCCGACTGCACTGGCCAAACTGAATCCTGGCGACATTGTGCTTGATCTCGGCTCCGGCGGCGGCATCGATGTTTTGCTTTCCGCCAAACGAGTCGGCCCTACGGGAAAAGCCTACGGTCTCGATATGACCGACGAGATGCTTTCATTGGCCAACGAGAATAAGCGCAAATCGGGGATTGCCAACGTCGAATTCTTGAAGGGGGCAATTGAGCGAGTTCCGTTACCCGATAATTCTGTCGATGTCATCATTTCCAACTGCGTCATAAATCTCTCCACGGACAAAGATCGCGTTTTACGGGAAGCCTTCCGGGTCCTTAAGCCGGGAGGACGCTTTGCCGTCTCGGATGTCGTGACGCGTGGGGAGATGCTCCCCGAGATTTGCAAGAACGTGCTTCTGTGGGTCGGCTGTGTTGCCGGAGCGCTTGAAGAGAGCGAGTACCGCAACAAATTGGCGTCGGCTGGATTCGAACAAATTGAACTTGAGCCCACTCGGATCTATCGAATCGAAGATGCTCGCGAATTCCTGTCCGGCCAGAACATTGATGTCGACGCGATTGCAACGCAGGTGGATGGCAAGTTCATGAGCGCTTTCGTCCGAGCCGTGAAGCCCCAGAAAACTGAGCCTTGCTGCGGACCAACCTGCAACAGTTGAGCAACCCCGATGCAAGCACGTTACAACATTTTGTTTCTTTGCACGGGAAACTCCGCCCGCTCCATCATGGCTGAAGCCATCATGAACCATAAGGGAAGGCCTACCTTCACTGCTTACAGTGCCGGCAGTCATCCGTCTGACAAGGTTCGGCCAGAAGCGCTGAAACAACTCAAAGTCGCCCATATTCCGGCAGATGGTCTCAGGAGCAAGAGTTGGGACGACTTCGCCATGCCTGGCGCTCCTAAATTCGTTTTGTTTTTACCGTCTGCGACCATGCCGCGAACGAAAGTTGTCCTCTCTGGCCAGGTCAGCCGCTGACGGCCACTGGGGTGTTCCCGATCCGGCAGCGGTGCAGGGAACGAAAGAACAGATTGACAGAGCGTTCCATGACGCATTCTTTCTGCTCGATCGAAGAATTAACCTGTTCCTGTCGCTTCCCTTCCCCAGCCTCGACCGGCTCGCCATCAAGAAGGAAATTGAGAAGATCGGCCACCAATGAAATTTCGACTGCGCGCCAGCCTGGTTTCCGAGTTCTTAGGTACCGCACTTCTTGTCGCTGCCGTGGCGGGCTCCGGCATCATGGGAGAGCGCCTGGCTGGTGGCAACGTCGCCATCGCATTGCTCGCGAACACCATCGCAACTGGCGCTGCGTTACTGGCCCTCATTCTCACATTCGGCCCAATTTCTGGCGCACATTTCAATCCAGCTGTGACGCTTGCAGATGCTGTTGAGCACGGTGTTCCCTGGAAGGAAGTGCCCACCTACATCATCGCGCAGTGTGCTGGAGGTGTCGTCGGAGCCGGCCTTGCACATTTGATGTTCGGCTTGCGCTTGTATTCGTTCTCCGCGCATACGCGGGAAGGACGGGGGCTCGTTCTAAGCGAATTCGTGGCCACCTTTGGACTATTGTCAGTGATCTGGGGCTGCTCTCGGTTGTGTTCAAGCGTGGCGCCCTTTGCCGTCGCAAGCTACATCACCGCTGCCTATTGGTTTACGGCATCACCCTCTTTTGCAAACCCGTCCCTAGAAAGAATACTTCAACGAAAACTGCATTTGCCGTGGGTTAAACATGGTTCGCGGCCCGCCAAAGAGCGGATTGGGTACCGGAGGACCAGCGGCGGGGCAACCACCCACGTTTTGCACCGTCTGGATGGCAATGGATGCCGCATCCTTATAGTGGACGGGAACCTGCCCGTTGCAGAAGTTATACGTTCCATACACCGACGTCACTTCGTCGACGTTGGCGCGATTTAAGGCGTTGAACGCGTCCACCGCAAACTCGATCCGGTTGGTCTCGCGGAAAGTGAAGTAACGCGATAGACGAAGGTCCCAAGCGACCAGAGAATCGCCCCAGTAAGTATTTCGGGCGGCGTCTCCCACCCGATCCGTTACGGGGTTTGTGTCCCCGTTGGCATCGAATCCCACAAACATGGTGAAGGGACGGCCGGACTGCGCCGTGACGATGCTGCTGAGTTCGAAGTTCCGTAGCAGTGTCTTCGCGGGTCCATCGGCCGTGAAGTTGGCAATAAACCGATTGCGGATGTCCTGGTTCGAGTTGGCCCGCTCGAGAGGTCTGTCGTAAAAATCTTGTGGAGTGCTCACAAAAGTTGTGAACGTGCCGTCATCCAGAGTCTTCGAGTACGTATAGTTCGCATTGAAACGCAAGTATTGCCCGAAATGACCCGAGGCCTGCACCATGCCACCATGATAGACGCTGTTTCCGCTGTTGTCGGTGTAATAGAGCAAACCGGAATTAGTATAGAGCGCTCCGTTGAAATTGGCTTTCCCTGATGGCCAGTCTGGGGGTGGCGGGCCTGCCGCCGGGCAGCTTGTGGCCGCGGTTGTTGTGCCCGCTTGAGGACAAACGTTCAAGTTTTCCGCACGGACCAGCTTATGCGCCGAAACAAATAGATACCCGACGCTGACAACAAGGCCACGGCCAAGTTCTCTGTCAATCTGCAGATTGGCTTGCTCCGAGTAAGGAATCCGGCTGAAATGGTCGACCATTCCCGCGCCGGCAGTGACGGTTAATCCTGCAGGCCCGGTAATATATTGTGGCGGCACGACGCCCTTGGTGATCAAGGTTGCAGCTGCCTGCGCTGGAAAGATCTGTTGCCCTCCTGGGTTTGGCGGCCCAGGCGTCAACTGGTTCAAGATCCAAGTCGCGGAGTTTGCGCCCTCTCGAATCCCGGGCAAGTTTTCATTGGGAATAATGACGGGCTTCTGCGGCTGCGTAATAAACAGGAACGAGAGGTTGTAACGGTCATCGAATATTCCAAATCCGGCCCGGATGACTGTATGTTTGTCCAAGGCGTAGGCTAGACCTACTCTGGGTTGCCAGCCTCGGTAGTCCGGATTGATCTGCTTTGCCAGGCCCGTCTCAAAGTCATATCGCAAGCCATAGTTAAACGTCAGCTTCGGAGTGATTCGCCACTGATCCTGCGCGTAGAACCCATAGTAGGCGTGGTTCAGAGTTTCAGAGAAATTCACAGTTTGCGAAGGAAGATAGGCGTTCGACCAGCTGTTCGGAGTGCAACCGGTTGGCGCACAAAGCGACGGTGGTTCAAAGCCAGGCGTTACGTTGCCAGGCCCGACCGGAGCTCCCCAGAAAACGATTGGCGTGCCATCCAAAACGGGAGGCAGAGGACACGTGTCGCCGGGATTCAACGACGAAGGCACATCCGCGCCCGGGTTCACGAAATTAGCGAATTCCACCAGGCAGTTGATACCCGGCAGGACGATGCGCATGGGCGTGAATCCGGGCCAGATCACGAAGTTATTGATGAAATTTGTGTCCACTCCGAACTTCGCGAAATGCGACCCCTTTACCCAGCTTACAGAGTCCGTGGCTTGCACTCGGCTCTCATAAATCGCATCCAACACGCCAAAGTTATGCCCGAAGAGCAGGTCGTTCGGGATGTCCAGGTTTGGCTGGCCAGTCACCCCTGGGAAGTTATAGTGCCTGCGCGACCATTGCATGAGAGCAGTGTTTACAAGGTCCGGAGAAATCTGCGTATTGAGGACCCCTACGAGAGCCTGATCCCGGATGTATGCATCGTGACCGCTGCTGGGCGCTCCAATGCCTCCACCATCCAGAGTGTCGCCAACCAGCAAGTTCGTTTCACGGCCGTCGAAGATGTTGTATCGGACCGACAAGCGATTGTTCTTGCCGAACTGCTGATCAATCTTAATAAGCCCGTTGTCAGTGTTTTTTGTTGTCAAAATATTGAGGTCCTCTGGAAGAAGTCCCAGGGCCTCCTTGGCCTGGTTGATTAGCGCAAGTTCTGTGGATTGCGTTCCGTTCGAAAGGCTCACCGGTCCCACGAGCGTGCTTGGGTACGTGGGAGATTGACCGCGCCGCTGGCCTTCATAATTCGCGAAGAAAAAAGTCTCGTCTTTCTTTATCGGGCCGCCAAGGGTCCCGCCAAATTGATTTTGTTGGAGAGTGTCTCCTTGGGGGGCGGGCTGCAGCAGGGATCGCGCGTCGGTCGCGTTATTTTGCAAATAGTCGTAAGCCGACCCGTGGAAATTGTTTGTACCGGACTTCGTGACGATGTTGACGATCCCGCCGAGCGCCCGTCCGTATTCCGCTCCAAACCCGTTGTTTACCACTCGGAATTCGCTGACTGCCTCCTGTGACGGCGTCGACCGCTGCGATCCGGTCGCGGTGTTGATGGTGTCTGCTCCGTCCACCGTGACGGCGTTGCTCAAATCGCGCATTCCACCAAACGAAATTCGCGTGACTTCAAACTCCGTAATGGTGGACTGCAAGCTTGTGCGCCCGGTGGCCACTCCTGGCGTCAAAAGGGCGAAATCCGTGAAGAGTCGGCCACTGATCGGCAGGTCCTGGATTTGCTTCGTGTCGATCACCTGGCTAATTTCGGTCCGCGTTGGCTCGACGGGCGGGGTTTCTGTCGTGACCACCACTTTCTCCGCGCTTTGCGCGACGCTCACGGTGACGTCGATGGTCGCGACTTGGCCTACCGTTAGCACGATTCCCGTTTGCGTTGATTTGGCGAATCCCGCGGCTTCCGCGGTTAATTCGTAACTTCCTGGAGGAAGGTTTGGGATGACGTAAAGACCGTTGTCGTTCGAAACGGCGGTGTAAGTCCGATTGGTGCCGATGTCCCGCAAGCTGAGCGAAGCCTTCGCAACGGAACCGCCGCTTGCGTCACGCACCGTTCCATTCAGCTGGGCGGCGCTCGCGCCACCTTGAGAAAATGCCGGCTTGGACCAGCCACAGAGAATCACGATCCCAAGGACGGCCCATGCCCCTAAGCTTCGCGTCATGATTCACCCCCCCGCAAATGATTCGAACCAGCAATTCTCGCCACCCAAATCCTAAATACACCCCGTATTGCGTGCAGATCTAATGGCTAATGCTTCGAACGACGGCTGTCAAGACATTAATCGGGCGTTCGTGCGAATATCGTTCAAAATTTCCATTCCTCACTTTTGTTGTGTCTTTTTTTGCTTCCCAGAAATCTCGTTGTCCTTAAATGTGACGGACACGCGCACGCAATGGTGAATCGTCACCTGACAACTAGGCAGAGCTCCTGCGCCGCGGCTTTTAGGTGCGGAAGAAATCGCACCTGCAAATCCTGAATCGAAACGCGCTGCGCGTGCGCGCCGACGTTCAGTGCCGCAACCACTCTTCCGGCAGAATCATGAATTGGAACGGCCATGGAGCGTAAGCCAGACTCCAGCTCCTGATCCACAATGGAGTAGCCATTGCGCTGCACCAATCGCAGAATCTGGCGGAGCTTTTCCGCGTTCGCTACCGTTCGATCCGTAAATCGCTTGAATTCGACACGAACCAGAAATTCATCGAGCTTGTCTGCCGGGAGCTCGGCCATCAAAACGCGGCCCATAGAAGTACAAAACGCAGGCAGGCGGCTCCCCACCACGAGATCGATGGACATGATGCGCGTCACGTTCGCGCGAGCAATGTAAACGATATCGGTCCGGTCCAATGTTGCGATCGAGCAGGACTCATGCAAAATGTGGCTGACATTTTCGAGAACCGGCTGCGCCATCGCCGCCAGCGGCATGGAAGAAATGTAGGAATGACCGAGCGCGAGCACGCGGGGCCGGAGATGAAAATGCCTGCTGTCATCGGTGGCAGCGAAACCAAGTTTCGCGAGCGTATAAAGACAACGCCGCACAGCGGCACGCGAGAATCCGGTCTTCGCGCTGATTTGAGAAACGGTGAGTTCGCGCTGGCGTTGCGAAAATGCCTGAATCACCGCCAGGCCGCGCGCCAGCGACGTCATGAAATTGGGATCGCCGCTATATCCGTCAATCTGTGCCGACATCGTAAGAAGCGGCCCAACGGATGCGTTCGAATCAGGTCTGCCCAGCTGTCTCGAGAGTGAGCCCCTTGGAACTTGATTCTTCGAATCAGTTCGGTTGGGGATGTGTTGTTTCAAAGCCAAACCGCTTTGGACTTGCTGTTTCGGAGCAGGCTTGCCTGAGACTTGCCGTTTCGAAGCGGGTCCACTTGGAACTTCCTGCCGGGCGCGTGGATCAGAAATAGCGGCGGTCATTCGAATCCCCCTGGAAGCAACCATCGAAAAAGTTGATGCAGCGAAAGAGATTACACGAAATTGACCGATAGGCGCCCAATATTTCGATAATCGGCATTGCCGGCGCGTTTGGCGTGCCATAAAATGCCCGGCGCGGTGGAATTGTCATTGGGAGGGTTCTTGGATGAAAAAGATTCCGGGATATCGGCGCTACGTCCCCGGCACACAGCCGCCTCATTTGCACCCTCTCTATGTTTCTTCGATTAAGCGTGCTCCGCTGCAGCCACTTGTGAAGCTTCCGCATACGCTTTCTGAAATTACTGGGCCGGTGTTCGAACGGGATATTGCTGATGTGAAGTCTTGCGATCTGACACGGCAGCACTCCAGCGAGCCGCTCGGTGAACGCATTATCGTGAGTGGACGCGTGCTTGATGAAAACTCCCGGCCAGTTCCAAACACCCTTGTGGAAATTTGGCAAGCGAATGCCGCAGGAAGGTATCTCCACAACATTGATCAGCATAATGCTCCGCTCGATCCTAATTTCACCGGTTGCGGGCATGCCGTGACGGATTCGGAAGGGCACTATCGCTTCGTGACGATTCGGCCGGGCGAATATCCCTGGGGAAATCACCACAATGCCTGGCGGCCGGCGCACATTCATTTTTCTTTGTTCGGTCCGGCGTTTGCCACGCGGCTTGTGACGCAAATGTATTTCCAGGGCGATCCTTTGATTCCCTTCGACCCAATCTTCAACTGTACGGAAGATGAAAAAGCGAGGAGCCGGCTCATTTCGCAGTTCGATTGGGAGACGACGATTCCGTCGCAAGCGCTAGGCTATCGTTTCGACATCGTTCTGAGCGGGCGCGAGAGCACTCCAATGGAGACTCATACGCACGGAGAAAAATCATGAGCCTTCAGGCCACCACTTGGCAGACCGTTGGACCCTTTTTCAGGATTGGTTTCTCCTGGCTTTATCGAGACAATCTGGCGGGGCCTGGCGTTTCCGGTGAACGCGTGGAAATCGTCGGCCGCATTCTCGATGGTGATGGCAAACCGGTGCCCGACGGGATCGTTGAGATCTGGCAAGCGAATTCGCGCGGCAAATATGCTCATCCGGATGATCCACAGGAAAAACCTGCCGAATCGGGCTTTACCGGCTACGGGCGCGTCCCCACCGATGACGCGGGAAGATATCGTTTTACGACGATCAAGCCGGGGCGCGTTCCTGGGCCGGATGGAAAACTACAAGCGCCGCATCTCGCAGTTTCGGTTTTCACGCGCGGTCTACTCCGACGGCTGGTTACACGGATTTATTTCCCAGAGGAGCCCAGCAACGCGGAAGATTGGGCGCTCAATCTCGTAGAAGTGGGAAGGCGTGGAACGCTCATTGCAAAAAAGATCGATGGGCGTGATGGCGCTTTGGAGTGGAACGTTGTTCTCCAGGGCGCTGGCGAGACCGTTTTTTTCGATGTCTGATTCGAACCAACATACGCGGGTGAGGCTCTTCGAGACTCAGGGTAAACCAGTGCCACCCCGACAAAATGTGATGGGACCGGGAAAAGCTGTTGTGGTCCGTTGATTGCCCGAAGTTTTTTTGCGAGACACAACCCTGGATTAAAAAGGATATTGACGGCGGCCTGTCTGAATCGTGACCCATTTCACTTCGGTCATTTCGTCGGTGGACCAGCGCCCACCTTCGCGGCCCATGCCAGAATCTTTTACGCCGCCGAAGGGAACGGTGCCTTCGTCATGGATTGTCGGGCCGTTCAGATGGACCATGCCTGCTTCGAGTTCAAGGGCAAAGCGCACCGCAAGTTGGAGATTATTCGTGAGCACTGCGGAGGACAAACCGTAAGTTGAACTATTGGCGAGTGCGAGTGCGTGATCCGCGTCGTTAGCCTTTGTCACCGCGGCGACGGGGCCGAAGAGTTCATCGCGAAATGCGGCCATCTCTGGTGTCACGTCCGCGACAACGGTCGGGTGATAAAAATTCCCTTCGTATTTTCCGCCGGTCAGCAGGCGCGCGCCAGCCGCTACGGCGTCCTTGATTTTCTTGTCGATCATTGGGCACTGCGAGGAGCGTATCAGCGGGCCAATGACGGTGTGCGGATCGCGTGGGTCGCCTACCTTCATAGTCTGAGCTTTTGCAGCGAAGCGTTTCAGGAATTCTTCGTAGACGGGCGCTTCGACGATAATGCGCGAACCTGCCATGCAGATTTGTCCTTGATGGATAAAAATGCCAAAACACGCGGTGTCCACTGCGTAATCCAAATCCGCGTCCTTCAAAATGATCAGCGGGCTTTTTCCGCCCATTTCGAGGACACATCGTTTACCGCGCTTGGCGCACTCGACCGCAATGATTCGACCCACCGCTGTCGACCCGGTGAAGGAAACAAGTTTCACGCGCGGGTCGTCGATCAACACTTTCGCGAGCGAGGGACCGTCACCAGGAACCACGTTGAAAACTCCGGCTGGAACACCAGCGCGCTCAAAGATTTCCGCAAGCTTCAGCCCGACGAGCGAAGTCTCTTCCGACGGCTTGAGCACAAATGTGTTCCCGCAGGCCATCGCGAACGCAACTTTTTTCAGCGAAAGTACGACTGGAAAATTGAAGGGAGAAATGCCCGCCACGACTCCCAGCGGCCTGCGAATGGCCATGGAGATCATTCCCGGAACGTCGGAAGGAAAAACGTCTCCGCGAATGCGGCGCGCCTCGCCAGCAATCGAGCGAACCAGGTTTGCGGCGAAGGGCACTTCAAAATGGGCTTTGCCAAACGTCGATCCAGCTTCCTCGATCAGGAGCTCGATCATTTCCTCTGATGCCTTCTCAAGTTCATCCGCGGCGCGCATCAGTATGCGCTCGCGCTCGCCTGCCAACGTCGCGCCCCAGGCGTTCTTGGCTGCATCCGCTGCATCGATCGCGGCGCGCATGTGCTGCTCTTGCGCCATGAAGATGCGCGCGAAAGGACGCTGATTCGCGGGATTGATGACGTCGGAAAACGCGGACAGCGGCACTTCAATCGTCTTGCCACCAATATAGGGAGTCGAGAACATACTGCCTCTTTTCTTGCTTCGCGGAAGAACTCGTTAGACAGAAGCAATCCGTCGGGAAAAACCTCAAAATCGAGCGCTTATCCGGACCGAGCGGAAATGGCGCAGAACGGGACGATTTTTCTCCGCGGCTCCGCGAAAGTCAAGCCACAGCTCGTGGGGATAGTCGGTCAGTTTCCGATTACGCGGGCGAGCTCAAAAGGCTCGGCGCCGTAATCGGAGAATGAAGTTTTGCTTCACATCTTCTGTAATGCGAGTGTGCGACGCGGCTGATCTTGAGCACTCTCTGCAGACAAGAGATTTCGAAATGGCACGGCTGGAAATCGGCTCATTCTCCTCATATACGAGCCCTTGATCGTTTGGCGGCCAAGTAATTCGTAGAATCCGCGAATGGATTCTCCGTTTTTCAGCTCCCAAGGCAAGCCGTTAGGAAAGAACGCAGTCCCGCCCCCTTCGGAAAAATCCGCGAACTGATCGTGCGCGCCATGCTTTGCTCTAGGCAGATCCAGTCTCGCATTCACCAGTATGCGTATGCGATCAACCTCAGGGCTAGTGAAATCGGACGTCCGAATGCCATTCATCCATATCAGGGCAAGATTGCGGCCTTTCGCCCCGCTTTGGATTCGTGTTGCGCACAATGATGATCAGTTGAGAATGATCGGCGACAAACTGAAACTGCTCAAAATGTTGCGAAGGCATTCCGGAGGATGGCAAGTACATAATGGGGCATGGTACGACCGTCGCTCCGACTTATCAACGGCCAAACCAGCATAGAAGAGACTGCCGCGCTGCTCGATTTTGCGGACGATTGACGGAGTACCGGGAATTAATTCACATGCCGCCTAACGTATCAGGCGGACGAAACTGCATCAACGAACCGAAGCGCAGCTCAACCCCAAACGCGGCGAGCCGTATCTGCTACGAGCTTTAGCTTGGCCCACTGGCGGTCTTCTGTGATCAAGTTGCCTTCCGCGGTGGAGGCGAAACCGCATTGTGGACTTAGCGCCAGGTTTTCCATGGGAACGTAGCGCGAGGCTTCTTCGATGCGCTTGGCGAGATCAGCGGGATCTTCCATGCGAGGGAGCTTGGAGCTGATGAGGCCGAGCACGACCGTTTTTCCCTTCGGGACGAAGCGTAGCGGTTCGAATGTGCCGGAGCGATCGTCATCGTATTCGAGAAGGAAGCGGTCGACGTCGAGAGTGCCGAACAATTTTTCGGCGATGGCGTCGTAACCGCCTTCGGCGTACCAATGGCTGCGGTTGTTTCCACGGCAAAGATGGATGCCAAGGGTCACGCCGGGGCGGCGCGCGGCCCGGAAACAGGCATTGTCGGCGTTGATGGCTTCGACCAGCGCGGTGTCGGGATCGATTCCGATCTCCGTTCGAATCCAGTCGCGCCATTTGGGATCCATGTAGTAGCTGTAGCGCGGCGCGTCTATCTGAATGTATTTCACGCCGTCACCGGAGAGAGCCGCAAGATCGGTCTTCATGATTTCGACCACAGCCCATAAAAGTTCAGAGTGGTTTTTGTAAATAGGATCGGTTACGCCGCGCTTGAAGGAAATTGCAGGAAACTGCGTGGCGCTTGGGAGGGTCATTTTTATGTCGCCCGGGCTGTGCGCTTTCAAGAATGGCAGCTCGTGGCCAGTGAGTGGCCGAACCCGGCGCAGTTTCTTTTTGACGATTCCGGCGACGCTGCTTACCGGAGCCGCTCCTTTATCGCCAGCATTCCAGCTTCTAGCCACGGCGTCGCCGAAATCGAAGCCTTCGACGGCATCCGTGAAGTCGCTCATGAAATTTCTACGGCGCAACTCGCCATCGGTAAAAATCTCGAAGCCTAGATCTTTCTGTTTCGCGAGCACCCGCAGGATGTGCTGATCCTCGAGGGCCCAAAGTTTCTCTGCGCTACCGGCGTGGCTTCTGGCCGCGAGCAAGTCGGGTGGTCTCAGAAGACTGCCTATCTGGTCAGCGCGAAGGGGGTTCGCCATGATGGTTTGGACCTCTCCCAAGCTGGATCCGGCGAGCGGCTCCATGACGGTGCCGAAGTTGGCCGGGCCGCGGCTGAGCGTTTTGGAAAGCCTCGCCGCGAAATCTAAAAGCAAAGGGATCTTTTCTTTTTGGCGAGATCCGGGCCAACTAATCTCAGCGTGGGCCCAGCCATGCCGAGAGCCGCAATGACGCGACCCCCTTTGTAAAGAACGGGAGCGGCAATACCGCTCAATCCCTTTTCCAATTCTTCGTGGTCGGTAGCATAGCCCTGACGGCGAGTGAGGTCGAGAGCAACCTTGAGTTTCCTGAGACTTGGGATAGTGAGAGGAGTGTACAGCTTCATACCATTTCGGAGGAGAACGTTATAGGCCTCACGTTCGGGGAGCCACGCGAGGATAGCTTTGGCAGCCGCAGTGCAGTGCGCGGGAAAGAGTTCGCCGATGAGCGTACGGACAGTAATGATGGAAGTGGGGGAATTGACGCGGCCGAGACAGATGATTCCGCCGGCGCCGGGAACGCCGAGGCTGATGCTTTCGTTGGAACGCCGGGCGAGTTCGAGGAGAAAGGGGCGTGCTTCAGACTGCAGGGAGCGCGCGTGGAGAGCGCGACTGCCGAGTTCGTGAAATTTGATACCGAGACGATATTTTTCGTACAGGGGGTTCCGCTCGATGAGATGGAATTTTTGCATGGCAGCGAGGAGACGATGGACGGTGGACTTGTTGAGGGCGAGGCCCGAAGAAACCTGAGTGATGCCCATTTCCGGGCCGTTCTCCCCCAAGTGCAACAGAATGCGAATAGCCTTCTGCAAGGATTTGCTGGAGCCGGCTTCGCCGCGATCGCGCGCGGGCGACTTTCTACTACGGCTGGATATGTCGGGCAAGCAGGAGCCTCCGGAAAAGCGCAGGGCAGGGAGAAGAATTTCTTGTTGACCGCGGGAGCGGAAGAGTCAGAATCGCGGCATTCAGTCCATGAAATATTGTTTCACGATATGGAACACCAGATTTGGGAGGAAAACAACCATGTTTTTGCGCGATTACTGGTATGCGGCCGCCTGGGACCAGGAAATTAAACATGCGCCCTGCACTCGAACGATTTGTGGCGAGCCTATCGTCTTCTACCGGCAGACAAACGGCGCGCTCAGCGCGTTCGAAGATTGCTGCCCGCACCGGCTGTTGCGGCTCTCGAAGGGCTATCTGCAAGGGAACCATTTGATCTCTAAATATCATGGCCTGGAATTTGATGAGTGCGGGCAGTGCGTATGGATGCCGGGGCGACAGGGCATTCACAAAGATACGAAGATGGGAGTGTATCCGGTGGCGGAGCGGCACCGATTTGTTTGGGTTTGGATCGGAAGTCCATAGCTGGCTGACGAGAACAAAATTCCGGATTTTAGTTGGTGCTCGGACCCGAGATGGGTGTTTGAGGGAAGGACATACCACGTGAAGTGCGGGGCGCAACCTCTGGTGGACAATCTGATGGACCTGTCGCACGAGACGTACGTGCATCCATCGAGCATGGGGCAGCACGAAATTGTCGAAGCACCGATCAAGACGACGGCCGG
>DATDHE010000372.1:0-4416 GCA_036521695.1 Candidatus Acidiferrum sp. | reverse complement strand
ACTACGTTTTTGCGTACGACCCTTCCTGGCGTCGGTCAGGAGTCGAGTTAGCGCCCGTGACGATGCCCCTTAGCGATCGTCGCGAAACATTCATCTTCCCAAATTTACCTGAAGCCACGTTCCGACGACTGCCGGCGATCTTCGCGGATGCCTTGCCCGACGATTTTGGAAATGCTTTGATCGACGCATGGATGGCAGACCACGGAACTACGAAGACCGAAATAACGACTCTCGATCGTTTGGCGTATATGGGGAAGCGCGGGATAGGTGCTCTCGAATTTAAGCCAGCGCTGGGCTCGCACCGCGAAAGCGCCGCTCCGCTCGAGATGAAGGCACTCGTGGAAGAAGCGAGAAAGTTGGTGGAAGGTGATCTGTCGGTCGACGCGCACGCGAAAGCCGCTTTGGCCAACATTATAAGAGTGGGCACATCCGCAGGTGGTGCCCGCGCAAAAGCAGTAATCGCTTGGAATCCCAAGACAAAGCAAATCCGAAGCGGACAGTTCGATATGGCTCCCGGGTTCGAGCCTTGGATTCTAAAATTTGACGGTGTTGGCAAGGACTTTGAACTGGGCACCGGCGGGGACTACGGTCGCACGGAATATGCGTACTACAAAATGGCGATGGAGGCTGGAATTGTCATGTCGCCATGCCGTTTGCTCGAGGAAAATGGCCGAGCACACTTCATGACCCGCCGTTTTGATCGAGAAGTTGTAAAGGGCAGGACGATCAAGCACCATCTGCAAACGTTGTGCGCGCTGAATCATTTGGACTACAAACAACGAGGTACGCACGCTTACGCCCAACTCTTTATGGCGGTTGCAGAACTTCGTTTGAATGATGAAACTGTTCGGCAGACCTTTCGCCGGATGGCTTTCAATGTGATGTCTCGGAACTACGATGATCACACAAAGAACTTCAGTTTCATTCTCAGGCAGGGACAAGACTGGGACTTAGCCCCTGCCTATGATGTGACAA
Organism: Candidatus Acidiferrum sp.; assembly: GCA_036521695.1. GTDB lineage: Bacteria > Acidobacteriota > Terriglobia > Acidiferrales > UBA7541 > Acidiferrum. The sequence continues at coordinate 3,441 of DATDHE010000372.1, read as the reverse complement.
ACGCGCACAATCCGAAAGGTAAATGGACGTATCAGCACCTGATGAGTGTGAATGGCAAGTTCGACGGCATTAGGCGTGAAGATCTACTTGCAGAAGCGGACCGTTTCGGTGTGCCCCGACCAGGGGAGTCCCTCAGCGACGTTCGCGCGGCTCTGGAGAATTGGGCAGAGCACGCGAAAGCCGCCGGTCTTAGCCAAAGCAAATCAGACGAACTCGGTCGAGATTTCTTGCTTTTGTGATTCTACGACGCCCAAGCCGCGATCGTCGGCAGGCCCGTTAGCTTTCGATCGTCGATTCGTGCAAGAAAGCCAGCCTGCGCCTTTTATGGACCTCTGGAACTCTAGCGTTGCGAGCAGAAGAATACGCGGCCTGTACCAGTTTTCCGACCCGGCATATCTTCGCAAAGTATCGAAGCCTCTCGATACTGCATTTTCTATGAAAAGCGCATTCTTTGAGCGCCTGCTGGGCGAGGTCAGGACGAATTCGTTTTCGGTACTTCAGGCAATCGGCGACTTTTTTGGCCAGACTGTACACGCGAATGGGCACTCCGTCGATTCTGGTGTTGACGACGCCCTGAGTTAACGCATTACCGCCGAAGCGGACAAAGCGCAACAACTGACCATTCACGACTGGCTTTCTCGCCTTCCGGTCGATTGCGATCCAGATCGGTCCAGCTCCCGTAGGCACGAGCCCATGGAACATCAGTGCGGATTCGAGACACACAACCCCGTGCGGCACTCGTTTCATCGCGAGCAGAATCTGACGCTCGATATCCATCGGTAGATCTTTGCGAGTGTAGATGCCGCGGCCGATCTTCACGATGAGACCACGGTGAGCCGCTCGCTGCAGGACTTCACGATGAATTCTGTGCTTTGAAAGGTCTCGGGCCCGGACGATGGACAGCTGCTGAATGATCGAAACTAACCGCTTGGTTTCGGATCGCTGGCTCTTCATCAATTCTCCTCGCAAAAATAGGGGGGTTCTGTACCCCGAAAGCTATTTACTTCACCCTACCTATGAGAAACCGTTGACATATTCAAGAAACGGGGCCGGATTTGGGGAACAGTTTGGGGAACAATTGTTCCCAAACACGACTCTTTTGACCCGAAAAAGAGGCTGGCGGGCCGCGCTAAGTTGTTGATCTCCGAACAGCAGGCGCTGGGACTTTCGATGTTGCTAAACCGTTGTACGGGCTAAAACCTGTACTGGGGGTTCGAATCCCCCCTCTCCGCCCGCGCGGTTTGTAGTGGAGTGAAAGTGAACCACCCTGCCGGGCAAAGTGAGCCAAGCACTTTCGTGCCTGACCCATATTGCAACCTACCCAGAGTGGTGTTTCTTGCGATCCAGAATGTTTTTGCAGTCCCCGAGGTTTTACTCAATTGCTGCAACAGCGATTCTCAGCGTCAACAAAAGCGACCGAAAAAAGCGAGAAACTCTGGAAGGAGAAGCGGCATGGGGAAAGTCCCGAAGGTCACCCTGATGATCCAATGCAAGGTGGACGGCATCTGGAAGAAGTTGCCCGCGCCGATGTCTGCTAACGGACGCCCCAAGAATGTTCTGGGGGCTACAACGTGCATTTCTCCCTTTATGTACTCAACCAAACCCAAATTCGTTACCTGAAAAACTCCTCAAGAACGGCAGCCATCTTACACCTACTTCACCTGTTCGCGAGCGTTTGAAGCAGTTTTCATCTGGAGCGCCCCTCACCGGTCGCCAGCGCGGATCGCCCCATATTCCATCGCACGTTTGCAAACACTTATCGTCGTTGCTAGGCGATCCTGGCGCGAAATTTCTTTGTGGAAAATCCAACATTCAAAAAACTCACTAAATTCCGTGAGCACCTGTCTAAGAGTCGTTGAGACGCGCCGCAAATCAGCGGGTGTATGGCGGGCGCGTCACAATCAACTGAGGCACTTTACATGACACCTACATCACACTGCGATTTCCAGTGACAAAACGTGAGAATAGCGTTTTGTAACCTACTGAAAGAGAAGGAGAATTTGGCTCCCTGACCCTTACGAATTGCAAACTCTTCGATTTGAATTCACAATGCTGGCAAAAAAAGAGTACGGCTCCCAAGTCACGGATCGCACTTTCAATAATAGCTTTGACGGGCAACACGTAAACATAACTGAGCCTAGTACCAACCTGATGTCCGATCACGGCATTGGGACTTTGCGCCTCTGCCGCATGTAACAGTTTTCTTCCGACGCGTTCAGGTTTATATGTATTAGGGTTATTTACGTCTCTTTCGTTCGTGGGAAGGGAGAAACAACATGGCACAAAATCCGGAATCCGTCAGACTTGAAGAAGCTCGGAAAGCGCAAATACCTTGGAGAAAATGGGGACCTTATCTGAGCGAGCGGCAGTGGGGCACGGTTCGCGAAGACTACAGCCAGGATGGAAATGCGTGGAACTATTTCTCCCACGACCAGGCCCGATCGCGGGCATACCACTGGGGAGAAGACGGTCTTGCCGGCGTCAGCGATGATAAGCAGTTGCTTTGCTTTAGTGTGGCCCTGTGGAACGGCAAGGACCCAATCCTCAAAGAGCGCTTGTTCGGTCTCACGAACGGCGAGGGCAACCATGGCGAGGACGTTAAAGAATACTACTTCTACCTCGATAGCACGCCGACGCATTCGTACATGAAATATCTCTACAAGTACCCTCAGGAGCCGTATCCTTACGACAATCTGATCGAGACGAACCGCCGACGCAACCGTGGCGACATGGAGTACGAGCTCCTGGACACCGGCGTCTTTAAGGACGACCGTTACTTTGACGTGTTCGTCGAGTATGCCAAGGAGTCGCCCGAAGACCTCCTCATCCACATCAGCGTGAGCAATCGCGGTCCTGATCCAGCCAAGCTACATGTACTGCCGACCCTGTGGTTTCGCAACACCTGGACTTGGTGGCCGGGAACTCCCAAGCCGTTTCTACGACAGGCGCCAGACGAAAAGGGCCTAAAGGTCGTTGTAGCATCACAACCCGAACTGGGTGACCGATATCTGTACTGCGACGGAGACCCCTCGTTGCTGTTCACGGAAAACGAGACCAACAACCATCGGCTATTTGGCACGACGAATGCCTCTCGTTTCGTCAAAGATGGAATCAACGATTACGTCGTTGAGGGAAATCATGGTGCGGTCAATGCCGAGCGAACCGGAACCAAGTGTGCGGCGCACTATCAATTAAACCTCGGGGCAGGCAAGAGAGTTACCATTCGTCTGAGGCTAAGCAATGTCGCGCCAACAGCCATCGGGGACGCGTTCAAAAGCTTCTCGACAACTCTCGAGGTGCGTCAGCGTGAGGCGGACGAATTCTACCAATCCATAACTCCGCCACGAGCCAGTCCAGATGAGGCCCTCGTGATGCGACAGGCGCTCGCGGGAATGCTTTGGTCGAAACAGTTCTTCTTTTTTGATGTCGACAAATGGCTCG
>DATDHE010000371.1:0-14319 GCA_036521695.1 Candidatus Acidiferrum sp. | reverse complement strand
TTCAAATCCGGACGCCCCGACCAAAACATCTCGCGTGTTTTCTTTAGCTTATTGAAACCATCGTTCACGCCCACCCCCATCTGTGAATTTCTGGCAGGCAGGAGGTCTAGTTGCGCAAGGCGTTTGGTTTCATGAAATTCGCCGCATGACAAATACGCAAAAACACGGAGAGGCAGGAGTGCCATTCAGAAATTACAGAAGGGACGCAACTTAAAAAGAGCTCATGGGGTGGGTGAGGGGAAAAGTGGGGGGACCTTGCGCATTTTCGTTCATCATTCTGGTCAAAGACACAACAGCCTCTAAAACCGAACCAAATTTATGGCAGGTATTTTCCGTAAGCGGCGTTCAGCGAATTTCCGACTTCGCGCAACGAACGGCCCATGACAAGAGAATGGAAAAGCGCAACGAGATTAGGCCGTCTTACATCGCGAAATCACAAATTAGGCTCGTCTCCCTCAGTCTAGGGAGACGAGAATTTTCTGGTGCCGTGAAGGATCCTCGCTCCAGGATCGCAATGCGTGCGGCGCTTCTTCTAGAGGAACAATCAAGCTCACGGCTTGCTCCACAGGAAATTTCCTTGACTCGAGGAGCCGGATCACGGCGCGAAAATCCTCCGGCTGAGCGTTCCGTGATCCGAGAACATCCAATTCTTTTTGCACGAACAGTCGCGTTTCGTAGCTGACCGGTTCTTTTGCATATCCGACGTAAACAACCCTCCCCGTGAAAGCGACTTCCTCGACGGCCGAGCGAAACGTCGCGGGCGTGCCAACTGCTTCGATCACCACGTCCGGACCGCGTCCGTTAGTTAGTTCCAGCAAGCTTTCATGCAGCGGTTCCCTGAGGCTGTTGATGGTGTGAGCGGCGCCTGCGGCCTGCGCCAGCTGCAGTTTTTTGTCGTCCACATCAATGCAGATCGTGCGTGCGCCGCTGGAACTCGAAGCAGCCACCGCACCCAGCCCCACTCCTCCACAACCGAGAATTGCGACGTTGTCGTCCCCGGCAACTCTTCCTCGTGTCACCGCGTGAAATCCCACGGTCAGCGGCTCAACCAAGCACAATTCTTTTGGAGTGAGTCTGGCCGGATACAGCTTGTCTCGCGGCATAACGATGAATTCGCGGAGCGCACCGTCTCTTTGCACGCCGAGAGTCTGGTTGAACTGGCAGGCGTTGGAACGCCCTCGCCGGCACGATGCGCATTTACCGCAGCTGGTGTAAGGGCAGAGCGCGACATCCATTCCGGGGGTGAGTTCCCTGTCGAGGCCGTCGCCCTGCACAACAGTCGCTGACACTTCATGGCCCAGAATCCGGGGAAAGGAGACAAGCGGGTTCAGCCCACGAAATGAGTTGAGGTCGCTTCCGCAGAAACCGACCATCCGGACCTTCAGCAAAATGTCATTCTCTGACACCGCAGGGTCGGGGACCATCTCGATGGAAGCTTGTCCCGGCTGCTTAAGTACAAGTGCTTTCACGTTTGCGCACCATCTGATCAGTAGTGAACTGAGATTGCCGTAAATCTCGCCGCCAGCCACAACGTATCAGTCGTAGCCGCAGCAGCTTCGTTCGCTCCCTTATAGTCGCGTGCGGTGCTGCGATTCGAAAGATTACTGAGCGCGCCGCATAGTCGATGCTCGCACTATTAGTGCCGGTTGCAGTATGACCGCTTCCGGCTTTGGCGCCGCCTTCGACTTCAGGATCCCGAGAGTAATGCGCGCCGCGTCCTCGCCCATTCGCCGGCTGTGTTGATCGATACTCGAAAGCGGAACGCGCAGCGAATCGCCGTAGTGAAGATTGCCACAGCCAATGATGGCGATATCGTCAGGAATCCGCAGTCCCTGGTCCAGCACGTAATTCATCGCGCCCATTGCCAACGGATCATTGAAGCAGAACACTCCATCAGGCCTCTGTTCAAGACCCAGGAGTTGGCGCATGGCTTTGGCGCCGCGCTCTCTCGTTTGCACATCGCCCTTGCGCTCGGCGACGATCCACTCATCGGTGATTTTCAGACCAGCTTGCTTTAGAACCCGCTTGTATCCTTTCAGGCGGTTTCTGCCAGGACTGGTTTCCGGTCCCCGAATGTGAGCGATCCTCTTACATCCGATGTCGATCAAGTGCTGAGTGGCGAGTCGTCCCACTATTTCGTCGTCCACGCCGACAAAGTTCGCAGACAAACCGGGAAAGCCGCGGTCGATAAGAACATAGGGCATTTTTTGCTTTTCAATCCGCAAGAAAAGTTCCACGCTCGAGCGGCACGAGGCAATGATGAGCGTGTCGAGACGGCGCGCCAGCAGATGATTAATCTCCTGTTCTTCAAGCTCCGGATCTTCATCGGACGAGGAAACGATCAGACTGTAGCCGTTTTGTCTTAGGGCATCAGAAAGAGACTTTGCGATTTCCGCGAAAAACGGGTGGAGCAAATCCGGAACGACCAGGCCGACCAGATACGTGCGCCCAGTCACCAGGCTGCGCGCCGCAAGGTTTGGCCGGTAATCCAATTCTTTGACCCGCGCTAGAACCCGTTCGCGAGTCCGCTCTCCCACATCGGGATGGTCGCGCAACACTTTCGATATCGTAACAACTGACACACCGAGATCCCGAGCGATGTCCTTCATTCGGATATTCATGACGTCTTTGCGTCGGTTTAGCGCTGATTGCATTGTCGCAGCGTACGTCCGGCAGGTGTGGGAGTCAATAACAGCCAATCGTTGACATCGATAACTTTATCGATTATTGTGCGGCAATTCGCTTGAGTCAAACCCGGCGAAGCACGCGCGGCCGCTGCTGTGGCCCAGCGGAGAAAAAGGGCGTGCGAGGTGCCTGAGCGAAAGCGCTTCATGCTTTGCACCGGTTCCCAGTCTCCAGCATCCGCGAAAGGAAATCATGCGCTGCCGTTTTGCATTCTTGCCGCTGATCGGTAAGTTCAGCGCCGCCGCTGTTGTCCTGTTCACAATCTCCAGCGTACATGCCCAGACCTCTACAGCTCCGACGGCTTCAGAGACCCCAGCGAAGATTGATGAGCTTTGGCAGAAAGCCAGCGCGAAATATGACGCACCGCGCGCGGCGCTTCTAAACGAAGTCGACGACACAGATCGCGAAGGGCCATACCGCGCCGATTGGGAGTCGCTGAAGAACTACGAGGCGCCGGAGTGGTACAAGGACGCCAAGTTCGGAATTTTTATTCACTGGGGAGCGTATTCGGTTCCCGCTTTCGGCAGCGAATGGTATCCGCGAATGATGTATGTCGAGGGATCCCCAGAATACCGGCATCACATCGAGACTTACGGAAAGCAGGACAAATTCGGCTACAAAGACCTAATCCCCATGTTCAAGGCCGAGCGTTTCGATCCAGCGGCCTGGGCGGAGTTATTCAAAAAAGCCGGAGCGAAATACGTGGTGCCCGTGGCCGAGCATCACGACGGATTCGCAATGTACGAGAGCGGATTGAGCGATTGGACGGTGGCCAAAATGGGACCGCATCGCGATACCACCGGAGAATTGGCGAAGGCGGTACGGGCCGCCGGGCTGCATTTTGGCGTGTCGTCGCACCGCGTGGAACATAATTTCTTCCTTGGGCCGGGTCGCGCAATTCCTTCGGATGTGAACGACCCGCAATATGCCATGCTCTACGGCCCTGCCCATAACTGGCTTATGAACCCGTGGGGCACACCTCTCAATAATGATTTCACTTATGTTTCCTCCGCGTGGGCCAACGATTGGCTGGCGCGGTCCGCGGAACTGGTCGAGAAATACCATCCCGATATCGTGTATTTCGACTGGTGGATCGGGCAAGCGGCGATCAGGGCGAATCTCGCGCGGTTCGCTGCGTTCTATTACAACAGCTCTCTGAAATATGGCGACCACGTTGGCGTGATTAACTATAAAGACTACGCGATGCAAGAGCATTCCGGCGTGCTCGATTTGGAGCGCGGCCAATTGGGAGACATTCGCCCGCTTTACTGGCAGACGGACACGTCGGTCAGCAACAAATCGTGGGGCTACGTTGAGAACGACACATTCAAGTCGCCGCAGTTCGTAGTGGATCAGCTCATCGACATCGTGAGTAAGAACGGGAATTTGCTCATGAACATTGGGCCGCGGTCGGACGGGACGATTCCGGAACAGGTGCAGCAGGTTCTGCTGGATGTGGGAGCCTGGCTCAATGTCAACGGCGAGGCCATCTACGGCACCCGGCCGTGGCGGACCTACGGCGAAGGGCCGACCAAAGTGACCGCCGGGTCATTTCACGACACCGACGTGGCGAATTACAAGCCCGAGGATTTTCGATTTACAGCCAAGGGCGATGCGCTTTACATCATCGGACTTGCGTGGCCTGTAAGTGGCGAAGCTGTGGTGCGCTCGCTGGCAACAATCGTGGGAAGCCAACCAGTGGCGTCAGTGGATTTGCTGGGTGGCGGCCCGAGCTTGCACTTCGAGCAGCGCGGAGACGGTTTGCACGTGCATTTACCCGCGCAGCCGCCGGCAAAGTACGCTTACGCCCTTCGCGTGAAGTTTGAGCACGCGGGCCACTGAAAGGAGCACGAACGCGTTCTCCTCGCCGATCACTCGGAGAGGGAAGAACGCTTCGCTGCACGAATCGCGATTTTCTCGTGTCCGTAGCGGAAGCCATGACCATGAATCTTCGGGAGATAGCCAGCCGCGCCAAGGTTTCGATCGCGACCGTTTCGCGAACCATCAATCGCGTACCTACAGTGCGGCCCGCCCTCGCCAGGCGGGTACAGAAAGTAATCGACGAAGTGGGCTACTACCCGAACGTTCATGCACGCGCACTGGTTTCCGGGCGCAGCCACATTTTCGGTCTTGTGATCTCCGAGATGACCAATCCTTTCTTCCCCGAAATCGCACAGACCTTCGAGGACCTAGCCGTCGAGCATAAATACGAGATCCTTCTGAGGTCGGTCACGAACAACCCCGAGCGGCTCGAGATGGCCGCCCGACGAATGATCGAACTGCGAGTCGACGGAGTGGCCATTATGACTTTCGGCGGAGAGGATGCCTTAATCGAGGCTTTCCGGCTGCGCAACGTGCCCACAGTTGCGATCGATATCGAGCCCTCAGAACCACTCCTCAAGGCTCTCCGCATTGACTACCGGCACGGCATTCGGCAGGCCGTGCAGCACCTGGCAGCCCTTGGCCACACCGGGATTGCTTTTGTCAGCGGACCCACGCACTTGAAGACGGCCCTGGCGCGAAGAATCGCCTTTCGAGAATGCATGGACGAAATTGGCTTGAGAGTCTCCCCGGAATTTCTGATCGAAGGCGATCACACCATGGAAGCCGGAATGAAAGCCATGGCAGCCCTCGCGGCTGCCCCAGTTCGCCCTTCTGCGGTGATCTGTTCCAATGATATGACTGCAATCGGCGTAATGCGCGAGGCGTTCGAACTCTCCCTCGAGATTCCCCGCGACCTGTCAGTGGTCGGGTTCGATGACACGCACTTGGCCCAGTTCACGACTCCGCCTCTGACCACCGTACGGATGTCCCAGTCCGAAATCGCACGAACGGCGTTTCGAGCGCTGCTTGACTCGGTGGAAACTCAGCGTGGTCGAGCTTCGCGCGATTTCGGCATCATTACAACAGAGCTCGTGCTTCGACGTTCCACTGGCATTGCGCCCGGTCGCCTAAAGAGAATCAGTGAACGGAATTATCAGCAGTCGCGAGGCTGGCGGGCGCCAAAGTTGAAATTGCAATCGATCTTGCGCGAGTAATGGTCGAACTCGGACGCACATACTCCAGCGAGCGCGGTTCGCCCCTGCGTACAAACCAGCGGTTGCATGCTGTAAAGGAGACAAAATGAGACGCCTCGGCATTTTGCTGTTCCTGTTTGCGAGTTCCTGTTATGCGCAGGAGGCCGGCAGTTTTCAGCCTTCGGAGACAAATGTGTGGGGAACCGAATACCCGCGGGTTGACGGCGCGGGAAGAGTGCAGATTCGTGTGAAAGCGCCGGACGCTACGAAGGTGAAGCTGAATTTCTGGAGCGGGCCGAAGGTGGATATGGAGAAACAGCCCGACGGGTATTGGACTGTCACTACAACTCCCCTGGTTCCCGGCTTCCACTACTACACACTAAACATTGATGGCGCAGAAGTCAGCGATCCTAATACTCATGCGTTCTTTGGTGGAGGCAGGCCCGCAAGTGGCGTAGAGGTGCCGGAGGCCGGGTCTACTTACTATTCGATTCAGGATGTGCCGCATGGCCAAGTCCGTGAGGTTTGGTATTTCTCGAAGGTAACCGGTAGCTGGCGGCATGCATTGGTTTATCTGCCACCGAAATATGATGAGCAGACCAAAGTACGCTATCCAGTGCTCTACCTACAGCACGGCGCCGGCGAAGATGAGACCGGATGGACGAAACAGGGTCGTGCGAATTTCATTCTCGACAATCTGATCGCCGCTGGAACCTGCAAACCAATGATCCTGGTGATGGCCTACGGCTATGCCGGGCGCGCCGGTCAAACTGCTCCCGATTTCACGGGAAAACCCTTCGGTTCACCCGAAATGCTGAAGGCCATGCGGGATATGGCAGCTGCGTTTGAAGATGATGTCACGCAGGCGCTGATCCCGTATATCGATTCCAACTTTCGGACACTTTCGGATCGCGATCATCGCGCCATGGCTGGCCTTTCCATGGGAGGAATGCAAACTTTCCAAATCACGCTCGATCATCTGGATCTCTTTTCTTACATCGGAGGATTCAGCGGGGCGGGCGGTATGCTCGTGCTTGGAGACCGCAAACTCGATCCCAAAACCGACTACAACAGCGTATTTGCAGATCCGGCCGCGTTTGCAAAGAAAGTGCATTTACTGTGGATCGGAGTGGGGACAACCGAGCCAGAGCGTATGCGCGCAGGCCTGCAGAGGTTGCACACCTCTCTGCTCGAAGCGAACATCCAGCATGTTTTCTACGAATCTCCCAGGACCGACCACGAGTGGCAAACGTGGCGCCGCGACCTTAAGGACTTTGCGCCAAGGCTCTTTCAATGAGCGAGTCAACAAGCGGCTCAAGCGAAATCGATCTTTAGACCGGCGAATTGGAGAAAACAAATGGAAGCGCATTCCTACATGCGATCGTGCAACTTCAAGATTCTCGCTGCGGCTGTCGTTCTCCTGATTGCGAGCCACGCACACGCCCAGAACTCCGATCCGCCCGCATATCTCAATCCTTCGTTGCCTGCGGAGCAGCGGGCCGCCGACCTGGTACATCGAATGACCGTGGCGGAAAAGGTCAGCCAATTAACCAACCAATCTCGGGCCGTCGAGCGCTTGCACATCCCCGCCTACAACTGGTGGAGCGAAGCGCTGCACGGAGTAGCCAGCAGCGGCACCACGGAGTTTCCCGAGCCGGTCGGCCTGGCGTCTACATTTGATACAGACGCCATCCATCGCATGGCTACTGACATCGGTATTGAAGCGCGCGTCAAACGCGCACAGTTTGAGCGCGTCGGCCACAGCCGCGCCCAGGAGGGTTTGGACTTCTGGGCGCCCAATATAAACATCTTCCGTGACCCGCGATGGGGACGTGGGCAAGAAACTTACGGTGAGGATCCGTTCCTGAGCGCGCGTCTCGGCGTGGCCTATGTCACCGGGATGCAGGGCGATGATCCGAAATACTACCGCGCCATTTCCACACCCAAGCACTACGCCGTACACAGTGGCCCTGAGCCTACGCGCCACACCGCCGACGTGCAAGTCAGCAAGCACGATGAGTTGGACACCTACCTTCCCGCGTTCCGTGCCACGGTCACAGAAGGCAAGGCCGGCTCAGTGATGTGCGCCTACAACAGCATCAACGGCCAGCCCGCATGCGCCAGCGAGTTCCTGTTACAGGATCAGCTGCGCAACAAGTGGAGTTTCCAAGGCTACGTCGTCTCCGATTGCGCCGCTATCGTCAATATCTTTCGCGATCACCACTTCACCAAAACGCAGCCGGAGGCCTCCGCCTTAGCCGTCCAGCGCGGGATGGACAACGAGTGCCTGAATTACGCGGACATCAAGGATGATCGCGACTATCGGCCGTATCTCGACGCTTACCAGCAGGGCTTTTTGAAAGAATCCGAGATCGATACCGCGCTCATCCGGCTCTATACCGCGCGCATGAAACTGGGCATGTTCGACCCACCGGAGATGGTTCCATATACAAAGATCGACGAGAAGGAACTCGACAGTCCTGCGCACCGCGAATTAGCCAGGACGGTCGCTAACGAATCCATGGTCCTGCTTAAGAATGACGGCATTCTGCCGCTCAAGAAAAAGGGAATCAAGATCGCGGTAGTAAGCCCGCTCGCCGACCAGACCCGATATCTGCTCGGCAATTACAACGGTAGGCCCACGCATACAGTTTCCGTGATGGACGGAATCAAAGCGGAATTTCCCGACGCACAAGTCACTTTTGTGTCTGGAACGCAGTTCTTGCGTTATGAAGGTGATGTTGTACCGACATCTTTCCTTACCACTCTGGATGGTCGACCGGGGCTCACGGCTGAGTTTTCCACCGGAGAAATGTGGGGGCCGCAACGAACGGTCTTGGCGGAACGGCCGGTGAACGACCTGGATTTGAAGACGGAGGACATCCCTCAGGACGCTTCCGGCAAATATCCGTTGCGCATCGAGTGGAGCGGGTTTCTCACCCCAGCCGAAACGGGTGACTACACCGTCGGCGTGCGTCTGCAAGGAGGGTACGCGCGAGTCGAGGTCGATGGAAAACCACTGGCCCACGGCTGGGTCGGCGACGATGCGCCTCAGGTGCGAGCCGGGCACATTCACCTCGAGCAGGGGAAGAAGGTCCACGTCAAAGTTGGTTACGGGCAAGGTAACGCTGGACCAGTGAAGGCGCAGTTGATTTGGTCGAAATATGATCCGCGGCCCAGTCCCGAAGCCATGAAAGCAGCGAAGAACGCGGACGTCGTCGTGGCGGTTCTGGGCATCACCAGCGAATTGGAGGGTGAAGAAATGCCCGTTAGCGAGGAAGGATTTAAGGGCGGCGACCGCACCAGCATCGATCTTCCCAAGCCAGAGGAGGATCTACTCGAAGCTGTCGCCGCAGCTGGCAAGCCTGTGGTGCTTGTGCTGGCCAACGGCAGCGCGCTCGCCGTGAATTGGGCCAATCAACACGTCAATGCCATTCTCGAATCCTGGTATCCCGGCGAAGAGGGCGGCACCGCGATCGCGCAAACACTCTCCGGCGCGAATAACCCCGCGGGCCGACTTCCGGTCACCTTCTATACCGGAGTCGACCAGTTGCCACCGTTTGAAGACTACGCCATGAAGGGCCGCACCTACCGCTACTTCGCAGGCAAGCCGCTCTACACTTTCGGCTACGGCTTGAGCTACACCACATTTTCCTATCGCGGGCTTCGTCTCCCGAAAAAGGCAATCAACGCGGGCGATCCTCTCATCGCGGAAGTCACAGTTGCCAACACCGGCATGCGCGACGGCGACGAGGTCGTTCAGTTGTACCTCACCTTTCCAGAGGTGCCGGGAGCTCCGCTGCGTGCTCTTCGCGGATTCAAGCGCGTGCACCTGAAACCTGGCGGATCGCAGAGTGTCCGCTTCGAGTTGAAAGATCGCGACCTGAGCATGGTGAGCGAAGCGGGCGAACCGACCATCGCCGAAGGTAAGTACTCGCTCTCGATCGGTGGCGGTCAGCCCGCGACGGGCGCTCCCACTCTGTCGGGAATGTTCCAGGTTAAGGGAACGAAGACCCTGCCGGAATAGGAACAAGAGGCAACGGTATTTTGTATTCGAGAACCAGGAGTTTAGCTGTCAGGAAGCAAGTTTCGCTGTTGACAGCTATCTAAAGCCCTGCTGTTTCAAGAAAGGGTCACCATGACAAGCGGGAGATGGTTCGGCGGGATTTTACTTGCGTTAGCGGCTGGACTAGCTCCTCAGCTCGCCGCGCAATTGCAAACCGATGTGCCTCCACCAGTTGCCGGTGCAAAGCCGGTGACTGTCGAACCTATCAAAGTTCTTGGGACGGCCCTAGAAGGCAATTTGGAAGGAGACACGGTCGACAGCGACTCTGAAAGATAATTGCAAAAACTGTTGGATATCAATCCGATGCAAACCTCGCCGAACCTCAGAGAGAACAATAAATGGCCCAAAAACTTGCCTTCAGAACTTTCCGAGCAATTCACTACCGAATCCTGCGCCGATCTCAGGTCGGTCGGACATTCCTGTTTGCGCTTCAAGCGGGATCATCTCCGCTCGTGCGTTCACTTCTTGCCAGCTTGACTCTGCTCGCTGTGGCTATGGCTGCGCCGGTGGCGGCAGCACAGAAAGTCCAGATGTCCGTTGACGTTTCCAAGGCTGGCGCGAAGATTGACGGCAACCTCTTCGGCCAATTCGCCGAACACCTGGGCCACAGTGTTTACGAAGGCATCTGGGTCGGCCCGGACTCCAAAATTCCAAACACGCGTGGGATTCGCAATGATGTCGTCGCCGCGCTCAAAGCGATAAAAGTGCCGAACGTGCGCTGGCCCGGCGGGTGCTTCGCAGACGAATACCACTGGCGCAAAGGCATCGGTCCGCAGCGAACGGTAACACTCAATCCCAACTGGGGCGGCGTCATCGAGCCGAACACCTTCGGGACGACCGAATTCATGGACTTCCTCGACCAGATTGGCGCGGAGGCATACCTGTCCGTCAACGTCGGCTCCGGCACTCCACAGGAAGCATCGGAATGGCTGGAATACTTAACCACTGCTCAGCCGACGACTCTCGCCAAAGAGCGCGCCGCCAACGGGCATCCTGCTCCTTATAAGGTTGCGTTTCTTGGCATCGGCAACGAAAGCTGGGACTGCGGCGGTAACATGACGCCCGACTATTATCTGAGCCAGCTCAAGATCTACAGCCGCTTCGTCCGCAACTTCAATCCAGCGCAACAAGACAAACAGCAAATGCTCAAAATCGCTGTGGGGCCCGGCGGCGGCGAATCCCGCTGGACCGATTGGACCGAAGCCGTCATGAAGGCGTATCAGAGCCACACCTGGAGTTGGGACGTGAATGGGCTTTCGATGCACTCCTACACCGTTGTCAAATGGCCGCCATCCTATGCTTCAGTTGGGTTCGGAGAGACCGAATACGCGCAGATTCTCAAGTCCACGCTGGAGATGAACGATCTCGTCGAGAAACACTCGGCCATCATGGACAAGTACGACCCACAAAAAAAAGTGGCGCTTGTTGTGGATGAGTGGGGCGGTTGGTACGCGCCGCTTCCAGGCAGCAATCCCGGCTTCCTGGCACAGCAAAATAGTTTGCGCGATGCCGTGCTAGCGGCACTGAATCTCAACATTTTTGCGCGCCATGCCGACCGCGTTCGCATGGCCAATATCGCCCAGATGATCAACGTGCTCCAGGCCATGATCCTCACCGACAAAGAGAAAATGGTTCTCACGCCGACCTATTACGTCTACAAAATGTACGTGCCGTTCCAGGACGCCACCTTCGTGCCCGTCTCATTCGACGCCGGCACGTACACACATAACGGCATCACTCTCCCGAGCATCGACGCCATCGCAGCAAGGGATAAAGCCGGAAAATTATGGCTGGCCATCGCCAACGTTGATCCAAATCAGCCCGCCGAAATCGAAGTTAGCCTGGCGGGCGTAAATGCCAAATCCGCGGCTGGAGAAACCCTGAGTGCGCCCAAGGTCGACAGTGTAAATACATTCGACACGCCAAATACCGTCGTGCCGAAGGCGGTTTCCGCAAAAGCCCAAGACGGCAAGCTAGCTCTCGAATTGGCACCCAAGTCTGTAACCGTAATCGCAGTCGAGCAGTGAAGTTAGATAGAAGCATCGCGCATGTTCCTCAGTGATGCTGCTCCAAGAAAGGGTCAACATGACAAGCGCGAAATGGTTCGGCGGGATTTTACTTGCGTTAGCGGCTGGACTAGCTCCTCAGCTGGCCGCGCAATTGCAAACCGATGTGCCTCCGCCCGTTGCCGGTGCGCAGCCAGTCACCGTCGAACACATCAAAGTTCACGGGCCAGCGCTGGAAGGCAATTTGGAAGGAGACGCGGTTGACCGCGATGTGTTTGTGTTCCTTCCTCCGAGTTATGCGCAGGATAAATCCCGGCGCTATCCCGTAGTCTACGCCTTGCACGGCTTCTCCATCGGCGCCGAGCAATGGACGCATGAAATCCATGTGCCGCAAACGATCGAAGGCGCCTTCGCGCAAGGCGCGAAAGAAATGATCGTAGTGCTGCCCGATTCGAAGACGCTGCACAACGGTTCGATGTATTCGAGTTCCGTGACCACCGGTGATTTCGAGCAGTTCATTGCGCGTGACTTGGTCGGATATATCGATGCGCATTACCGCACGATTCCAGATCGCCAGAGCCGAGGACTTGTCGGTCACTCAATGGGAGGTTATGGCGCTACCCGCATTGGCATGAAGCATTCCGACGTGTTCGGGAGTTTGTATATCATGAGCCCGTGCTGCTTATCTCCGCGGCCACCCGTGAACCCGGAAACCGCAAAGAGCCTTGAGGCTGTCAAAACACCTGCGGACTCCGCAAGCCTGCCGTTTTTTGCCCGTGCCACGCTAGCCTCTGCGGCCGCATGGTCTCCCAATCCAAAGAATCCTCCGCTTTATCTCGACCTGGCCACGAAAGATGGAGCGCCGCAGCCGGACGTTCTTGCGAAATGGGCTGCAAATGCGCCACTCGCTTTCATGGATCAGTACATCGGAAGTCTCCAGCGGTATCGTGCGATCTCCATCGATGTAGGTGACCAGGACGGTCTGCGAGCCGATACCGTAAAGCTCCACGAAGCTCTTGATAAGTATGGAATCACAAATAGCTTCGAAGTTTATTCTGGCACTCACACCAGCAAGGTGGCGGACCGCTTTCAAAATCACGTGCTCGTGTTTTTTGGCAAAACCCTCTGCTTTCAGGCAAGCTGCCAATGATTTCAACCATGAACAAATGTCTTTCCGTCCGATGCACGCAACAGCTGTCGTCGAGCAGTCCTAAAGAAGGCGCCATGTAAAGTTGCTTTGTATAAGATTCGACTCGATGCATCCTCGGACCTTTTATCACTTTCAATCTGTGCACTCTCCGGGTTCATCTGTGAGAGACTTCTGTGGATTTATAGTGACTCGCTCGCTACTCTCCGCCGCCTCGCTCCTCCTTCTCGCAGGACTCTGTCTCCCTCAATCCCGCGAGCAAGGAGCGCCCGTTCCCGCGCCGATTCAGGGCCCTTCCATCAAAGTCGAAAGTCGTATCGTTGTGGTGGACGTGGTTGTCACAGACAAACAAGGACAATCCGTTCCCGGCCTCCGTAAGGATGACTTTCATCTCTCCGAAGACGGCGGCCCGCAGATTGTCACTTCTAGCCCGCAGGTCCCTGCTGCGTGACCGGGACTATATAGCCTTCGAGCAGCGTGGAACACACTTTGCCTTGCCCAACCTGGATTGCGAAGGCGCAGGGCAAGCGGTCCAGCACGCCTATCTCAGCCATCGGTCGATAGAAGATGGAGTACTGGAATCGGTCCGACAATGCCGTGAAAAACTGGTCAGGCAAGGGATTGATCTTTCGGCCTACAACACGGATGAAAGTGCGGCAGACATCGAAGACCCCCGATATCTCTTTTGCTCACAGCGTAGCCTCAAGATATGGGCGCATGATCCTCTCCACACGGCAAATGCGCGCGTAGCGCACGAGTTCCCGAAAGTCTGGCTTCTTCTTCAGTTCCCGGAATCGCCGCAGCGCTTCAACAGCGACATCCAGACCAATCTTATTGCGATACTTGAAACAGTCGGCCACCGTCTTTGCAGCCGAATAGATTCGGACAGAAACCTCGTCGATTCGAACTAGCTCAACTCCTGCGCTGAAAGCGGGCTCGGAATACCAGAACGCTCGGATGGGAAGAGCATCCACCTTCGGTATCTGTCCGTGGCTCGGTATGGCAAGATCAATGGTGTGGGGAACCTGTGTTGTCATACCATGATGAGCGAGCGCGGATATCAGGCACACTACTGCATTGGGGGCACGAATCGCCACTGTCACCCAGTCTGGGTTAGTCAGATGTGGTGCAGTGGAGAGGCGGTAGAGTCCCCGGCCAACACGTTCGAGCTCCCCTCGGTCACGCAGTTTGTAAAGCGTACGAGGATGGATGCCCAGCCGTAGCGCGTCCACGGTCCGGAGCATGCCTCCGCGCTTGCTGAAAGCCTTGCGTGCTGAATCCACGGCCTTTGAAGCATTCACCATGATGGATAAACCTCTCGGAAAGTATATACATACTCCGAGCATTTTATCCACAACTAAAGGGTTCAAGCCCTACTGAAAGCACTCCAGAAAGCTA
>DATDHE010000370.1:0-2759 GCA_036521695.1 Candidatus Acidiferrum sp. | reverse complement strand
AGCAGCGTGTCTCGCTCGGCTTGAAGCAATTGATGCCCGATCCCTGGGTGCACGCCGCGGAAAAATATCCCGCCGGCGGCAAAGTAAAAGGCAAAGTCGTGGGCGTCGTGGACTACGGCGTCTTCGTCGAGCTGGAACAGGGCATCGAAGGCCTGGTCCACGTCACCGAGATGAGCTGGTCGAAGAAAGCCCAGCACCCGTCGAAAATCGCCAAAGTCGGCGAAGAAGTTGACGTCGTCGTGCTGGACATCAAGCCGAGCGACCGCCGCGTTTCCCTGGGCATCAAGCAAGCCCTTCCCGATCCGTGGCTGCTGGTTGCCGACAAGTATCCCGTCGGCACCATCGTCACCGGCAAAGTCCGCAACATCGCGGAGTTCGGCGCTTTCGTGGAAATCGAGGAAGGCTTTGACGGCCTGGTGCACGTCGGCGATGTAAGTTGGACCGAGCGCATCAAGAATCCCCATGAAGTTTTCAAGAAGGGCGAACCGGTCACCGCTAAAGTTCTGAAGATCGATCCGGAAAATCGCCGCGTCTCCCTGGGTATCAAACAGGTGAACGACATCTGGGGCGAATGGTTCAAACAGCACAAGGTTGGCCAGATCGTGAAGGGTAAGGTTTCGCGCATCGCCACCTTCGGCGCGTTCGTCGAGCTTGGCGAAAACATCGAAGCGCTCTGCCATAACACGGAGATCGAGGAGCGCAAGCGCCGTGACGATGGCCACTCCCCTATGCAGCGCACCAGCACCGGTCCGTTGAAGAGCGCCGGTCCGCTCGAGCCCGGTAAGGAGTACGATTTCAAAATCATCAAGATCAGCCCGGAGACGCGCCGCATCGGATTGAGCTATCGCGCCGCCGCCAAGCAAATTGAGCGCAAGGAGATCGAGCAGTACCGCTCCACGTCGAAGACTTCCTCGACAGCGACGATAGGCGACGCGCTCAAATCCAAGCTGTCCGCCCGGTAAGCTCGGAAGACCTTAGAAGGCGGGCGGCTGGCTGGTTCTCTTGCCGGAAACCGGGCTGCGTTCCCCGGGTGGGAGCCCGGCGGCATGGCATCAGGGCTGCACAATTTCATTTACCTGCGGGTCAATTTAATGATAGGAAGAGGGGCAACCGGGCGCGTTACGCCCCTCTAAACCGTTTCGCAACAAGAACCTGCGGGCGATACTCTGGCTCCTGCAAAGAGGCACGATGACCAAGCAACTCACGCTGACGAAGGCCGACCTCATCGAAGAGGTCCTGCGCATCACGGAACTCCCCCGCAAGGAGTCCGAGACCATCGTCGAGACCATTTTCGACAGCATCATCGAGTCCCTCCAGAATGGCGACAAAATCGAAATCCGCGGCTTCGGCAGTTTCCGCACGCGGCAACGCCGCGGCCGTGTAGGACGCAACCCCAAGACGGGCGAGAAAGTCGAAGTCCCGCCAAAGAAAATTCCTTTCTTCAAGCCCAGCAAAGAGCTGAAGGATTTCGTGAACAGCTCGGAGGCGGCCGCCTCGGCCGGCGCAACCTCGGCCGCGCCGGCTTCCGGCGACGCGAAACATCCCTAAACGGTTCTGGCATTCCTCGCCAATTGGATTTTTCGGCGGACACTCGCCCTACAACCGCGGAGGCTCGTGCGACTGGCACCGTGTTTTGCGTTATGCTGTCCGCGCAACTTTATTCTTGAGGACGCTTCTCGATGGACTATCTCTGGACCCCCTGGCGCTACCCGTACATGGCGGAAGTCAGGCACGGGCAGCAGCCCGAGTGCATTTTCTGCGACGCCCTTGCGCGTAAGGACGACGACAACACACTCATTGTGTATCGCGGCGCGAAAATCTTCGTCATCCTCAATCGCTTTCCCTATACCTCCGGCCACGTGATGATTGTCCCGTATGCTCACGTCGCCGAGCTCTCGCTTTGTGACCCCGATGCCCTTGGAGAAATGATGCAGCTCGCACAGCGCGTCGAAAAATCCTTTCGAGCAAATTACAGCCCCGACGGCATGAACCTCGGCATGAACCTTGGGCGCGCTGCGGGTGCTGGCGTCGCCGGACACCTTCATCTTCACGTTCTTCCCCGCTGGTTCGGCGATTCCAATTTCATGACCGTCACCTGCGAAACCCGCGTCCACCCGGAAGAACTGAAGGTCAGCTACGAACGCCTCCGCAGGGCGCTCGCCGCTGAGGAACCCGCTTCGGCAGCGCGCTAAAATGTCCATGAGCACGAATTCAACACTGGTGCATAGGCCGCGAGGAGTTCGCCGTTGAATCTCGATCTGACCGAAGAACACGCGCTGCTGCAAAAAACCGTGCGCGAGTTCGCGGAATCCGAAGTCCGCCCGCTAGCCAAAGAACTCGATGAAAGCGGCCACTTTCCTCGCGCCACTTTCCAGAAAGCCGCGGAACTGGGCCTTGCCGGAATAGCCCTCCCTGAAGCGGAAGGGGGCGCGGGCTTCGACCATATCGCCTACACCATCGTTATTGAGGAAATTTCGCGCTGCTGCGCTTCTACCGGCGTGATTCTTTCCGTGCAAAATTCGCTCTACTGCGATCCGATTCACCGCTACGGAAGCGCGGAGCAAAAACAGAAATTCCTTCTACCCTTTGCGCACGGCGAACGAATCGGCTGCTATGCGCTGACCGAGCCGCAAGCCGGCTCGAACGCCGCCGCGCTGCAAACCAAGGCCGTCAAGATCGGCGACAAGTACGTCATCAATGGCACAAAAGCCTGGATCACCAACGGCGGCGCCGCCGATGCCGCCATCGTCTACGTCAAC
>DATDHE010000369.1:0-5458 GCA_036521695.1 Candidatus Acidiferrum sp. | reverse complement strand
CGATGAACTCGCCGCCGCCGCAGGACTCCTAATGGACAAATCTGCTGGCACACCCGTAGTAGTTATTCGCGGCCATCGCCACAACTTCGTCCAAGATCCCGCCGCCCGCATTATCCGCTCGGCTGGCGAAGACCTCTTTCGTTAACGTACCGGCCTTGCGTCCAGTTTAGTTTCTTGCCCACGCTCAACGATTTCCGCTTGCATGAATCTCCACGTCCCAGCATCCTTGTTTCGCCATGTCTCCCACAAAAAAACTCTCGGTCACCGCTCTGGCCGGCGGTATCGGCGCATCAAAGCTCCTGCTCGGCCTCTCTGGCGCCATGGATCCGCATGCTCTCACGGTCATCGTCAACACCGGCGACGACATCGTCCTGCACGGCTTGAAAATTTCCCCCGACCTCGACATCGTTACCTACACACTAGCCGGCGTCGTCGATCCCGCCAAAGGCTGGGGCATGCGCAGCGAAACATTTCATTTCCTGAAACGCCTTGGCATCTACGGCCGCGAAATCTGGTTCAATCTCGGCGATCGCGATCTCGCAACCCATATTCACCGCACGGATTTGCTTGCGCATGGCAAAACGCTAAGCCAAACCGCGGAATCCATCCGCCTCGCTCTCGGTGTGAAGTCGCGCATTCTGCCCATGTCCGACCAGCCAATTCCCACCATCATCGAAACTCGCGACGGCAACATGCATTTCCAGGAATACCTCATCAAGCACCGCACCGAACCGGGCGTCCGCGGCATCCATTTCGCCGGAATAAAACACGCTCACGCCGCTCCCGGTGTCCTCGAGTCCATTTGCGACGCCGACCGCGTGATCATCTGCCCCAGCAACCCGCTCATCAGCATTGGCCCGATTCTGGCCGTGCCCCGCGTTCGAGAGCAATTGCGCGCCCGCAAAGAAAGCGTCATCGCCGTCTGCCCCATCGTCGGGGGCAAATCCCTAAAAGGTCCCAGCGACAAAATGCTCATCCAACTCGGCTGCGGTTCCTCCGCCTCTGCCGTCGCCAAGCTCTACGCCGATTTCACCGGTACCTTCGTCATCGACCGCCGCGACGGGTCGCAGGAATCCGCCATTCGCGCTCTCGGAATGAAAGTTGCCATCCTGCCCACTGTAATGAAGACGCGCGCAGATAAACGCAAACTCGCTCGCGCACTGCTTGCCCTTTAAGGATTTTCTCGACATGCTCAAATCGCCGCTCCCAACTAGGCGCTCCCGCAGGTCCGATCTTGATTCACTTTTCATTCGTGCAGGTCAAATGGAGGAGAGCGGTCGGCTGCGCTCCGCTTTCCGACTTTTCCTAGCAGGTGCGAAGGCTGGGGAAGCTGGCGAAGACGCGAAACATCATCAGGTCATCTAGGCCAAGCGGATACCATCCCACGGGAGCTAGTTAGCGGTTTTCGGCTTTTTCTTTCACGATGATCAGATCCCACGGCGCGATCCTGGCTTGCTGGCCTGGCGTGAACGATTGGCCGGTCAACAGATCAGTACCTGCGGCATAGGAATAGACCACCGTTGCGGCTGAGCCGGAATAATTTAGAAAGTAGTGGAGTGGGTGGCTGTCTTCGCTGACTCCGTGTTTGACGCGGACGTTCGAAGGTAGCTGCTGGTCGGGACCGGCAAGACCTGCATCGCTGAGCGCATTTAAAACGATCACCTGCTGGAGCTTGTCCGACAAAACAGTGCCTTCATACGTGAGCGTTCCTGAGCCGAAGCTATTTGTTGTCACCGCGGGCCAGCGGCCGAAGAATGGATGTTCGTAGTATGCGAGAGGCTTCGCCGTCTCCAGCTGAAGAAACTCAGCCCAGGTGCTGACTTTATTCTCTTCGCCAACGTGAAATGGATCGCCTTTCAGAGCTAGCGGCTTTTCCAAATTCGAGAACTCCTGATACGTAAATCCTGCCGCTTTTCGCAACGGCCCAGGTGCCATCTCCCAGCGAATAGCCGAGTTCTCATCCGCGAATCCGCTCTTGAAAGTCATCAAGACGTGGCCGCCGTTTTGAACATAGTCAGAGATTTTCTTCAAAAGGGCATCGTCTGCAACATAGAGGCAGGGAACTATAAGCAGTTTGTATCGCGAGAGCTCAGCAGCGGTAGTGCTCGGAAAAACAAAATCGCTGCCCACATTGTCGAAATAGAGCGAGTCGTGAAGCTGCGTGGCAATGGTGTTGTAGCCATGCGAAGCCTTGCCCGGCACCCAACCAGATGGCGGCATTCGCTCGAAAGGCATGAAGCCGATGGCCTGCGAGGAATCCACACTGTAAAGAATCGCGACGTCGTTGTGGATTTTCATGTTGGCCAGTTCGGGGCCGATCTTCTGGAGTTCGTGAGCGACGCGGCTGACTTCGGCATAAGCGCGATTCGGCTGGAGGTCGTGGCTCAGCACGCCTTTCCAGTAGGTCTCCTGGCCGGCATGAATCGAGTGCCAATGCCAATACTCGACCATGTTGGCCCCGCTCGATACATGCGTATAAACGTCGAGGCGCAATTGCCCGTCGTACGGAGGAAACTGGCTGGCGGAATCCCAACCGAGCGTTTGCGCGTTCGTTTCGGTCACGAGAAAGTTGGTGTGCTTCAGCGAGCGCGCAAAATCTCCCTGCAGCGCCTGCCACGCGCCATCCATGTGATCCTGCGTCCCATGATAGGGATTGTTGGCGACAGCGTCGAGCACAGCGGCGACTGTGGGCTCATCCGTTCCGCCGCCCATCATTCCGCCGAAATCGTGGGTGACAAACTGGTCGGGCCGGCGATACTTGCGGACCAGTGCGGCTTGCCACCCAAGAAAATTTGCCACGCGCATCTCCTGCCAGCGGCTCCATTCGAGTTTGTAACTGGTACTGGTGGCATTGTCACGCGTAGGCATGTCTGCCCAGTCGTTCACGTCCTGGCCCCAGTAGTTGAGGAACCAGGCCTTGTTGAGCGCGTCGGTGGTTCCAAACTTTTTCTTGAGATGCTCTACGAATCCAGTGAAAACGTCGGGATTCGAGGCGCCGTAGCCGCTGGTTTCATTGTCGATCTGCCAGCCGATTACGGCGGGATTGTCTTTGTAATGGCTCACGAGATTTGTGATGACACGCTCGGCGTAGAAGCGGTACTTGGGATTATCGAAATCCATGTTCTGGCGCATGCCATAGCCGACGTAACCGTCGCCGAGCGGCCGCGCCAGAATCTCCGGATGCGCGTGTGCCATCCAAGCCGGTATCGAGTACGTCGGCGTGCCCATGATCACCTTGATGCCAGCTTTGCCCATGGCCTCCACCACACGATCCATCCAGGCATACTCAAAGTGTCCGTCGCTCGGTTCCCACAAACTCCAGGTGGACTCGCCCATGCGAACAACACTGATTCCCGCAGATTTCATTAGCGCGACGTCTTTTTCCAGGCGGCCGGGCTGCAGGTCCGCGGGCATGTACTCGTTGTAATAGGCAGCGCCGTAAAGGATGGTGGGCTGCGAAGCGCCGAGTGGGACCTCCGGTTTCTGTGCAAATGCGGAGAGACACGCGACCGACATCGCCCCTGCGATCAATAATCCGCACAACACGCGAACAGTGTTCGCTTCGTGCCGTAGCATGAATGCCTCCCGAACCGCTTCCGTCTCGCAGCCGTCGAACATTCTGTTCCGCTCGTAACACAACCACGCTACCGATGGGAGACTAGTTCACCCGGCTGCTGGTTTCAAGAGTAGTGCGTCGAACTAACAATAAGCGTTGCTAAGAAATGCTGTTTCGGGTCATATAGCCTTTTCTGGATTTGAAAATAAGTCCCACGAGAAAGCAGGAGAAACGGATGTCTGCAACATTTCGAACCGCCGGGTTCTTCCTCTCTGTGCTGACTCTATTTCTGTCGCCGACCGTTTTGTCGCAGCAGCAAGTGCGTCCGCCGCTGCACGCCAGCGGCCACGACATCCTGGATTCCGCCGGGCATTTGTTGCGCCTTACTTCCGTCAACTGGTACGGCTTCGACCAGAAAGAATTTGTGGTCGGCGGACTGGACCACGCGCCGCTTGCCACGATCATCGCGCAAATCCGCGCAATCGGCGTTAATTCGGTGCGGCTCCCGTGGGCCAATGAAACGCTGGAGCGCAATCCCGTGGTGCCCGATTACGCCGTAAAGGCCAATCCGCAATTTCGCGGCAAGCATGCGATGGAAGTCATGGACGCCGTGATTGCCGCTCTGGCGCGCGCACACCTCATGCTCATTCTCGATGATCACGTGAGCCGAGCGGACTGGTGCTGCAAGGACGACGATGGCAACGGCCTCTGGTACAACGCGGAATATCCAGAAGAAAAGTGGCTGGCGGATTGGCTGGCAATCGTTCGGCGTTACAAGTATCAGCGTTGGGTCGTCGGCGCCGATCTTCGCAACGAATTGCGCAGCGGAGCGCGGTGGGGTGGCGGCGATCCCCATCTGGATTGGCATGCAGCGGCGGAACGCGGCGGCAATGCCGTGCTTGCTGCGAATCCGAACTTGCTGGTGATGGTGGAAGGACCGGAGTATTCCACCGATCTCACAGCTTTTGGGAAATTGCCCGTCATGCTAAAAATCCCGAATCGTGTCGTCTATTCGCCGCACGCCTATGCAATCGGCGGCCATGTGTTTCCGAGCTACGAGGAGTTAAAGCAGGCATACGATGCTCGTGCTGGGTATTTGCTGCGCACCGAGCCCGGAGTGCCCTTATGGGTCGGTGAGTTCGGGGAATGCCAGACTCTGCAATGCGGAGATCGCGCACAATGGTTCCGCTGGTTTGTGCAATATCTTCGTGACAACAACTTGAGCTGGAGCTACTGGGCGCTCAACGGAACGCAATCAAGCGGAATCGGGCGCAAATATGACGCGGTGGAAACGTTCGGCCTTCTGGCGCCGGATTACCAGCACATCGCCGCGGCCGAAATGGTCCGTATTCTGCAAACCATCGAAAGCCCGTCGCAACCGAGCAGTCCGTAAACCATCACGGCGGGTGGGCGGCTTTTTCGCAACGTGCCTCACAGTGTGGTATCTTCAAAAACTTCGAACATGACAACTGCTCCGCTCACTGCAACGGACTTTCGCCACGCGCTCGGCCAATTCGCTACAGGCGTTACTGTCATCACTGCCCCGCGTGCTCCCGGCCAGGCGTACGGGATGACCGCTAACTCCTTCACGTCCGTCTCCCTGGATCCGTTCCTCACTCTCGTTTGCGTTGACCAGCGCAGCCATCTCCTGCCTCTTCTCAAGCAAAACCGCTTCTTCGGCGTCAACGTTTTGAAGGAACACCAGCAGGCTGTGTCCGTGCATTTTGCGCAGTCTGAACAAACCTCGGAGGCGGAAGCGAAGCTCGGTATTCGCTATCGCTGGACACAAGCCGGCGTCCCGCTCCTCGAAGACAGCATTGCCCAAATCGTTTGCCGGGTCGTCGCCGCCTACATCGCTGGCGATCACACTATTTTTCTAGGGGAAGTTCAAAGCGCCGATCT
>DATDHE010000368.1:0-13951 GCA_036521695.1 Candidatus Acidiferrum sp. | reverse complement strand
CCTACTACTGGATATTTCTATCATCGCGTAACTACTCGAAAAGACAAGACGCCAAAATCATCACAATGCCCATTTGCAAACTAGAACTCTCCGCACTCTCCAGGTCGAGTTGCGCCCCGCAAGGTCCTAACATAAAAGTGTTCGAATCCACTTTACATTTTCACCCGGTTACGGCTGCCAGGCACTAGGAAGGCGACTCAGTGCACGTCACAGAACTAGAGCTAAGACGTAGCGTTGGCACGCGTACGGTGGTGGAAGTGGCGCAAGACGGCGATGAAAAGCGCGAGGGCGCACAGAATCGTTAGGCCAAGCCAAAAATAGAATACAACCCTCGACGAGCCCACGTACCATGAGCTTGGGCCTAGGTTGAATTGCGAGCCGAAGGGGAGCTGCGTGTCGCGGAAGAAGGCCGAAAGTTCAAAAAGCTGGGCATCATCACTCTTACTCAGGAAACGCTGAAGGAGTTCGGCATAGGGTCTGTAACTCACAAAAAGTATGGCGCTGGAAAGCAGCGATCCGACGGCCGCGCTGAAACCAAGCGCGAGCGTAGCGCGGCTGGGATGAAGCGAACCTAACTTGAGCGAGCGGTTCCGGATCACTACGCCGAGCCCACAAAGCAACAAAAGGGCAGCGCAAAAGAGGATCACCAGTCCGGAGAATCGCACCAAAAAGGCGTTCCAATGAGAAACATCGCTGCCTTGAATCCTGTTGCGCAAGAGCAGGCGCTGCTGGTCCGCGGCTTTATCGAACTGATCGGCGAGTGAGGTGTAGAACGCGGCCGCCGCGCTATTGCCCTCCATTTGAGAGAGCGCTCCGAGCCGACTGTAGGCTTCCTTCATATTCTCTCTCATGATAGATACGAATCCGGCGCCATCACCCATCATCTGGCCGAAGCGGGCCACTTCCCAATATTTTTCTAACGCGGCTTTGCGATCGCCACGAGACTCGAGTGTTTGGCCGGATTTGAGAAGCGATTGCGCGTAACGAGAGCAGTCCCAAACTCCATAGTTGGGAATGCCGTACCAATCCTCACCAGAGAAGGCCTGAAACGGGTCGTCAATGCGATAGCGAGAGAGAACCCGGTGATCCAACTGCTTTTGACGGTCGAGATAAGTGTCGAGCTTCGGGGATTGAAACGCGGCGCTCATTTCCTTTTCCCAGGCTGGGTTTTCCTCGAGCTTGCCTAGCGGAAATTCTTTGCTATACGTAACGCCAACGCCGATCTTCTGAGCGGCGAGCAAGTGGGGAAGCGCGTTTTGCGGATCCCATTGTTTGAGCAAGGAGATTCGACGGTCTATCTCGGAAGGCGGTAGATATCCCATGCCAGCAACCGCATAGAGCCAGGTGAGATGCGGATCGAGATGAACGGCTTCGTCGGCGAGGCGCGCCCTTTGGGTTTGATTTGGGTGGCGATTAGCGACGAACGCAAGGCCCTCCACATCGCGATTTTGCTCAGCTTCTTTCGCGCGAGCGTCCAATTCGGGACCCGTCTCAGCATCAGCGGACCATCGTTCGACATGGAGGACTTCGTGCCACTGCGCGAGCGAAACACGAAACGCCTGGCGAAAAACTGGCGCGAGGAAAAAGAGCAGCGAGGCGACAACGCAGGACGCGATTACGGCCAGAGCGGGTTTGCGCATGGAGCCCTCCTTGGAAAAAAGATCGATGCCGGAAGGAATCGTCCGGCGGTTTCGACTTGGAAAAATCAGGGCCACCAGCGCGTGCTTCGCGAGCACCCCCGCGCTGCCGAGCGACCAAAAAAACGCGGACCAATTCCCTTCTACGTGGCGCAGTTCGCCGAGCATGGCGTGCCCCCATTCGAGTGCCTCGTTCGGCGCGATAGAAATCGCCGATTGCAGAAGCGCCGTTGCAATGCGGCGCGGCAGGGCGGCGGCGATCATGCTATACCTCCGCCGAAGGCGCCGTGGCGCAGGCGCAATCCGACTCGCGCCTGTTTTTGCTGCGCGCGGGCCAGTTCGGCCCCTTTGGGGGTGAGGCGGTAGGTATGACGCGGAGGAACGCCATCCTCGGTGGTTACCCACTTGGTTTCGAGCAAAGAAAATTTTGCGAGGCGCATGAGAATCGGGTAGAGCGTGCCGGACTTAAGTCCCGTTTCGCGGCTCAGCTCGTAGCCGTAGTGCCAGGAGGCAGGGCGTTCGATGAAGCGTTCGAGAACAAGGAGAGTTTGCGGGGATATTCTAGGAATCTTCACAAAAGTAGTCTACATATATAGAGTTTATCTGTCAAGGCCTATTTCGCAACCACAGCGGAACGCGATTTAGCTATAACAATGTCGGTTCCTTGACCCGAGTAAACTGTCGTTATCCGACGGCCGCAGCCGTCAGCGATGAATGCTGAAGTGTCGAGACGAATTTCAGCGGCTATGTTGTCCCACAGGGAAGACTTCGCTCCGGAAACATGGCGACGGTAGCGTCCGCAGCAGGCGCCCTCCACGGGGCACCTGCCTCATATGCCATCCGCTTCTCGAGTTCTTCTTTCAACGCTTGCAAGTTGAAGCTTGCGCCTTTTTGCATCGGCGGGAAATCAAGCGCCGTTTGGGCAAGTTTCCGTACCATCTTCTGGACAAAGACGAAACGCCAGCACTCGTAGGCGAGCCAGTCTTTGTAGAACAGGGATCCTCCCGTTCCAGTGGGCATCCCCGTGCGCTCGAATGGATCTAGTCGCAGGTTAGTGGGATCGTCAACAGTAGTCGCCCAAGTGTGGACCAGATGCCGAGGCCCGACCGTGTCTTTAGCAAAAGATTATGGCGCTTCGGCTTGTTGGAAAGGCGGTCCAGGGGTGGAGGAACCTTGGAATACCGAATAAGCAAACTGGGAAGATCCCGCTTTCGTTGGTTGCACTCGCAAAGGAACTAGAACGCAATGTATCCATAAATTCAGGCGCGCCTTACCCGGTTCCAGTATCCATTTGTTAGAGATGTCCGGTAATCCGACTTCGCCAGCGAAACGTCCTCGCCGAAAGATGGTTTGGTGCAACAGGACCTGGGGTCGGGGTTAATGACGATTCCTAGGTACCCTGGAAGTTCTTTCGAGCTGAACTTCGTGTGCCGGAGCGACCCATACACGATGGACATTGATAGCGGGGGGCTGCAGCCGCTGCATGGTGCGTTCAGCTTCGCGCAGCCGTTGACGCCGGAAGTCCATCTTCCAGCGGAGGAGAAGACGCTCGGAGTCGTGATTTATTACGACCCGGTGATGGACACTTCTTCTTTCCGCGCAACGCTGGATGGCGCCGACCGCACCGGCTTGTTCCATGTTCGCTTCGGCGAACTGGAGCTGGTGTCTATTCGGCTCGATGCTGGCCGCCACGCGCTGCTCATCCGGGCCAATAATAAGAAGGGGTTGTCCAGCGACCCGGAGTTTCGCATCCAGCATTGAATGCCTAGCGGCACATAGTCTGGTAAACGCGGCATCGGAGAAGTGAACCTACGAAACCGGCCTGAGTTGGCTAACGATCTCGACTAACCATGCTTCTAGTCTTGACCGCTGGTCGGGCCTCATGTCTGTAAAGGCCAGGCCCATCCCGAATCCCGGGTCGCAGTAGACTACCCTGGCCTTAGTCTCGAAGATGCCCTGATCCCTGAGAATCCTCAACTCGATGAGCGTCCCCTCGGGAAAGGGATTTAGCGAGTCGACATAACAGCCCCCGAGGCCTAGTTCCGAGGAACGCCCAGAAAGTAGTGTCCCAGAACTTAGCTCCGTCACCTCCGTAGAAGCTACGAGCGGACAGCGTCGAACGGCACGCCGTTTAGCCGGTTGCAAAGATTTGTTTCTTTCAACCATCGATCATCACTCACCGGACAGGTGAAATTGACTCATGAACAGATGTCCGCTAACGCAACTATCCTGGAGTTTGCCGCGCCCCAGATTGCTTATCAAGCGCGTCGACAACCCGCCACGACTCATCGGGCACTAGCGAACGCTGGGTCTTGGCCGCACGTACAACCAGCCCGCGCCGTCGCAGCGGCCGCAACGAGCCGTTCCTGTGCTCCCGGCCCCCGCACACGCATCACATTGTTTCCAATCGTCAACGTTGAGAGCGCTTCCATTGACTCCGACGCATCGCTTCCCTGCGATCATCTGCGCACACTGACCGTTAATAAGCCTTGGAATATATGAAACGATGCCGCATCGCGTGCAGACAGCCACGGGCTTGGGTCTCGTGCCTCCGTCTCTGGTTTCCTGTTCTTGGACAACTGCCTTCAGGTCAGTCCGGTTCTGATTCCGACACGAGTGGGTCGGGGGAGGTGGCAACTCGCTTTCTTTCACGGGCGTCCTGGGCCAGTCGAATGAACAGGAACTACACACATATCGAAACAGATTTGGAAGAACCCGTGTCTTTTCAAGTGGCATAGGCCCTCATCTGGCTCACTGGGGAGACAGAGCCCCAAGAATTCACGTCACCTAGCCATTTTACGATAACGCACTAACTATTTTAGCCACCGCCGATGCCGCGGTGTATTTTATCGAATGGCCGTTTCGCGTTCGTTTGCGTGCTCTCCCGGCGGCTTTCCGGCCCTTGGGAGGCAGCGGCATTTGTCCGGTAACCCGTCCCAGGACCTACACGGCTTTTGGTCCCTAACTCGGCGATAAAATCTGAATCATGGACCGGCGGGTTTTTGCGGTTCGGTGGTTGGCGTTACCTGCGGCCGGGGCCAGCACAAATTTAGCGATGGCAACCATCGGCTCGCCGCCAGATGGCCCCCCACGCACCTCGTCCGCGTCATGATCATCTTGGCCGTCATCTTCCCAAAAGCACACTTTGCAGATTTCGTACCCGCCGCGCCCATAAAGAGTCTTGTAGCGACAGCAGGGACACCTGTAGGTCTTCTCGCGTTCCTCAGGTTTGGACACGTTTTCAAACACACCCAGAGTTTACATCAGGGATCGCAAGGTCCCGACAAACGGGTATCTCCAAGCACTATAACCGTTGAAAAGTCGCCATTACACTCACGAAACTTGGATTTCGCCGTTCTTTGGTGGATTTTCGGCAACCGGGAAGTAATCGCCCAGCTCCGGAACAACCGGCTCTAACCACCGAAGGTCATACTAGGCTCGAGCTTAGCCCGAGGTTAACCCGAAAGCTTGGGGTGGGATCCTCTTGAGAAACTAAACTGCTCAACCGTGCCGGCAGTGCGGCTCACCGCGCTTGGAACCAGCGTGGTGGCTGACCCAACAGCTCGAAAATATTTTGGCAAGGTAGGATCGTACGAGTCGAAATGCGAGAGGAGCCGACGTGGCGACTCCTCCCAGGAGCAGCGGTTAATGCTTCAGTTCCGGAGATGCAGTTTGCAAGGCGGCGATCAAGTCACGCGCTGAAGAGGGAGCATGACTATCGGGTTCAGAGACGATCCTCGCAGCCGTTGCGGACTCGCCGTACAGTTTGCGATTGGCCCCCCTGTCAGGGCGAAGCGTTGAGCCTTCCAGAGAGACGCCCGCAAAAACTCCGCGTGCGCGAGAGTAGCTCAAGAGTTCCGCGCGCATGTAGGCGTCGGTGTCAGCCGCAGCGTCGCGCCCCTTGGGGCCGGCTGCAGCGGAAATATCGGCGCCGAGTTTCACTTTGCTATGCAAGAGACTGCTGGCGCCGCGATTGTTCATGATGAGGAAGACGAAGTCGGTCGCTTCACCGCCGATCTGCAAGCCGACGCTGCCGCCTTCCAGGGCGTACATCGCAGGCGCGCCCCACGGCCCTCGGAAGTCTCTACCCGTGCGGCAGACCATCGTGCCGCGGCCGTAACTGCCGCCGACCACAAAGGCTGCCTTCAAAACGGAGGGCATCACGACGACGCAGCGAGCTTTGTCAATGAGATCCTGGGGAATGTCGTCTGGAATGTTCAGGATTTCGTGCATCACAGTTCCTGAATTCTGCAAACGATCATTTTCGTCTCTGGCAGTCTTCGACCCTTTGGCCGAAAGCACTGCGCCGAAAACAAGCGCGCTGACTGTCGCAGCGAGGATGCGATTTCTGACTTGACTCATGAAGTGCGCCTCCTTGAGCGCGTGTTTGCAGTCTGGGGTGCAAACTTCAACGTTGGAGCAGGCCGGGTTTCTCTCAGGTTTTGCTGGGACCCAGACAAAAAAGCGGCAAGCCGGGCGCCAGATCACCCAAAAATCGCGTACTTCGTTTATTTCTATACAGATACAGTCAGATGCATAGGCGAAATTGGGCCGAGGGCCAAGCTTTCAAGGATGTAGATTCTACAGGACCAGGGATGTTCCTTCCTTCAGGAGTACTGTAGGTACTGAGGCTCCGATTTATGCTGCCTTTTTTGTAAACGGAACTTTTTACCGCAAAGTATTGCCTCAACCGATTCGCGCCATCTCGACCAATCAGTTGGTTGCAGCTTTCGGCGGGACACTGTGGCCCTCCGAGAACAAAGAAGCTAGTAAGTTATGGCCGGCGCACGGCGTGTGCCTGATAAACCGGAAACCGCCCACTTGGCTCCTAGTACGAAGATGGATACCCGACCAGGGATAACTTTCAAGAGTTGCTCGTCATCCAGGAGGAAGGTCTTAAGGACGACCACTGATCCTCTACGTGCTACCCTCTGAGTCTAGCTTAGCTAACCGCGATTCACCGCGAGAATCCGACGGTGGAGGCGGCGGAGGTGAACATGGCTCTTATTACCCGACGAAGCTTCGCACGACAAACGGCGTTTGCCACTGCACTCTACGCATGTCCGCTTAGGGCTCTTGGCGGGTTGCGTGGGCTTTTCGATTCTGATAAACAGAATGGCGCTCCGCTCGACGACGAGGCGATCCGTAAGCTGGCTTCTCGCATCGTCGGCCAGGTAATCACGCCCGAGGCCTCCGAGTACGATGCGGCACGCTCAATTTTCAACCAGGCATTTGATCGGCATCCGGCGGTGATCGTGCGATGCGCGGGCCCTTCCGATGTCGCGCGCACTCTCGAATTTGGCCAAACCAATCGTTTGGCAGTAGCTGTGCGCGCTGGAGGCCACAGCCGGCTCGGGTTCGGAATGTGCGACGGCGGCGTAGTAATTGACGTCTCCGCGATGAAACGAGTTGAGGTAGACAATGGGAAACGAGTGGCCCGCGCCGAAGCCGGAGCTCTCGTGCGCGACCTCGACACTGCGACGCAGCGCTTTGGGTTAGCCACAACTTCAGGCGGTTGCCCAACCGTCGGAATTGCCGGCTTTACGCTCGGCGGCGGAGAAGGTCGCTTGATGGACAAGCTCGGTGCCGCCTGTGACAACCTGCTGTCGGCGCAGGTGGTGACCGTGGACGGGAGACAGATCGAAGCAAGCCCCAAGTCCAACCCGGATCTTTTTTGGGCCATTCGTGGGGGAGGTGGCAACTTTGGGGTGGCGACGATGCTGGAGTATCAGCTCCATCCAGTCGATCAGGTCCTGTCAGGGGCTCTCACCTATCCGGCGGGGCATATTCCAGAACTTCTCCAGGCCTTCGCTAAATTTCTCGCGGCCTCCCCGGATGAGATGGATGCATTCGCCCAGTTGTTGCCGTCCGATCAGGGGCGAAGACTCAAAGTCGATGTCTGCTATTGCGGCGATCTGCGAACCGGGGATGACTTGCTCGCCCCGCTGCGCACTCTTAAACCGCACGAAGACAGCGTCAGAGTTATGCCCTATCTCGAGGCGCAATCAGCCGGTGGATTTCTTGCAGCGCCGGTGGCGCACTTCCAGACAAATCTCTTTCTTCGAGAGCTCAGCGGGGCTGCCATTTCGGCAATTACGACAGCAATCAGCAACGCGCCACCCACCTGCAAGGTGATCATTGTGCCGTTGCGCGGAGCCATCAGCCGCGTAAATCTGACTGATACAGCATTTGCTCTCCGCCAGCCGGGTTATGAAATAGACATCGCAGGTGTTTGGAAAACTCCTGCAGAGAAAGCGGATGTTGAGGGCTGGGTCCAAGCAACGCGTTTCAGTTTGCAGTCCTTTGCGCGTGGAGTGTACATCAACCAACTGGGCGATACGAGTGACCAGTTGGTCCGCTCGGGCTATGGGCCAAACTATGCTCGTCTGGTAGAGATCAAGAAAAAGTACGACCCAAACAACGTGCTGCGACTCAACCAAAACATCAAGCCCGCTAGCCCTTCGAACACTTAAAACCAATGCGTGCATTGCTGGGGCCGAGCGGCTTCTACCGGGACTTAGCGCCATCAGTTCCGAGCTGGGACAGCCCGGCCCCTGTCAGTGGTGACAGGAAACAAACGACTTACTCGTTTTTTCCTGGAGAGTGGCCGACTATCCGAGACGAATGGTGGGCGTGAGACTGAACTCATAGTGTTGCCATCCGAGACGTGAGCACGCTTGGGTGAGTCAGTCAAACCGAAGAACCTGCCCGAAAGTGCAGGCTTACGTTCTGGGAATATCCGTTAAGAACACGGCGCAGCCTGAGCCGCCTGGGATGATGATGAAGTACAGCCCAAGAAAGCAGGTGAAACCGTGGACCAAAACAATCGGAAGCCAGCCTATCCACCCGGCCTAACAGAGGCCGCTGCGGCTGAGAGACAGGCCGAGGCCAAGGAAATCGCAGAGTATCTCGCAGGTAAGGCTGCGCCAGAATCGGCGCAATCGCGCTGTTCGCCAGTCACCATTGCACCCGAAAACTACGGAGCTTCGCCAGCGCGTGATTTTGTCACATTTGTCAACCAGACCAAGCGCGTCTGGCTGATGGTTGTAGGGGCGATTGTCGGATTAATTTTAGTAATCACGTTGCTGCAGCGCGGATTCGAGTGGTTCAGCAAGTCCCGCGAACGGCGCCACGAACGAGCCGTCGCGAGCGTTACGCCAGAACATCTACTGGCGCGGTGCGGCCAGCCGGTGGAAGACGTCACTCGGGAAGTGTATCCGGTCCTGATACGGACCATGACTTACCAGATCGGGTCGAGGGAAACGTATGTTCTCCAATTCAGCCGGACCGCGGAGGAAAATAGCGACTGGGTATTTCTTTCAATGACAGACGTCAACGGCAAAAGCTACGAGAGTCCCGAGGAAAAAGTCGCAGCGATGTCTTGCCTGAATTCGTGGAAGTAAAGGACTTCGATCCCAGCCTCCTAGCCGCAGAAAAAGCTTTGCCTGGAAAGCGGCAACGAACCGATGCGCCTTCCCGTGACGGCAGAAATCGCGTTGCACGCTCAGCGAGAGCACGGGAGGATCACAGGTTTCCACAACTGGTCCGGTTCACCGGGACGCATGTGAAAGAAGAGCGCCAGCTAGGTCTACCTGCGAACGCAATCCTTCCGTCCCGTATCTGCGACGCTGGCAATAACCCATTTACCATCCGTACGAACAAGATTGAACAAGTCCGTCCCGCAGTGGTCCACCTGGCCATCCATCAAAAACTCGAAAGGAGCCCACACCACCGCCAGATCGTGATCGATCCGCACTAACGGATCATGAATTCGCTCCTGAATCTGCGTGGTTCCAGGTTTTCCTACCCGGTCCGCAAAATCTTCAAAAGTCATCTGACTCGGCTTGCCGTCCCTCATCAGCACCATCGTGCCGCCGCTCAGCAACGGTTTCTTAATCGTCGCGGCGTCGCGTTTCGCCATGCCATCAAACAATTGCGTTACAGGCGCCAGGACCGCCTGCTGCTCCACGCTATCGACCGAGGGAATCTCGCGGTCGAGCCCTGAGCAGTTGGGTGCCTGAGCGGTTGCCGCATGCAACGAGGAAATCAGAAAAACGGCACAGGCTGTTGCAACAGCAATAGAAAAAAACGAGAGCAGTGAACGGAAGGCGATTTTCATGGGGCACCAATTCTAACCTGCGTTATCCGCGATTCCAAAGTTTTGCACCGCCCAGCCTCGCTCGTGTCCGTGAGTTATACCAGTGCCTGGTAACCGGCTACCTGGACAGGCGGAGTGGAGATTTGGGACCCCAAAACCGCTGCGTTTACGTCAGGGTAGAACCTGAATTTCAAGTTCCTTCGCACGCCCATGCCGGATTGAAAATGCTCGGAAAGGTCCTGGCAAATGCAAGCAGCTACGGCATCTACGCGGAAATGAACCGGCAGGAAACGGAAGAGAGAGTCAAAGTCCAGTGTCACGGAATCGACCCGGAACCGTATCAATGTTCGGTCATTCATCCCGAGAATCCCGGTGAATTCTGTTTTCCGCCTTTAGCTGCGTTGATCACGAGAGCGGCACGGCTGATGCTCGCCTTGCTCGAACATTGTGTTTCAGAACTTAAAGGCACCTATGCGATGGAAGATACAGATTCGATGGCCATCGTCGCCATGGAGCACGGCGGAATAGTTCCTTTTTCCATTTTCGCGACTTGCGCCGGGCTCAGTCCTTTGACTGCCTTGTGTTTTGCTGGCTCTACAAGCATCTCGGGCGGAGTTGCCGCGAAGAGTGCTTTGGCGTATGGCACTGAGAAATTACCCGTGGCGTTCAAGAGTTCCGCCATCTCGATTTGTCGTATGGGTTTCATCTTCCGGAGTACGCCGAAGACGCCTAGTGCGACGGTTTTGGTCTTGAGTATTTCGGCCGCTTCCTGGCAAATTCCGTTCAGCAAATCGCGTTTTTACCTTATGCTCGCAACATCGACGCGCAACACCTTTGCAATCCGCTCTTCAGCGAGTCCATTTCGAATTGCTTTCAGAATCATCGCGTGTTCTTGAATCGTCGCCATCCGGTTTACACGCAGTCAACGAGCGCGGGGGGATATTACGCACGGAGGGATTTTGCTACACCCCGGGGCGAGCTGGACTGCGTTAGGAGGTGAGGACCGGCTGTTTGCACCCACCCGCCAGTCGTGGAGTTGCGATATTCCATGAGAATAGCCAGCCTGCTGCGATCAATCCCGTTCGCAACATCCATTAGCCGCGCACAAGTTTCAAGGGTGCTATGATGCCGCTGCTTATCGTCGCGGACGACTCAAACGAAGCAGCAATTCCATACTAAGTTTCAAGGAGGCGGAGTATGAGAGCGATTCTAATCTCCGTAGCGATCTTACTAATGTGCGGCTCGATGCTGGCCCAACAGAGGATACAGGCTCCTACTGTGCAAAGGACGTTTATTCCCGACGAGCCGCACCCGTGCGCCGAATTTAATTGGATGGCGGCTCGCCTAGATGCGATTTACAAGAACGAAGAAATCAGCAAGACCGACTACGACGAGGGTATGAAAAAGTACAGGGATGGCACACAGGCAGAGGGCGTGGATTATTTCATGGTCGGGAAGGACAAATACCAAAGGATTTCCATACGGCGGGACAAGCTCGCTGAGTTCATTCGTTGGTACGCAGTGGAGGGAGGACGTGGGCAAATGGGCATAGCCAACACCCAATGCACCATCGAACTAAGGGAGAGACAAGGAACAATCGAATACGAACGGGTTTACGAACTCCGCCAGTTACAAGACGCCATGACTGTTTCGCAGGCGGAGGGGCTCTTGGCGGATGTCGCTCTAGAAGGTCAGAACGTGGTGATAAAGGCTTTATTGGAAAGTGAATCAGCACGCAGCCAAGTCGTAGACCGCTACAACAAGCTGGTCGAAAACGTCAACACATACAATAAGGCAGTGAACGACCTCGTTGTTACGGTGAATACAGCTATGAGTGAACCGAAGGGCTCCAAGCTAGCGCCAACGTTGAGTTTCAACTTTGTTCGTCTGCAACCCATCAACTGCACTGGAAGTGCATTCGCGTTTAGCAATTCGACGGCTTACCTGGCTAACGTGCACACCGTGGCCAGCGCAACGCCAACGATGCACTGTGAGTAGGCGCTGAAGTGGTGCAACACGGGAAGTCCCAGCGGTTGATTGCAGCGCGGATCGACTGGTTGCTTTGCGAGAGACAGACCGATTCAAGTTTTCAGGTGACGGGGCATGTAGGAGGCACTATGGTTCGCAGTGCTCTACCCTGGAGTTCTTGGGTGTAAGAACGTTCACTTCGTCGAATCCAAGCACGGCAGCGCAGCGATCTTCGCATCCGGCGTTTCGAAGCTCCTGGTTCCGCCCTGGTCTTTCATGGACAGAAACACCCAATCGCTCTTAGTCTCTGCCGTTCTGCTGAACTCCAATACGATTTTTTCGTTCTCTCCGCGTTGGTAGCTTATCGTTCGCACCATCACGGGATAGATTTCTTTCGTCACGTCTTCGGCCGGTGGGCCGCACCGCGCGATCAAGTTTTCCGGCATCACGTCTAATGCCGCTCGTTCCTGCCGCTTCTTCCGTGCGTTTCTGGCGCGCTCAGACACACGTGACACTACCGTGACCGCCGCCATCATTACGAAAACCGCTCCAGCAACAATCAACCATACGTGCTTCGTGCGTTTCAGGAACTCCCCAAACTCCACTATAGTCGCAGCCGCCCCGGTCTGGCTGATCTCTGGAGCAACCACCCTTTGCGGCGCTTGCGTTTGCTTCGAGGCGGTCTTTTCCGTCCCCGAAGACTCCGTAGCCGCTATCGTGCTTCGCAGCGAATCCGGCCCGGTTATCTCGGTCTGTTCGCCCGAATACACAACAGGTTCCTTCTGTTTCGTCTCTTCCATACCTTTTCTGCCTTTCGGGCTGCACTCTAATCATCGGCCCATGCGCTATTCGCGTCCCCATATTCTTGCTTCTTATTGCGAGACAGTAACTCGAACTGCGCTGCGAGGGGCACACCCGTCCCTTCCTTGCCTCTATTCAAGCACGGCCTTGGGGCCTAGCTTAGTACTCCTATTCGCTAATGCAGTGACGTATGTTAGGGTGGCTTCAAACGTCGTATGTCTAGTAGACTTGGCATCAGGAGGATGGTCTTTGATGCCGCGACAGAGTCCCTTTCGTGTAGTCTTATCTGAGGACGAACGTCAATATCTAGAGTCAATCGCCCGCCAATATACGTCACCTTATTGCGATGTCATTCGCGCCAGAATCGTCCTGCTTGCCTCCCAGGGCCTTTCCAATGATGTAATTGCCTCGCGACTGGACACGCCACGCCAGATCGTCAGCAAGTGGCGCAAGCGCTTCTGTCTGGCGCGCTTACCCGGCCTCGAGGATGAACCTCGAGGCGGGCGTCAGGCCCGCTTTTCCCCCCAGTCTCGTCGTGCAGGTAAGAGCTCTCGCTGGTGAGCTGCCGCATCGCAAGGGCCTGCCCCTGTCG
Organism: Candidatus Acidiferrum sp.; assembly: GCA_036521695.1. Classification (GTDB taxonomy): domain Bacteria; phylum Acidobacteriota; class Terriglobia; order Acidiferrales; family UBA7541; genus Acidiferrum. The sequence goes on along the minus strand of DATDHE010000368.1, from coordinate 855 downwards.
CGCTTCTCGATTGCCGACATCCGACAGGAAGTTCTCGCTCAGGGGCTGGTAGCGGAGATCAGCGGAGCCACCATCTGGCGTTGGCTCAGCCAAGATGCCATTCGACCTTGGCGTTATCGAAGCTGGATTTTCCCGCGCGATCCATTGTTTCTGGAAAAGGCGGCTCCTATCCTCGATCTGTACCAGGGTGTTTGGCAAGGACAACCTCTGGGTCCCCAGGATTTTGTACTTTCCGCTGACGAAAAGCCCAGCATTCAAGCACGCCGCCGGAAGCACCCTTCGCTTCCGCCCGTCCCTGCCATTCCCGCTCGCATCGAGCACGAGTACGAGCGCAAGGGAGCCTGGGTCTACCTCGCCGCCTGGGACGTCCGACGCGCCAAAATCTTCGGTCGCTGCGCACCCCGGAATGGGATCCAACACTTTGATGGTTTGATCGGTAAGGTTATGGACCAAGAGCCCTATCGCTCTGCCAAACGTGTGTTTTGGATCATCGATAATTGCTCCGTGCACCGCGGCCAGAAGTGCGTCCAACGACTGCAAGCCCGCTGGCCTTCCATTGTTCCGGTTCACACTCCGAACCATGCCAGTTGGCTCAACCAAGTGGAAATCTACTTTTCCGTCGTTCAGCGCAAAGTTCTCACGCCCAACGATTTCCAGTCTCTGGCCCAATTGGAAGAGGCGCTACTGGCTTTCCAGCGCTTGACGCGACTGCCAAGCATCGCGTCGATCATGTTTCTGCTTGCGAGGCTCCGTGGCACGGATCTTGGTGGCGTCGCCAACCTGGCAGTCGATTCCCAATTCCTGCAGCAGGTCGAGAAACCACCGCATCGGTCCGATGGCTTCAATGCCCACCAG
>DATDHE010000367.1:0-13266 GCA_036521695.1 Candidatus Acidiferrum sp. | reverse complement strand
AACAACTGCTAAAATATGAGCCTGATATGCTAAGATTTCATGCTACTTGTATTCGCATCTCGCTGCACCCTTTTGCTTTAGCCAGCATCTAACGTTGGTAAGCGCGGGACAGTCTCCTGCGCCCGGATTTAGGGGACACTCACTATGGCTGAGAAAAAGTATACGGTGCCAGAGATTCTCGCGATCCTGCCGGTTCGGGATACGGTCTTGTTTCCAGGGGCTGTACTGCCTTTGACGGTAGGGCGAGAGAGCTCGCTGGCTCTTGTTAACTCGCTCGAAGGCGAGGAGAAATTGTTGGGGGTTGTGGCGCAGCTAGACCCCCGGATTGAAGACCCTGCCGCTGCGGACCTGCACAAGGTCGGTACGCTGGCGAAGGTTCATAAGACCGTCAAAATGCCTAACGGGAACGTAGTTATCTTCCTGGAAGGCTTGCAGCGCGTTAATGTGCTGGAACTTATCGGCTTGCGGCCGTTCCTGCGCGCACGGGCGGAAGCTCAGCCCGAAATTACCGGGGATGTGGATGCGGAACTGGAGGCCCTGCAGCGCAATGCCCAGGACCTGTTTCGCGACGTCGTAAGCCACTCACCGCAACTCTCGGACGACTTGCAATCCGTTGCATTGAACATTGAAGACCCAGGACGCCTGGCGGACTTTATCGCCGGGACTTTGCCATCACTTTCGACGCTGCTGCGCCAGGAGCTGATCGAAACACCTAGCGTGCGGAAGCGGCTCGAGATGCTGATTCGCGAACTGTCGAAAGAGCTGGAAGTGCTGGAGCTGCGCTCCAAGATTCACGAACAGGTGCAGGAGCAGGTGGGCCAAAACCAGCGTGAGTATTTGTTGCGCGAACAGATGAAGGCCATCCAGAAGGAACTCGGCGAATCCGACGATTCGACACAGGAGATCGACGAGCTCCGCAAGAAGATGGAAGAGGCGGGGATGTCGCCGGAGGCGAAAAAAGAGTGCGACCGCGAATTGAAGCGCCTCGCAAAGATGACGCCGGCGTCCGCGGAATACATGGTTTCACGCACGTACCTGGAGTGGATGACTTCTTTGCCGTGGGCAAAGTCTTCAGGTGTGAGCGAGATTGACATCGCCAAGGGAAAGCAGATTCTTGACGAAGATCACTATGATCTCGCGAAGGTCAAGGAGCGGATTCTCGACTATCTGGCGGTGAAGAAACTGCAGCCGGGGATGAAGGGGCCGATCCTGTGTTTCGTTGGGCCTCCTGGCGTTGGCAAGACTTCGCTTGGGAAGTCCATCGCACGGTCGCTGGGTCGCAAATTCGTGCGCATCGCCCTGGGCGGCATGCACGACGAAGCGGAAATCCGCGGCCATCGGCGCACGTACATTGGCGCGCTGCCGGGGCAGATTATTCAAGGGCTGAAGCGAGCGGAATCGAACGATCCAGTGATGATGCTCGACGAAGTCGACAAGCTGGGCCGTGATTTCCGAGGCGATCCGTCTTCGGCGTTGATGGAAGTGCTCGATCCGGAGCAGAACAATGCATTCCGCGATCACTACCTTGACGTGCCGTTCGATTTGTCGAAAGTGCTGTTTATCGCCACGGCGAACTGGATGGATCCCATACCGGAACCGTTGCGAGACCGCATGGAGATCATCGAACTGGCCGGATACACGGGTGAAGAAAAGGTTCATATTGCGCACAAATATCTGATCCCCAAGCAAGCGCAGGAACATGGATTGAAGGTGGGAGAGCAGATTGAATTCTCGGACGATGCGCTGCGGGAAATCATCCACAGCTTCACTCGGGAAGCCGGCGTGAGAAACCTTGAGCGGGAGATCGCGACGATCACACGCAAACAAGCGCGGAAGATCGCCGAAGGCAGCTTGGAGAAGATGGAAGTAACCCCTGAAATCGTCCGCGAATACCTGGGAGTGCCCAAGTTCCGGGCGGAAAAAGAGGTCGTGGAGCGCGTCAAGCAACCTGGCGTGGCTGTTGGCCTGGTGTGGACACCGGTCGGCGGAGACATAGTGTTCATCGAAGCCAGCCGCATGCGCGGAGGGAAGCAGTTCACGATGACCGGGCACCTCGGCGAGGTCATGCAAGAGTCGATGACCGCGGCGTTGACGTGGACGCGTGCGAATGCGGAACGATACGGAATCGATCCGGACTTCTTCCGCAAACACGACATTCACATTCACGTTCCTTCAGGCGGCGTGCCGAAGGATGGCCCGTCCGCTGGAGCTGCGATGGTGACGGCGTTGATTAGCTTGCTCACGGGGCGGCCCGTGCGCGACCGGCTGGCGATGACCGGTGAGATGACCCTCTCCGGCGTTGTGCTGCCAATCGGTGGCGTGAAAGAGAAAGTCCTTGGCGCAAAGCGCGCCGGAATTACCGAAGTGCTGTTGCCGGCAGACAACGAGCCGAACGCCGTAGCGGATCTTCCACCGGATATTCTCGGCGATATGAAGATCACTTACGTGCGCAACCTCGATGAGGTGCTGGAGCACGCGCTGTCCAAGGAAGCGGTGGTGCCACCGATCGTGCCGCAGCCAGAACCGAAACCGAAGCGAGTCGGCCCGGAAAGTCCGCGGGCGATTCATTGATTGGGTAGTGAACGGTGCGTATGAGTAGTGGATCGCGCATGTCGGGTCACACCATGCTGAAGTTAAACGAAGAGAAGCCCAGCGAAACTAGTCTGTTTCGCTGGGCTTTTTGTTTTGGGCGCCGTGAGTGTAAAGCAACTCCTGCTAACATGGTTTTCGACGACACACGGGCAGGATGTATCGCGCCCCTACAAGAATGGACGATGACTCGCGAAAAACAGACTACGACGGATGCGCCTGCTGAGTTGGCGCAGCGGTTGACGGAAGGGTTGCAGCGTGACCGGATTGTTCCGCGATTTGTGGATTCGTATGTGGTGGAGCACGGACGGCACGCATTGCAGGTGCACGCTTCGCTATACCGCGATTTGCTCGAATTGCTGCACAGGGAAGCGTTGTTGGCGGTGACGGCGCGCGCGTTGGAGATCACATACGCTGAACCGCTGCCGGCCGGCAGGGCGAAACCGCGGCCGATGTTGCGAAAGGACGGCGTGGCATTTCGTAGGAAATTCCTGGCGGCACTGACACGGCAGCAGAAATGGAGCGCGGGAGACGCCCTCGACTTTCAAACCGATTTGCAAATGTACGAGGATCTGCTGGCGCGAAACAGCTCGTCGCGGCGTACGCGCAAGCCGTTTGAGGCGGCTAACCATCCCTTCGTCGACCGTTGCGCGTTTCTTCTGGACTCTTCCTTCCTGGAGAAGGCACGAGTGGCGGCGAGCCGCGCACTCAACGAATTGGAAAACCTCGCGGCGCATGTCACCGGCTCCGTTTTGCATAGACAAGAGACCGCACCGGCGCGCCTGAAGCGTTAAGACTCGAACATGCCGCCGCTGAAAAGCGGCTTCCCTGCCCGCGCGGTCTGGAATCCATAAAACGCTCCCGCAGCGACCGCGATCAAGCCGACCAGCGCGGGAGCGGCATACCACTGAGACAAGCGGGCGGTGGTGGGGAGCACGAGCAGGACATTCTGGACAACCAATCCGACGACAAGGACCAATAGGCCGAAGCGTTTCAGGACGAACAAGAAGGACACGTAGATCAAACCCAGTGCCACAAAATCGATGACCTTGTATTCTCCACCCCAACTGGAGAGCGCGCCCAGCAGAACGAGAACGACGAAAGCAAGGGCGTCTTTGCGAAGGATCAAACGTAGAAGAGATAGCACGAAAAAAACCGCCAGCGAGTAGAACACGAAATAAAGGATGTAAAAGAGCAGAAGGCCAATTGCCATGCGCATGCCCAGCAAGGATTCTCCTGCAACGACGCCGGGAACAGGCGGGAGCTTACCGAGCAGCGGGAGCACGAAGTTGTCGCAAATCTCATAGAGCACGAGCACGACACCGTAGACGGCGCCGATGAGAAGGTCGCGGCCCACGAGAGGGTCGCGAAATTGGCCGGCGAGAAGGCGGCTCCAACCGATCAGAGTTTCCGGCGCTTTGCGGCGGACCAAGGGCTCGAGCGCAAGATAGAGCACAACCACCAGCGCGGTATACAGCAACCCCCAAGCGAAGGCGATCAGGATGAGATCGAGTTCGTTGAGAGAAGCGACGTGGTGCGCGCGGAACAGCCACATCGTCATGAAAGTCACGAAGATAAAGGTCCCGAGCCGGAGTGCGCCGCGTGTGTCTCCGCGCTTATGACGCAGGTTGTAGCGGACAATGAAGACGCTGCTAATGACGATCCCCAGGAAAAGGGTCACGACGATGAACACGGCGATCTTCTGCTGGCGAGTTGGTGAGAAAGGGACGCTGCGGTCCGGAGTGACCCAGGGATAAATTAGATCGAAGTAGATTGGTTTGCCGCGGTACGACGCCGCTTCGACGCGCAGGGAAATGTCTGGGTGACCAGGAACGGAACCGATCCATGCCGCGCGAGCATCACCCCAAGCCAGCGGTGTCCACTCCGAATCGACGGGGTGAAAAGCTGCAGCGTCTAGCTCAGCAGCGGAAAACAAGCGTCCCCAATCAGGGACTGGCTGGCTGCCGGCGGGAGAATCTTTTTGCGGCGACACGGCTTCAAAATGGATGAGGCGGCCACGCGTATCGAGGGCTAAATTAATCATGCCGGTTACGACCATTGGCGGATCGAAAGTCGTGACCTTACCGGCGCCGCCAGAGGAAAAGAATCTTTGCGGGCGCATCTCGCGAGGGCTTTGGCGAAACCAGAATTGCATGGCGGCAGGACGATCGTCGCCCAGAGAATTCCAGCGCTGGGGTGTCTTGTCGTGGTCTTGAATGTATTGGAGGTAGGTTCCGTCCGCGATAAAGTCGAAGGCAGTGTCTGCCGGAGGCGCGTCATAGCCCAGGCTTCGGATAACCTGGCCGGCCTTGTGGATGAGCACATCCGTGGGGATATCTAGAGTGACTTTATTGATGAGCTGAGTGCGGTCGTGCGCGAAAAGAAAAACGATCAATCCCGCGAGCACCGCGAGCAGAAGGCCCAAAGCGAGAGCGGGATGAACGCCTTCGGTGGCGCCCGCGGCCGCGACCATCTCCGGTGAGGGCGTTTCACCGGCGGCTAATGCGGCGGCCAGGGGATCGCCACCGGGAAGCGCGGCGGCCACTTGCAAGGCCGATACGGGACGCTTCGCGGGATCAAGTTCCAAGCAGCGCAGAATGACGCGTTCGATGAGCGGATCGAGATCTCGAACGAGGGTGGAAGGATTGGTTATTGTGCCTTGTTCGCGGAGCTTTATGAGTTCGGGAAGCGTCGAAGCATCAAAAGCACGTTTTCCTGTGAGGATTTCGTAGAGAATCAGGCCGAGCGAATAGATGTCACTTTTGGTGGTGACTTCTTTTCCGGCGAGCTGTTCCGGGGCCATGTAGGCGGGCGTGCCGGCGCGAATGTCCGCGCCCTGAATGCTTGCGGCGATTCCGGCGAGACCAAAATCGCTGATGCGAATTTTTCCGGCGCCGTCGAGCATGACATTGGCGGGCTTGAGGTCGCGATGAATGACGCCGCGCTCGTGGGCCGCAGCAAGCCCTGCGCAAATCTGGCGGGCGACTTCGGTAGCCTTATCGGGAGAAAGCCTGCCGATGCGGCGAACGACGGAGGCAAGATCCTCACCATCGACGTATTCCATGGAAAGAAACGGCATGCCATCGGCATCGCCGATATCGAATACGCGGCAGACGTTGGGATGGGAAACTTGGCGTGCGATGCGCACTTCGGAATGAAATCGCGCCAGAGTGGTGGCGTCTTGTGAGAGGCTCTCGGGAAGAAACTTGATGGCGACGACTTGGCCCAGTTTCAGATCTTCTGCGCGATAGACTTCACCCATTCCGCCGCGGCCAGCTATGGCGACGATGCGATAACGCTCGGCAATCATCTGCCCCGGCGTGAAGCGCCCGCCACCGATGGGATCGGAACTTGTCAGTTTCACGCTGGCGCCGTCACTGGAAGGCATAAGCGGAGGGCGCGACGGGGTTGGAGCGGAGGAAGGTTTGCGAGGCGTCGCGGGAGGTCCGGGCGGCGCAATCGTCTCCTGCTCGGCGCTCAGATCATTCGAATCGATGGTCGGCGCCAGGTTGAGATCGAGTGCTCCGCCACAGGTGGAGCAGAACCGTCCGGTGGAAGAAACCTGTGCGCCGCAGGAAGAGCAGTACATAGGAGGCGAGATTCTACCATTGCCAGAGGGCCGCTGCGAGCAGAGGCGAACGCTCCCGGCGAAAATTACGAGATGCGCTCGACTTGTACCGCTGTACCGTAGGCCAACACTTCCGTGACGCCCTGCATGACTTCCGTGGCGTCGTAACGCATGCCGATGACGGCATTCGCTCCGTGTTCGCCAGCATGTTGCAGGAGCAATTCGTAGGCGTCTTCGCGAGTTTTCTCGCAAAGATTTGTGAGAATGGTGATGTTTCCGCCGACGATGGTTTGCAAGGCCGCGCCGAGGTTCCCGATGACGCTGCGCGAGCGGACGATGATGCCACGCACGATCCCAAAATTGCGAACGATGCGGTAACCGGCGAGTTCGGTTGCGGTCGTCACCATGCTGAAGTCCACACGAATGGGCATACATGTCTCCTTAAACGGGACGTTTACCTGTGCGATTCTACCCGCGCACGCGGCCATGCGCGAGCGCAGTCTGTCTGTTATTCTCGAAATACGTGGAAATCTTATTCTATTTTCTGGCGATTTCGCAGATCCTTCTCGGTCTCTATTTGATGGGATTGGGAGTGCAGTGGCTGGGCTATGCGCGGCGGCGCATGCACACGGATCCGGGATTTTATTCGCCGAAGGTCGCGGTGCTGTGCCCGTGCAAGGGAATCGAAGCGGCGCTTGAGCGAAACCTGGTTTCGCTTACCGAATTCAATTATCAAAATTACGAGATTTTCTTTCTGATCGCTTCACCCAGCGATCCGGCCTACAACATCGTGAAGCGCGTTGTCTCGTCGTCCCGCGCGAAAGCGCATTTGGTGATTACGGAGAAGCCGGATGGGTGCGGCGAGAAAGTGAACAATCTGCGCGTGGGGATCGCGCAATTGGATGGGGAATTCGACGTGCTCACTTTTGTGGACTCGGACGGGCGTCCCGGAAAAAACTGGCTGCATCGCATGGTTGCGCCGCTTGCTGATTCCCGGATCGGGGCCACGACCACCATGCGCTGGCTGATTCCGAACCGGAGCAATCTGGCGACGGCGCTGCTCGCGGCGTGGAACGCTCCGATCGTCAGCATGCTCAGCGAAAAAGGAAAGAATTTCTGCTGGGGCGGAGGCACGGCAATACGGCGGAACGTCTTCGACCAATCCGGAGTGGTAGAGGAATGGCAACATTCGGTGAGCGATGATTATTCGATGACGCGCGCGCTGGAGCGGGCGAACCGCTCCATTGTTTTTTTGCCGGAATGTATAGTGCCTTCTTTTGTCGAGATAGATTTCACCGGTTTAATGGAATTTACAAACAGGCAAGTCCTGATCACGCGCGTGTACGCGAATAAAATATGGGGGATGGCCGCCGGGACTCACCTGCTCTTCTGTCTGTCGCTCGCTCTCGGAACGATACTGACGCTTAGCGATTTCCTGGCGACGCGGCCGGCGTTTCATTTGGCGGCGCTCACTTTCTTGCCGGTGTTGCTTTCGATGATTCGAGGAGCGCTGCGAGCGGCCGGCGTGTCGGAAGTCTTGCCCGCATACCGCTCGCAAATCGCGGGGCAGGCGTGGATCTATGTGCTCTTGACGGTCTTCATCCCATTTTTATACCTGGTGAATTTCATCAGTTCACTTATCACGCGCAAGATACGTTGGCGAGGCATTACCTACGAACTGATCGCGCCAGAACAGACCCGCATTATCTCGTATTGAAGGAGAAAAGAATCCTAGTCGAGGTCAGAGAAGTTTTCCACAAACTGGAGCAAATCATGGGCCTAAAGCAGACAAATCTCTTAGTGTGGCCAAGATTTATTCGCCCGGGATCTGTGCTTCCTTGTTCCAAAATTGACCTTTGCTTTGCGCCGGGCTGAGAACTCATGGAAAAATTTCGCCTACCGTGCAATTCCTACGCGTAAATGCATCCCCATCGATCCTCATATCCCGCCTAAGTACTCCTGTTCTGAACGAGTTGTAATTCTCGGCCATTCGGTGAGGAAAATGCATAAATCAATTGGTTCGGTGTCACAACGCAGGCGAACTGGCAGGGAGTTCCTTCTCGCAGCTCGGTGTGCTTTTCTGAGGGTCCAGGCACCGGGTGCACCGCCCTCTGTTATGGCTTCTTACCTGGCCGCTTGCCTACGCAATGCAGCTGGCCTCCTAAGGGAGGTTCAATCTAAAGAAAAAAGCTTCGGTTGTCCCACGAGGCTGCATACTGAGGGGTGCGTGTGAAGCTTATCCGCAGAAGTGAACAGCATCATTCTTTGAACAGTCCCCGCCCAGCAATTCCTCGCGATCATTATTATTTCTATGAAAAAAACACTGGCGTAACTCATTTTCACGTGGAGGCAGGCCCTGACGGATGTTTTCCCGTGGACCAAGCCGCCGGTCTTCTGGCGATGCACTGCATGGTGAGAGGGCAGACGCCGAACGATTATGTGGTGATGGTTAAGGCGGAAAATGACCTTTTGGAAGGCCTGACCGAAAAGGCGGAAAAACTGCTGCAGGCGGGACACTCCGTCGGGAGTCCCGTGAAGCTCACGCGCCGCGAAGAGGAAGTGCTCGGCGGCGTAATGAAGAGCTTGGCCAACAAAGAAATTGCCGCGACTTTGAATCTTTCCGAGCGCACGGTGAAATTTCACGTGTCCTCGTTGCTTGCCAAGTTCCGCGTGCGAGGGCGTATGGAGTTGGTGCGCGAAGCCTCGCTCAATACCATTGGCCCGATGCCGATGCCGTTGCCCGTCGCAACGAGGGAAGCGCGCACATTTGGGCCGGTACCGCAGAGTTATAACGACGGCTCTCGTGGCGGCGCGATTATTCCGCTGGCAAAACGGCAACTAATGGCGTAATCCAAACTCATTGGCAACAAATTAGGGAATACGCAAAGGCCCGGAACGATGAAATCGAACCGGGCCTTAGTGTTTTCTGCGGATGTACTGTGTCGTTGATTACTTCTTTGCAGCTGCGTAATGCTGGGCGGCGGAGTCCCAGTTGACTACGTTCCACCAAGCCTTGATGTAGTCGCCGCGCACGTTCTGATATTTCAGGTAATAAGCGTGCTCCCAAACATCAATACCCAGTACGGCTTTGGCGCCGAGCATAAATGGTGTGTCCTGATTCGGGGTCGAATCGATAGCGAGCCGGCCATCCTTGACGATAAGCCAAGCCCATCCGGAACCGAAGCGACCAAGTCCAGCGGCGGCGAATTTTTCCTGGAAGGCAGCGAAGGATCCAAAAGTCGAAGCGATGGCCGAGCCGAGATCGCCGGTTGGTTCTCCACTGCCGCCCTTCTTCATCTGGGTCCAGAAGAGCGAATGGTTCCAGTGGCCGCCGGCATTGTTGCGGACCTGCGCGCGAATGCTCTCCGGAATGGAGTCGAGATTCTTCAGAAGATCTTCCAGCGATTTGGCCTGGAGATCAGCGTGGCCATCGAGCGCTTTGTTCAAGTTGGTGACGTAGGCGCCATGGTGTTTGTCGTGATGAATTTCCATGGTCTTGGCATCGATGTAGGGTTCGAGTGCGTCGAATGAGTAAGGCAACGGTGGGACGGTAAATGCCACGGGTTTTTCCTCCTGTTTGAGATTTGATGCAAAATCTGATGCGGTGTCGGAGCGCAAAACCGCAGAAGCACCGCTGCCCGCTCCAAGCAATCCCGCACCGATAATACCGGTATTCACCAGGAAATTCCGGCGATTCATGGGGAACTCCTGCTTCGAGGAAGCTGGCCAACCAGGCCACTGTATCATACCGTTCTATCAGCCAACTGTTCCATACTGCTCATTGTCGAAAAGTCCCAGCGATGCCTCTAAGCAGCAGTGTTGAACGCTAAGAACGCGCCGCGATTATTAGATGCGCGAAAGAGCCCATTGGGCAGATTCGGCGATCAGCGGCTCGCGCGAGGCTGAAAGATGAGTTAGGAGTTTGCCGATCCTTTCATGCTGGGCCGTGCCAGGCGGGGGAGCGGAATTGCCAAGGGCGATGCAGGCGTTGCGCACCAAGCCGCGCCACTTTGTTCGTTTGACCGGGCTTCCGCGAAAGACGGTGCGGAATTGGTTTTCGCTCATTGCCGCAAGCCACTCTAAGCGCGGAAGGAAGAGGGATTCCTCTTCCTTCCGTTCCACGACGGTAGCAGCCGACTCAGTGGATTGACCATTTGTAGGCTGTGGAAAAGTTCTTGGCTGAAACCCCGCAGCTTGGGTCACTGGAGCACGGCGATTCCAGGGGCAGACGTCCTGGCAAATGTCGCAGCCGAAGACGTGGCGGCCCATGGGTTCGCGCAAGTCTTCCGGAATGTTCCCGCGAAGTTCGATTGTCAAATAGGAGATGCACAGGCGTGCATCCATCACATAGGGCTCGACGAGCGCTCCGGTGGGGCAGGCATCGATACATTTTGTGCAAGAGCCGCAAAGATCTGGCGGAGCCGATTCGGCTGGACCGAGCGTGGGAGGAATATCGAGGGTTGTAAGAATCACGCCGAGAAAAAACCAGGAGCCGAATTTGGCGTTCAGTAACAGCGTGTTTTTTCCGAGCCAACCGAGGCCGGCGTGTTTGGCAAAGACGCGCTCATTCAGGGGGCCGGTGTCTGCGTAGATGCGCGCTTCGTGGGGTTCACTGAACCGTTCAGGGAGGATGCTCGCCAAGGTTTGGAGCTTCTGCTGGAGGAATTCGTGGTAGTCCTGGCCCCAGGCGTAGCGGGAGATCCAGCCGTGCGGATCGGTTCCCTTCGGGATAAACGCATCCATCGATCGTGGCGCGGAGGAGTTGTAGTTCAAAGCACAGACGATTACGCTGCAGATGCCGGGCATGACGCTTTGCGGGTTGATGCGGCGCTCGTCTGCGAGATATTTCATCTCACCAGCGTAACCACGTGCGAGCCATTCTGGCGCAAGGTCCAGCTCGGGAAACTTCTCTGCGCGCACGACCCCACAAAGGTCAAACCCGAGAGCGCTTGCCCGTTCGACAATCCAAGCGGTATCGGAACCGTTTCGCACGGATGTGGTGTGAATGGCCATAAACGAATTGTGCCGCAGGAAGCCGCGGGATGCGAGCGGCGGATAGCAAAGGTGGCGGCATCTTGCTTTGGTGCAGGGCAGATTACTGGAAACTGCTCAGGGCAGCGCTCTCCTCGGTATATACGTCGAAGACGGTGTAGAGCTTTGTGAGCTGGAGCAGATCGTGCACTTTTTTTGTAAGGTGCAAGAGTTTGAGTTCGCCGCCGCGACCTTTGACAGTTGTGTACGCGCTGACGAGTTCGCCGATGCCGGAGCTGTCGATGTAGTCCACGTCCGCAAGATTTAGCACGATGTGGGTGCGTTTATCATCTAACAGCCCGCGGACAGTTTTTCGCAGCAGGGCGCTGCCTTCTCCTAAAGTGATTTTGCCGCTGAGGTCCACCACAGTGGATTGACCAGCATCTCGATGCGTTGCGCGCAGGGGCATAATTTCGTTTAGGCTCCTTGATGCGGGGAAGCGCCCTGGCCACCCTGGCCATTCGTTCCCTGGTTATCCTGCAGGGGCAGCTTTTTCGCCATTACAATTTCCGCGCCGCCGGTGCGTCCCGGTACGACGTCGAATTCGTCCATAAATGCGCGCATCAGAAAGATTCCACGGCCGGAAGTGCTGAGAAGGTTTTCTTCGGCGAGTGGATCCGGCACATTGGCGAGGGTGAAACCACTGCCTTCGTCAAGCACGTGGATGACCATTTTTTCGCCGGTGAGATCGACCGCTAGATGAATTTTCTTTTCCGGGCGCTCTTGATTGCCATAGTGAAATGCGTTGATGACGCCCTCGCGCACGCTCATCCCGATCTTGTAGCAATCGTCCTCGCCGAAGCCCGCGGCTTCGGCTACGCGGATACACATCTCCTCAGCGAGATTTACGCTCTCGACTTGCGTTTCCAGCGTGATTTCAAGGTGCTTAGGGTCTGTGCCCATTCGTGTCGCACTCCTGGAGGCAAATAGCACCCAAGAGAGCGCACTTATCGGTAACACAGCGGCTAAACCTAAGTCAATGGAGCACTTGATGTTTAGGGGGAGATGCTGATATCTCTGCTCAGACGACTTATCCGTCTCGATAGTTACCCAAATCTCAATGCCGGTCGCGGTGAGCGGTCGGCACGCTGCGGCTAGTGTCTCGATTCCTGTTCTGTTGCCCAGCGGTCTTGGTCTCTTCGTCGCTCGTGACCTTGGCGCCGCTCCGGCAACGCGAGAGTCCAGTTGGTGGTTCTATGGCAAGTGTGACAGTGCCGCTGGATGTGTTGTTTCTTCCGGGCCTCGAGCAGTTCGCCTTCGTGGATCAAAAAAGACCCAAATCTGGAACAGCCTTCACACTGTAGAACGCAGGCTGGCATTCTATTCGGAGTTTCGCCAACTAGGCACCGTAGCATGGGTTGGGAATAGTCCTGGGTCAAGAGCTCGTATTTCGGATGCGTGACCGCTTGGGGCGCGCTCCAGGATCTCTCTTAGATTCATCAGGGATAGGAAAGTGCAGAGGATACGTCTTTTCAGGTCATCCGATAAGCACAGGTTGCTGGTGACGCGGGCGAGGAGCTGAGCGCATTCCCTAACATACATAGTCATCTCCGAACGGCGTTCAACGGTCGCTTTGCGCAATGCAAGTTGGCGATGCATCTCAGCACACGCCTCCTCTACGCTCAAAGTGAAGTGGTGGACACACAGGCCCACCGAATCAAGTTCCGTCGGTACCGGAAGCTTGCAACGAGGAATACAAGCGCGAAGATCGCTAGCCTTACCCACCCAGGCCCCCTGGCCGATTTTTGTGCAACAGGGCTGCCAATCCTCAATAGGCCATGGATTAAATGCTTAAGGAAATAGCTAAATTCGTAAACCTCATTTAAAAGTGTCGTACGCCCGAGCGATCCACTCCCACCGATAACACCAAAAAGTGGCCCGCAAGGAGTTCTCATCACTGGGCGATTCGAAACCCAACCTTACTGACTCTAAGTCCTTAAATTATATGGTATTGGTGGCAGAGGTTTCAGCTCTTTGGCAAATGCAGGCCACATCGCTTCGTTCCTTCCCTGCGCAGTCAGCCCCGGAATTGTTTTCCTCGTCACTTCAAGCAAGCGGCCGATCATTTACCCAAAATC
>DATDHE010000366.1:0-5393 GCA_036521695.1 Candidatus Acidiferrum sp. | reverse complement strand
CTCGCTCTTCAACAGAGACCATGTGCAGCTCCGCCGCGTCCCTCTTGGCCATACGCAGCGCTAGCTTCAGGGCGTTGAAGGCGTGATCCGACCCGTCGTTGGCATGCAGGATTCTCGTGAACATCCGGCATCCTCCCCGTGCTTTTGATCTATTTTTCGTTTTTTGCAGTTTTGCATAATGATGCTGTAAAATCGATCATAAAGCAATCAGGAAGCGCGCCATGATCACCTCGTCGAAAACGACAGCGCGATTTTCTTATCTGACGACGAGGACGGGACAACCCGCGAGATGAACAATTCGGTCGGCTCGACTACCGAGCATCCGTTCGTAAACTTCCGAATGTCCCGCCGAGCCGATCACGAGAAGGTCCGCTTTCAATTCGGCCGCAAGCCCGACGATGTCGCGTACTGGGTGGCCCGCCAACACGTGCGTGTGGAGGTTTACGCGTGCTTTTTCGGTCATCTCGCGCGCCTGGTTGATGACTTTGTGGAAACGACGCGCAGCAGTACCGATCTCCTCTCTCACCTCCTCTATAAATTCGGGCATATAGTCGATTTCTTCGACCGAGACCATGTGAAGCTCGGAGTGATTTTCCTTGGCAAGCTTGGTTGCCATTGCTAAAGCGCGGAATGCGCGCTCTGAGCCGTCGTTGGCGCAAAGAATTTTTTCGAACATGCGCGCCTCCACCCTAATCGCTCTTAACCGCGGCCGTTTCTAGCGGCGTTCTGCTGACGGCGGGTGCTGGAGCCTGTTTCGGTTCTGGCTCCGGAAGCAGATGGTGAGGTAAATAAAAAGCGTTAGCTATCAACGTCGGCACTACGGCACTGCCGATCACGCCGGCGACGAGGATGGAGTATTGAGCCTGAGTGATAATACCGTGCGACAGGCCGAACAACGATGAAATTGTACCGAAGGTCAGCCCCGTAGACATCAGAAGCGTCGTGTACATGGCTTCCGGATTGGGCGTCTTAAACGCGCGCGTAACTGGATAGACGCCAGTGAACTTGCTTACCAATTTGGCAGCAAGCATGAAGAAGAATGCAAACGGCGCGGCGATTAGCGCTGGTATTGAAACAAACGCGCCGGCGCGGATGAAATAAAACGGCGTCATCAGTCCGAAAGTCATGGCGCGCATCCGACGAATTAAAGCGTGGTCCTTTCCGACCGTGCCGGCTAACACCATGCCGATGATGTAAGCCGGTAGCACCGCTTCGCTATCAGCCCAGCCAGCCAATGCGCCCAAAGCCAAGAGAAAGAACAGCAGGTATTTAATTTCAATTTCGGACGGCCGATTGCCAAACCGCCTATTAAACCATGGTGTTACCCAAGGCAGCACTGCGAACACGACAATTCCAATTGCGGCAAATACGAGGGTGCGCAACGTAAATGGCGCAAAGATGAAACCAAGTGCCAGCACGGTACCGAGATCATTGATGAAGCATGCGGCCAGAACCGTCTTTCCATATTCGGTTTTATTGAGCCCATATTCGATCATTACCGCGTAGACCACGGCGACCGACGTCGTGGAAAGCGCAACTCCAGCGAGCCAGCTCGCGCTATTATTCCAACCCAGCACGAAATAAGCCGCCGCCGCACAACCCAAAAATGGAAGGAGAAACCCGACCAGCCCAAGAGCCGTTGCCTCCTTCCACTTTTTCTTGAATACGATCGGATCTAATTCGGCACCGGCAAGAAATGTCAGCATGATGGCGCCGATCCCGGCGAGGAATTTGATCCACCCCTCATCGGATCCCAATACGCTCGCTCCAAAAATGGTGCCGAGGATGAGCTGCGCGGCGGTGCCAACGCAGATCTCAGTGAGCGCCGTGGAAACGCGCAGCCAAACCGACAATAAGCTCGCGATTAATGCGAGAGCTACCCAAAGGGTAAAAAGTTCCCAGACAGCGGTCATCCGCCACCTCCAGCACAATTTGTCAGGTCCGCTCAAGCAACGTGCTCGACCGGTATGCACGAAACAGACTTGGAGGCAGTGGGAGCAAAAGAAAAACTCCTACCGACGCCAAGCGCCCGGTAGGAGTCATCAGCCTTACAGGCGGTTTTGGGGGGACTCCTTCCCCGACCCGGACTTAAGCGATTCAATCCGGAAAATCAACGCCATTAATAGGAAATTTTTAGCGTGAGTTTACTAAAAAAAGCGGGTTGGCATGAACTAGAGCGTTGATACAAGCTCAAATCATCGCCACGCCAACGATTAAGACGAACAGAAGCGCGAGCAGGACGTAAGCAGCGTAGGCATTCACGTGTCCAACATGCATGCGCCTCGCGAATGCCGCGACGACGCTTAACGCATGGATGGGGGGCTGAAGTACGAAGCGATCAACGATGTGGACTTCAGTATATTCGCGCCGGATCGCCGTCCGGAAATGGGTTGCAACGGCTTCTGTGCTCTCCTCACTCGCAGCTGGAGCCAACAAAGTCGCGAAGACTACGCGAACTGGGTTGGAGAATCCGGTAGCAGTATAAGTTAGCGCGGGCGATAGATTACGCAGCCCGCCGTCCCATACTACACCGCGCGCAAGTCCTCGATGACGCGTCAGTAAACGAAATGCGATGAAGATCAGCGCCAGGATGACTGCGAGGGCAACCACCATGTAACTCGTCGACATGGCGAATACTACGGGGTTGCGCTCTTCACCCCGATGCAACACAACAAGACCGCGTCCGGGAAGAAATCCACGTCCAACCTGGGCTCCTAAGTCGTGGAATTCGGAAACGAATGCGGGCGGAAGATTCTGCGGATGCTCAGCGCTCGCGAGAAAGAACGGCGGCACGAGCGCGTCAGTGGCGCTCGCATGTATGAGCGGCGCGACCGCGCGGTCAATTTGCGGAATAATGTATGTCGGCAAAATACCCAAGATGACGCATAATGTTGCCAGGAGAGCCATCGATGTTCGAACCACAGCCGGCGCCTCACGAGCCTGGGCTGCGGCTAGCGAACGCGACATCCCAAGAAAGCCGCTGGCAAAGACCTTAGCGAAACAAGTGACAGCAAGACCGGCGGTCAGCGCGAGCAAGGCACCGCAAATCGCGAAAATGATCTTAATCACAGTCGACGACAGGACTGCGGAACGCAACATCGTCTGCAGCGTAAGCCACTCGCTAACGAAACCGTTGAATGGCGGTAGCGCCGCAATCGACAGTACGCCGATCAAAAAGAAACCGCTGGTCCACGGCATTCCGCGAATGATTCCACCGAGGCGGTCAAGGTCGCGCGTTCCGGTCCCCGATTCGACGGCGCCGGTGCCGATGAAGAGCAGCGCTTTGTAAACGGAATGATTAGCGAGATGGTACAGGGCCGCTACAAGCGCAACAGCGGCGACAACTTGATGATCAGTCGCGGCGAAGACCATGGCAGCACCAACGCCGGCCGCGACTATTCCCATATTCTCGATCGTGCTGTGCGCGAGCAATCGCTTCATCTCACCCTGGATCGTCGCGTAAAGAATACCAACCAACGCCGATAAACTGCCGATTAGGAGAACGATCAAGCCCGGCGCGACGTCCGCCGACGGCGCAAGGTCGAGATTGGTTCGCACGATGCCGTAAATTCCAAGATTAACAATGACTGCCGATAACAAAGCGGAAACATTTGTCGGCGCGACAGGATGGGCCAGAGGCAACCAGCTATTGAGAGGAACCAGACCGGCTTTCACTGCAAACCCGAAAAATGAAAGCAAGAAAATGCTCATGCGTAAGGCATTGCTAGCGGCGGGCCCGGAGATCCGCATCGCCGAAAAAGCCAATTCGCCCGTCGCGCCCGCGATGATAATGAACGCGATCGCGACCGCGATCGTGCCTCCCTCGCTCATCGCCAGCATGACATATCCGGCCCGAGAGCTTTCGGCACGCTCAAACTCGTAATTGACGAGCAGATAGCTCGCAATGGACATGAATTCCCAGGCGGCTAGAAACGAAATCACGTCGCCAGCGATGAGAACCAGTACAATGGAAGCGAAAAGGGCGTGATACAGAATGCTAAAGTAACGCAAGCTATGATGAGCAAGGTATTTGGTCAGATAGCTACCGGAAAAGATCGAAACCGGCAGGAACACAATGCCGGTCACGAACAGAAAAAAGGCGGAGAGATGGTCGGCTTCAAGTGTGAGCGTTCCCAATGTGAGCACTGGCCAAAGTGTGACATGAAATTCTGCATCGAATACGAGCAGCGTGATGCTGGCCAGCAGGAGGATAAGAGCTGCCAGCGAACCCATAAGTGCGAGCAAGCGCGCTAGCTGTCGCTGCGGCGTCACCAATGCAAGAACGGCACCCGCCGCGCAGGTAATGAAAAACGCAACAAGGAGCTGTGTCGCGCTCATGACTGTCCCGTCATTGGAGGGGACCGGCCAGGCAGAGTCATCAACGGTGGCTTCCGTTCCACGGCAACGAGGAGCCCGTGTAAAATCGCCAGTGGCGGTGGAGGGCAACCCGACACAACTACGTCAACCGGAATAATTTCGGCCGCTCCGCCTGAAGCGGCAAAGCTCGGACCAAACACCCCACCTGAAGCGGCGCAAGCGCCTATAGCGACAACACGTTTCGGTTTCGGCATCGCCTCGTATGTTTTACGCAGCGGCAGTCGCATAGCATCTGAAACAGGCCCGGCGACGAGCAGAATATCGGCGTTGCGCGGCGTGGGCGTGATGAAGAAGCCAAGCCGATGCATGTTGTAATAAGGATTATTGATCTGTCGCGCCTCATTCATGCAGGCACCGCAAGCGCCAGCATCGACGAATCGAACGTGTAGCGAACGACCAAACATGCTTCCGAGCTTATCCAGCGTTGCAGTAGCCTCGCTCGTTTGCATGGCCCACTCATAATCGAGCTGCCACGAAACCGGATCCTTCACTTCACGCCGACATCGGAAGCAATGCACACACCGACCTTGATCGATCACGATTCCGCCATTCCCGCGCGCAATAGCGCGAGTGGGGCAGCGTGTCACAAGCGCATCCGCGGCCGTTGCTGATTTCAGGGACGTCTCAACCGGACGCCCTGGCGATATGCCAGGCGCACTATCAAGACGGCGTGGATAAACGCTGCTCTTGACGCCAGTGCGAAGTCCCTTGAATACCCAATTTGCCATTGGTCTCCTTTATCGATCACATTCGACGTTCGACAAAGCAAAGCTCGCAAGGATGATCGGGAAATCCTGAAACGCAAATTTCTCAGCTGCGAGATGAAAGCCGTGCCAATTCGTGAACGACGGCGGCGTCACGCGGTAGCGGAAGACGGTTCCGCTTTCATCAAGCCGCAGCCAATGAAATGCTGCACCAAGTGGCGATTCTACAGCGGCAAGCGCAGCGCCCGCGCGAAGCTGAACATCGCCTATGCGCGTCGGACCAACAGGTAGCGCCGATGAAATTTTGCCGAT
>DATDHE010000365.1:0-10791 GCA_036521695.1 Candidatus Acidiferrum sp. | reverse complement strand
CAATAGCGCCGCAAAGCGCTGCCGCGCGACTGTTCCTCCGAGGATCTGGTCCATGGTAGTCACGCTGGCCAGGGGCAACTCGGGGTCGAGTTGGTGCACAATTGCGCCGATCACCGGGGCCTTTGCGAGAGGATCCGAATCGGCTCGGACGGCGAGCATCATGCTAGAGAATGGCAATTCCGCGTGCGGCAAATAGCACATGGGGCGCGAATTCGTTTCCAAGCTGTCGCGTTTCACGTCCGCAGCGATCCCAATGATTTGAGATGGCTCTGGTTTATCACCTATATCGATCAGAATCTTCTGTCCCAGGGGATCCTCATCCTGGAAAAACTGGCGCGCCAGTGATTCACTGATCACCACGACGTGCGAAGCAACACTCTCCTCGCGATCGGCGAACGACCTGCCGCGCAGCAATCGAATTCCCATGGTGCGGAAATAATCGGAGCCGGCCTTCTGGACATCAGTGACACGATCTTGTCCGGGTGGCGGGCTAGGTTTGCCGACAATTTCAAAAGATGTACCGGGGGTCATGCCCGACAGCGGAAATGAATTGCTGATGGTCGCGGCGCGAATGCCTGGAGCGATACGAACCTGCTGGAGCAGGGCGTTGAAGAACTCAATGAATTGCGCTTCCTTGGCGTACTTGGAAGAGGGAAGGCTGATGCGCAGGGTGAGTAAATCGCGCGTATCAAAACCGGGATCCACAGCAGAGAGCCTTACAAAACTTTTCATGAGCAAACCGGCGGCGCTCAGCAGAATCAGCGAAAGCGCGATCTCCGCCACTGCGAACGCGTTGCGCAATCCTCCGCGGTGCACCCCAGTTTCGCTTCGGCCGCCGTTGCGGAGGGCATCGGCCGGATCGGTGTGCGCAGCGGCGAATGCCGGAGCAACTCCAAAGACTATGCCTGTAAGTAGGCACGTCGCGATGCCAAACAATAATACGCGCCAATCCAGGTGTGCAGCCTTCACGTGAAGGTCCTTGGGAGCGAGAGCCAGCAGGGCCGAAGTCGTCCATTGCGCCGCCAGCAGTCCGAGGGTTCCGCCTAGAAGTGAAAGGACAATGCTTTCGGTAAGGTACTGCCAGACGATGCGCGAACGACTCGCACCCAGCGCCGTACGCACGGCGACCTCCCGTTCGCGTGCAACCGCCTGGCCCAGCATCAGATTCGCAATGTTGGCGCAGGCAATCAGAAGGACGAATCCAACCGCGCCGACCAAGACCAGAAGTGTCGAGCGGATGTGGCTGACCATGTCCGCATGTACGGGAACCAGATTCACGCCCCAGCCTGTCTCAAAATCGGGGTACAGTTTGGTGAAATTCTGGACCAGTGAATCCATCTGCGTTTGCGCTTGAACCAGGCTGACGTTCTCTTTCATGCGCGCGACGGCGCTCAGGTAGCGCCCGTGGGGCTTGCGATGATCCTCTCTCCATGCAAAGGGCAACCACAGTTCGGCAACTTTGCCCGTTAGCGATCCCTTCGGTGCGAAGAGTGTGACATCGCGTGGCATCACGCCCACAATCAGATAATTTTCACCGTCCAGCCGGAGTGGTTTGCCGAGCACTCCGCGGTCGCCTCCGAATTCCCTTTGCCAGAGGCCGTAGCCGAGCAGTGCGACGTGGTCGCGCCCTCGCTGTCCCTCGTCGCTGGAAAAACTGCGCCCGAGTATGGGTGAGACACCGAGCAGGGAGAACAGATTCGCGCTAACGACTTGTGCCGGAATCTGTCGTGGATCGCCGTTGCCGGTGACTGTGACTTCCTCATCCCAAAATGCGGCCATCTGGTCAAAGACCGTGTTGTTGTCCTGCCAATATAGGAAATTCGCAGGAGACACCACGTTGTGATCATTCCCGCTATGGGTGTTCTGCTCCCAAATCATGACCAAGCGGCTTTCGTGCTGGTAGGGAAGCGATTCGAGGAGAACAGAGTTGGTCACGCTGAACACTGAGCTATTGGCGCCGATGCCCAGCGCGAGCGTCAGCACCGCGACCGCCGTGAAGCCCGGATTCTTGCGCAGCATTCGCAGGCCGAAGCGCACGTCTTGCACAAGTGTGTCGAAGAAATGCCCATCGCGAGCCTCGCGGATTTCCTCCTTGAAGCGCTCCTGACTGCCGAACTCGATGCGCGCGCGGCGCTCCGCGTCCACGCGGGGGAGACCGGCGCGCTCAAGATCGTCGGCGCGGTTGGCGAGGTGAGTGCGAATTTCCGCATCCATCTCGTGATCGGCACTGGCGCGGTCAAAGAGAGCGGAAACGAGAGAACGAAGGTAGGCCGGGAGTTTCATACTTCCTCTGGCTGCGCACCAAGGGCGGCGGCGATGGCAGCGACGAGGTGATTCCAGTCGTTGGCTTTCTGACGCAGGCGCTTGCGGCCCGCCGAGGTCGACTCGTAGAACTTGGCGCGGCGATTGTTGTCGGACGTGCCCCAACTGGCCTTGAGGAGCCGTTGGCGCACGAGGCGAAACAACGCGGGATAGAGTGCGCCCTGTTCGATGAGCAGGGCGCCACGAGAGATCTGCTCGATGCGCAGAAGAATTCCATAACCGTGGAGAGGGCCCAGCGACACGGCCTTCAGGATAAGGAGATCGAGAGTGCCAGGGAGAAGTTGAGCTTGGCCAGCCATGCTCCCTCCTAAGACGGTTAGGAGGGTAAGACAAGCTCCCCTAAGTTGTCAAGGAGAGCAGCCGGAGAGGGCCGGCGGTTCGGCTCTGTCAAAACGACCGTCGATTCTGGACGAGTGGTCGTCGGCAACCCTTCCCTAATCCGATCACGGAAGAGTTGCTCGTCATCCGTTCCTTATCCAGATGCCGAACACACTCGGCGCTCGTTATTGAAGATTTAGCTGGAGTTGCAAGGCTCAAACATTGAGGCGGATACGATCCCCATTTCGGTATATATTGTCCAAAAGCTTGGATAACTCATTGTAGGTTTTGCAGGGCCGATTGCATTTAGGTCTTTCTTTTGGTGGACCGGTGGACGCGGCCATCCGATTCTTTTTTAAGATGGTGGTTCTCGTGAGACGTTAACGGTAGCCGGAAGATGTCTGGTGCGGAAGCACAAGAATGTGTCCTTTATCCTCAATGTTCGCGCGCACCGTCCACACTGCTAGGCACCGCTTGTTGGGCCGGACAGTCTTCTTTTCTCTGCTACTTCTCTGTTTACCTGTTCTGGCGTCGGCACAAGAGGCTACGATTGTGGGGACAGTTACCGACCCGAGCGGAGCTGTTGTTCCGAACGCCGCGATCTTGGTTACCAACGTGGATACAGGGGCCGTGCGCACCCTGGCGACAAACGATGCCGGCCAATATGTAGTCCCCGGCTTGCTCATCGGCAAATACGACGTAGAGGCCCAAGCTTCGGGTTTTAAAGTGGAAGAGTACAAGGGAGTTGTGCTGGACGTAAATGCTCGAATCCGCGTCGACTTTCAAATGGAGTTGGGGCAGGTGGCGGACGCGATTCTCGTGGAATCTAACCGCGTCGCTATGCAAGCGGACAGCGGTGAACAGAGTTCTCTCGTCAGCGGGACACAGATCTCGGAGCTTTCCACAAACGGCCGGAGTATCTACACCTATATAACGCTGTCGCCGGGCGCCGCGAACCTGATGCCTTCGTTTCAGCCGCCGACGTCAGTCGGTGGGAATTCCAACGTGAGCTTCAACGGAAACCGTGCGGGACATAATCTGTATCTGCTCGATGGCGGGGAAAATTATGACCGTGGTGGAGGCGGCAACTCGATCATCATGCCTTCGATCGATGCCATTGCCGAAACGCGAACCCTCACGTCAAACTACGGCGCAGAATATGGACTTTCCTCCGGCGGCACGATCAGCTCCGTCTTGAAATCCGGAACCAAGGCATTTCACTTGTCACTATGGGAGTTTTTCCGCAACGACGCTCTGGATGCCCGGAACTACTTTAACTTCTCCCCAGCGCCGATTGCTGAGCTCAGATACAGCCTCTACGGCTTCAACGTTGAAGGACCTGTAACGTTCGGAGACTTGTACAACCCGAATAAGGCCAAGACGTTCTTCTTCTACAATATGGAATGGCGCAAATTGATCCAGGGGCAGACGCTCAACCAAACAGTTCCCCCGACCGCTTACTACGGCGGTAATTTCTCCGCTTCCGGATACAGCCTTGCCCAGCTCCACGCTCCAGCTGCCTGTCAAGTCTCATCAGCCATCCAAGCTCAGTTTGCTGCCGCCGGACAGGCGCTAAGTGGATGTACGAACGGCGCTCCAGATCCGACCTTAGAAGCGCCCTTCAACAACAATCAGATTCCGACCAGCCTCTTAAACGCGAACGCTCAGGCGCTGCTAAGCGCCGGTGGCAAATATGGAGGTATCTTCCCCGCCCCTAACAACGACGGCAGCTTCATCGGCGGAAACAATTTGCCCACGAGTGTCCGTGAGGAAATTGTCCGCATCGACCATAATGTCAGCGACAAGTTCACGATCTTTGGTCATTTCGTTGCTGAACAGATCTCGCAGACTTATGGAACATCCATATTTAGCCCCGACAATGTTCCCTCCATCGGAAGTCAGTTCGGCAATCCTAACTATGCCGCGGTAATCCACACGACCTACGTCCAGAGCCCGGCATTAACAAATGAGGTGTCCTTCAACTACAACGGAAATCGGGTTGCGATTTTGCCTGTCGGTTTGGTCAGCGCACCCTCAACTTTCACCTTCAACCGCTTCTTTGACGGGCCGAACAACGAAGACCGCATCCCGTCCATCCTTCTGCGAGGGAGCACCGGATCACGATACGGTTCCGGTATCACACCCTGGAAGAACTCAGCCAAAGACTACCAACTTCGAGATGATCTTTCCTGGATCAAGGGAAGGCACCAGTTCAAGATGGGCGGCAGCTGGATGCTCTACAAGAAGGTCCAGGATTGGTCCGAGTCGACACAAGGCCTTTTCATTTTCAATGGCTTCTATACCGGGAACGACTTTGCCGATTACCTGCTCGGCTACGCCATTGGTTATAGCGAGTCAGCGTTCCAGGGCACCGGCCATTGGAACAGCGTTTCCACCGCCCTGTATTTCCAAGACAACTACCGCTTGAACAAACGGATCACTTTGAACCTGGGACTGCGCTGGGATGGCATCCCGCATACGTATGAAGCGAACAAGCAAATGTCCAACTTCTATCCAAATCTGTATGACCCTGCGAATGCGGCTCAGCTTGCCTCGGATTACCAAACCATCCTTTCCACCAGTCCAGGACTTGGGACTAGCCCGAACAAAATTTTGGCGGGGACGCCTCTCTATCTGAACGGCGTCGGCATCTGTGGCACGCAAGGGCTTCCCGCCGGTTGCGTGAAGGGCGCTTGGCTGAATTTTGGTCCACGGCTTGGCTTTGCCTATAGCCTCACAGGCTCCGGCAAGACGGTGATCCGCGGTGGATACGGGATCATGTACGAGCGCATCCAGGGGAACGACGCGTACAACATGGCTGGAAACTCGCCATTCTCAGCGGGAGTGAGCTTTCCCTTTGCGTCTCTATCGAACCCCACCCTGAGCATCCAGACCGGTGCAACGATTCCGCAATCGATTCCCGTTACCGGCCTCGTAGGCCTGAACCAGAATGAGTACGCCGCCCCCCGAAGCAGCCAATTCAGCCTGGGCATCCAACAAGCCATTGGTGGGAAGTCGGTACTGGCGGTGTCTTATGTCGGCACTCAGAACCGCCATCAGAACTACTACACGGAGACCAACTTACCGCCGCAGAGCCTCCTGCCGGGGTTCGTAACCAATGGTGCCGCTGCGCAAACTTATAACGCGAGCGTCCCTTACGTCGGATACAACAGCGTTCTAATGGCACAAAACGAAGCCAACGGCGACTACAACTCGATTCAAGTCTCGGTACGCGGCGCCACGCTGAAGAACGACTTGACGTTCCAGGCTGGATACACCTACTCCCATACAAATGATTCGTTCGACGGCATAACCGAGAGCGGCGGAGACCTCTACGACATTTCCAACCCCTACGCGGGATGGAAATATGACTACGGGCCGTCTGCGTTTGACATCAGGAACAACTTCTTCACCAACTTTGTCTACAGCGTCCCGTTGTTCAAAGACAGCGCTCACCGTCTACTGAAAGCGAGTTTGGGTGGCTGGGAGATTTCGGGCATCTTCACCGCCGAATCTGGTGCTCCACTAAATATCCGATTAGGCGGTCAAAGCGTCGCGAGTATTGTTCCAAATACATTCAACCGTCCAAACGTGAGCGGCACAATGAATAACCCCCATACCGTACAGCAGTGGTTCGACACGTCCGTCTTTTCCGTGCCCGCTCCAGGAACCTGGGGTAACGAACCGCATAACGGTGTTCGCGGCCCCGGCCGCAACAATTGGAATATCTCTCTCTTCAAAAACTTCCTCTTCAACGAAGAGCACGGCACCCGTCTCCAATTCCGCGCGGAATTCTTCAACATTTGGAACCACCCGCAATGGGTTGGTGACATCCTGAACGGCGGCATCAGCACCACCTACGGCGCGAGCAACTTCGGTGCCGTCACGTCTGCCTATGACCCTCGGACAATACAGCTGGCGTTGAAGCTTTCCTTCTAGCCCAATCGAAACAACTACCGGAGTTAGCCGGTCGCTAGCACCCGAGCCGGCGTCGGCTCGCGAATGGCTATTGCAATTTGGCGTACTCTATTTTGGCTTGTTTCAAGATGGGAATGTCAGGATCAGCGTCCTTCCAAAGCGCCAAGAAGTCCTGATAGGCGCCGCGGGCCTTACTCGTATTGCCCTGCAGCGTGTAAGCACGCCCAAGTTCGAGGCGCGCCACCGCTCCGTAAGGTTCGTTGACGACGATCCCGCGATGTTCCATGATTTTCTGGAATTCTGCTGCTCCCTCTTGGCCACGATGAGCCATGAGATAGGCTTCGCCTCGCACAAAGGCAAACATATACAAATCAAACCAGCCTGCATCATAAGTCGCTAAAGGACCAAGAAGTTCCAAGGCTCGCGCGGGATTGCCTCGCTTCAGCTCAACAGCGCCTCGAAGCTGCGGAACCCTTACCTTGTAAACGTAGCTGTCTTGTGGATACTGACTCTCTATGATGTCCACCAGTTTCCCCGCCTGGGCGACGTCGCTTGCAAGCACCAGCGCTGTCGGCGGCTCTCCTCCAAGTTTCACTGCCTCAGCCACATGAATGCGCGCTTCTGCGGCGTTGCCAAACAGGGCTTCGCGGAATCCCGCGTCGGACTCCACGTTGGCCGCAGCGGCGGTATCCTTTTCACGCAACGCCCTCTCCTTCATCTGCCCGGATAACTCCCGTGCTGCCTTGAGGCGTCCAAAATATGCTGCTGTACGCGATTGCTCGGAGAGCGCCGCCATTTCGAAACCCGGCTCGCTCGACATCGCGGCTACCAACTTCTCCATCGTTTCCTTGTCACCCTCCAGAAAGGCCAGCCTGTAGCGTTCGCGTTCCGTTTCGCCAGCCTGCACGTTGTGTGATTTGGCTTCCTCGAACGCCGCTCTCGCTTCCGTGAAGTGATTCATATTCATGTCGTTAACCATCAGGCCCGCGTACGGGAGTGCTTGACCGGGGTCCAATTGTTGCGCCTTGCGGAATTCCTCTGCCGACCGTTCATGCTTCCCCAGCACTGCGTATTCGAATCCAAGGGTGCGGTGCGGCGTGAAGTCGTGCGGATAGCTTTGCTCCCAGAGTTCGCTGTTCTCAATCGTCCGGTCTAAATCGAGGCTAACGGATTGATGGTAAACGGCCACGAGATTGAACCTCTCGCGCTCGCTCGCACGGTCGCGCAACGCAAAAGCCTTACGAATCTGCGCTCGACCACCGTAGGGAGATTGCTGTAAGACCGCATGGGACTGGCCAAGATGAAGGTAGGCCATGGCAAATTCGGGGTCCAACTCAATCGCCTGCTGAAACAACGGGATTGCACCAGACGGATCGCCTTTGCCGAATTTGGATAAACCAAGACTGTACGCCTTCAGGGCTTCCAATGACGGTGTCGTGGCTTGAGTGAGCGGTGTGTCGAACCGCTGAACGGTTGTGAGTGATTCTCCGAGCTTCTCGCGAATCTGTGAAGATGCCCTCCCGATCGCGTCCAGGACTTGATTCTTGTCGCTCGCCTGGGCCTCCGCGCTCCCGAGCGATTCCCCCGTCGAACAACTCACGGCCTTCAAGACTAAATCGTACCGTGTCCCAATCTGGGCCATCGAGCTCTGCAGAACCGCGGCTCCATTCATTCTCTGGCAAACTTCTCGCGCAATGTCTCCCGTCAGTTTTGTATCGGGCGGCTGCTTCATCATCTGCAGCGTTTGCCGAACCTGCTCCCGGGAGACAAGGTTCAGAAAAGGTGATTGCCCCAGTTGTACTTCCAACCCTTGCTTCAAACCGTCGTCGAATACGGTATCACCGGTGCTGTTCGCAAAATCTGCCAGGACAATCGCGTCCTTGTTAGTCAGCTTCGGCTTGGGATGCCAGAGCACGTAACCTGCCCTCCCCAATATGCACGCGACCACAACGGCAGGAACCATCACTCTCCAAAGCCTTCCCTTGCCGCTCGTCGGTTGGGTTTTCAGCGCAGTGCGTAGTTTTGCTGATTTCGGCTCCCCTCCCAACTGTTCTAGGGCAGTGCGAATATCCGCGGCGTTTTGGTAGCGCAGCTTGTGGTCTTTCTCCAGCGCCTTGTTGATGATCTCTTCCAAGTTTGCGGAAAGATCAGGATTCAGTTGCATGGGCGCAACCGGCCTGCGGTTCAGAATCGCTTCCGCAATCACTCCAGGAGTCTCGCCGCGGAAGGGCTGAACCCCTGTCACCATCTCGTACAGCACGGCACCAAATGAAAATAGATCCGTGCGTGCATCCAGCTCTTCGCCTCGCACCTGTTCTGGCGACATGTACGTGAGCGTGCCCATCGGCGTTCCGAGTCGCGTGAGCTGATCCAGATCGCTGGGAGTGGGTATCGTCGAAAGATTGGCGGCACCGTCCGAGGGTGCCAGCTTTGCCAAACCAAAATCCAATATCTTGGCATCCCCGCGCTCTGTGACAAAAATGTTGGCAGGCTTTATGTCGCGATGAATGATTCCTTTGGTATGCGCTGCATCCAGTGCGTCCGCAATCTGAATGCCCAACTCCATCACTCGGTCAAGCCGCAGCGGCTTTCCGGAGATGAGGTGCTTCAGAGTCTGGCCGTCCAGACACTCCATCGCGATGAATGCCCTGCCGTTTTCTTCGCCGATGTCGTATACGGTGCAGATGTTCGAATGATTGAGAGCCGACGCGGCCTGGGCTTCGCGCTGGAATCGCGCCAAGGTCTGAGAGTCTTTGGCCACATCATCAGGCAGAAACTTTAGAGCAACAAAACGGTGAAGCCGAGTGTCTTCGGCCTTATAAACTACACCCATACCGCCACCGCCGAGTTTTTCAAGGACCCGGTAGTGGGAAAGCCGTTTGCCGCCTAGGTTTTCCGCGAACGACACATCTTCCGATGGCGCATTCCCTCCCACTGCTACAGGCGTGTTCGCTGGGGTGTCTTCTACCCATTCCACCGCCACCATCCACCGATAGCCCCGACGGGCTAGAGTTTCGATGTAGTGTGGGCTGTCAGCGGAGTCGCCCAACGCCTGCCGCAGCCGGTTCATGGCTGCGCTGATGCTGTGCTCGAACTCGACGATCGTGTCATTGGGCCAAAGACGTTGCCGGATTTCGTCCCGCGCTACCACCTCGCTCGGGTGCTCCAGCAACATGACGAGGATCTGAAATGGCTGCTCGGGCAAGCGGACGATCTTGCCCGTGTTCTGGCGTAGTTCACCAGAGCGAAGGTCAAACTCGAAGCCTTCAAAGCGGACTCGACCGCGGAACCCCTTGCCTTCCGGCACATCCCACCTCGAACAACTGGAGAGTCTACCACTTTGTCTTCTCGGGAAATGAGCGAAGCGAACGTTTTAACGAACGCCGCCGCTGCTCCCATTTCTCGCCTAATCTATTGAAAACAAGTCAGTTCCCATTTTGATGTGAATATGACCCGGATATGAAGCTGCTTGCATTGAGGTACGTCCCCACCTAGCTCATTTTCGCCCTCACAGCGCGATGCGCGGAGGTGAGGACGATGAAAAGGGAACTGGCAAGCTGCTTGGCGTTGAGCTTAATTTTGGTGACGAGAGCGTGCGGTGCTGCGGAAACCTCTGTTGCAGCTGGAAGGAACGGCGATAAACAAATCACGATCCGAATTCACAACTATGCTCAAGTTGAATCTGGTGATCTCATAAAAGCCGAACGGATCGCGCATGACATCTTGCAAAAGGCAGGGGTGGAAGCGGTCTGGCTCGAGTGCTCGGGCGACCAGATACCCCCCAAGGAGCCCCCGTGCGAAACTCCAATGGGCCCCACGGACCTGACGTTGAACATGCTGCCGCGATCCATGTCGGACCGCTTCCATCTGAGGGCAGATGCGTTTGGTGTCGCGCTCGAAGACGCGGAAGGAGGTTTGGCGTTCCGTGCGTGGATTTTCTGCGATCTCGTGAAGGATGCCGCAGCACAAGGACGGCTAACTCGGTCAGTGCTTTTGGGAACTGTGATTGCCCACGAGCTGGGCCACCTTCTGTTGTCCACGAATTCGCACTCGGCCTTCGGCCTCATGCAAGCAAATTGGTCCGGCAAGGAGTTGTTGGCGGTCGAGCATCGCGCCATGTACTTCTCCTCTTCCGAGCGCAAGCGAATTCGGCAGGCCATGATGTCTCGTTGGCAGTATAGGGAACGCTAGCTAACGACCGACAATCAAACGCTGTACTCCGCCGCATTCTGG
>DATDHE010000364.1:0-1504 GCA_036521695.1 Candidatus Acidiferrum sp. | reverse complement strand
CCAAGCGTGCGCCTTCAGCCACTCGGCCATCTCTCCCACAAGGTTTGGTGGAAGGAAAAACTCTAAAGCAGCTTTCTCCCCAGCCACAAAATACAAGGAGATTACGCGCCTCCAGGTGCGCATTCAATTCTACGGGTGAAGTCGTCGAAACCGCAACCTGCAAGGGGAAAGAGGGCAAACCGCAAACCCAAGGGAACTAGGACATCTTTTCGGAAGTTTCCGGGACTACGTTAGTCACTGGAGCCGATGTCGACGGAGCGCTCGACGCTGACGCGCCCGCCGCAGCCGCCTGTGCGGCACTGCCGTTCCCGGCTGAGGCTGGCATGGGTGGCACTTTCGTGTTGTCGACTACGTGATGGTTCAGACAATACAGCGCCAATTCCAAACGATCGGCCACGCCTAGCTTGTCGTACACCTTGCGCAAATAGTTCTTGACCACCTGCTCGGTGGTTCCCACGCGCAACGCAATTTCTTTGTTCTTCATTCCTTGCGTCACGCACGAAACAATGAGCGTCTCTTTGGGGGTGAGTTGCACCTTCGGCCGGGTGCCTGTCGGACGCGTGTTCTGGTTGCGGTACGCCTCCATTACCCAGTGAATCGCCTGGCCGTCGAGCCAAGTGCCGCCGCCAGCCACCTTGCGCAGGCAGTCCACGAACAACTCGGGTTCGACTTCCCGCGACACAATGCCGTGCGCGCCCCGGCGGAACAAATCCAGGGTCAGATCCTCCTCCGCGCCCGGCGTCACGACCACCAGCCGCACTCCCGGGTTTTGGCGCAGCAGATCCGCTACCCCTTCAACCGGGTTCTGCGCGAGGGCCGCTTCGAAAATCACAACGTCACACGAAAATTTTTTCACCGCAGACTGAGCTTGCGCTAGCGTTTCGGCCTGTCCAACCACGCGAATGTCGTCTTCGAGGGCGAAAATCTTGCGCAGTCCGGCGCGGAAGATGGCCTGGGTATCGGCCACGATCACTCGGATGAACTGGCCCTTGCCAAAGTCTTCGCCAGCTCCGAGATTTTCTTCCGTGTTGACTGGAATGCTCGCCATTCAGTTCCTACGCTCGCTCGAAGTGGTACTCGTCAATGACCACGCCTACGGCGCGGCGGCCTCGATCCTCGAAGCTCCGCACCACACGGCCTCGGCAGTCAATTTGCACGTCCCGCCGCGCGCCCACGACATCGGCCGGCAACAGGATCGTGAAATCCATCATCGAGCCCACGGGGACGTCGTTTTCCATCGCCAGCAGCACTCCGTTCGCCGAGATATTTTCCGTCTCCGCTGAATAGGCGCTGCCCTGCGTCTTGACCGACGCCGACAGATGCAGCGGAAAGCGCGGCGCGCTCTGCATTTCTTCGTAATGTCTCGAGTTCGTCTGCGCTTCAGTCATCGGTGTTTTGCCCGCGTCCGCCGCCACGTCTGAGAGAAACCTTCCTTCCGGCACCTGTTTTTATTGCGCCGGACTTTGCCCAAACTCAAGGGCAGCGTACACCCACGAATCCGCCA
>DATDHE010000363.1:0-3644 GCA_036521695.1 Candidatus Acidiferrum sp. | reverse complement strand
CTGTTCGGCCGCGCCCAGCGGGCCGAATAGAAAGGTTCCCTTGCGCGGGTTGAGTCGGTCCGCTTCGGCATCCGCAATATCGTTCACGCCGTACAAAAGAAATCCCAACGGAAACAGCACAAAGAAGAGTCCCAGCCAAAGTGTTCTCGAGTGCAATAAATCCGCATGCCCAAGCGGCATCAGATAAAAAAGCGCAGTTGTACTCCAAAGCCCTGGTCGCGAAACCTGCAGCAGGAATACGAGTTCGGAAGCCCGAACTCTCTTCCCCGTCGAGGCCAAATGGTTTGCATTCAGAACTGGCAAGCTCGGTTCCAAAATCCCGGCTCCTTGTTCTTAGAATGAGTACGGCCCTAAACTCTGGCAGGCGACCTTCTACAGCAGACTACAGAAAACGTGTTGTTCACAACGCCGCGCGCGTCCCGAGCTACCAAAAGGATATGAGGCCGCGCGGATCGTGCGGCCACTCGTACAACGATTCGCGCGGTCGATCTCGCCCGAAGCTGGCCGTTGCGCTAAACAAGTCTTGTGGTACCCTCTTGCGCCAGAAAGTTCGGGTCTCTTGTTTTCTGTCTTCAGCGATCCCGAGCCGCTTCTCCGTGCAAAGGAGACCTCCGATGAAACTCCATTCCAGCAGCGTCGCGTTTTCGGCCGTGATTCTTGCGGCGGTGCTGGCCGCGTGCCAGGAGCCGTACCACCAGAAAGAAGAGCAATACTATCTGATCTCCGCGAACATCAATTTGCCTTACTGGCAAGAAGCCGACGCTGGATTAAGGGATGCCGCAACGGGAATGGGCGTCCAAGCGGAAATGGACGGCCCCACCACTTTCTCCCCAAAGGAAGAGCTGGAATCCTTTCAAAAGGCTGCGGCCCTGCGTCCCGCGGGCATTCTGGTCTCGGTAACAAACCAAGAGATTCTTAAGCCAGCCATCGACGCCGCGATTCTCCAGGGCATCCCGGTTATCTGCATCGACGCCGATGCCCCCGACTCCCACCGCGTTCTCTTTGTAGGCACCGACAACTTCCGCGCCGGCCAGGAAAGTGGCAAGCGCATGGCCGACATTCTCAAGGGCCAGGGACAGATTGTAATCGTCAGCGTCCCCGGGCAGCTCAACATGGACGAGCGCGTGCGTGGTGTTACCGAAGCCCTGAAAAAATACCCGGGCATTAAAATTGCCCAGACCATCGACGACAAAGGAGATCCCCGCAACGCCAACGACGGCATCTCCGCTCTCCTCGAAAAAAAGGAAAAGATCGACGGCGTTATTTGCCTTGAAGCTTCCGGCGGATCGGGAGTTGCCGAAGCCCTGCATCGCTTGGATCTCACCGGCAAGATCCCCATCGTCTCATTCGACAAAGATCCGGAAACACTCGATGCCATTGAAAAAGGCTGGATTAACGCGACCATCGTGCAGAAGCCCTACATTATGGCCTACTACGGCCTGAAGTACGCCGACGATCTCCACCACAACGCCGTGCATGAGTTCAAAGACTGGCGCACCGCGCCCGCACCCCCGCTGCCCGCCTGGGTTGATACCGGAACGGCCATCGTAGACAAAAGCAATCTGTCCGCATTCCGAGAGGCGCTAGCAGCCCATCCAAAGCCGCTGTAGGGCGGTTTAGATTCTAGAAGATGTGTTGATGGGTCTGAAACTTCCGAGGACCGCTTCGGCTGATTTTAAACCCAGCCTAGCGACGCGAAGGTCGTAATCGAAGCACAGCCGAGCGCCATGCCGAGAACCATGCCGGCGAGTACGTCGCTCAGAAAATGCATCCCCAGCACAATCCGGGAAACCGCGATGCTGATGGCCAGGAAGAAGAGTGGCCCCTCCAGCGCCGGATAGAAATAGCTCACCACCAGCGCGACAGAAAAGGCCGTCATCGTGTGCCCGGATGGAAACGAGAACCTGTCCGGAGGCAGAACTTTGGACCAACAATGCGGCTCCAACTGGCACGGCCGCGCGCGCTGGCTCAGTCTTTTCAATGCTTTGAAGACGAGAATCCCGAGAGCCGCCGCGCTGCCCGCCGCACCGATTGCGGAGAACCTTTGCGGGCCACCGTCGATCAGCAGTATAATTCCCAGTCCGTACCACAGCCAGCCATCGCCCATTCGCGTCGCCAGGATCATCCACAAACGCACCCACCGCGGAGCTCGCCAGCGGTTCATCCGCCTCATCACGCGGAAATCGCGCCGTTCGATGAATCCCCAGAGAGTGCGCGCAACAGCCATAGTGTTAGCCCATCTAGCCCCAGTTCGTCTCGAAGCTAGAATCCATATCCCACAACATCCGGCGGTGCTTCTCGCCGTTCTCGAGCGCCGCCGACCATTTTTGGCAGAACCGGATCTCGTTAAGCCAGTGGCCCGCTGTAAAGGCCGGAACCAGCAAGGAAAGCGGCATAAGTGCTAGAGTCCATGGCTTTTCCATCCACAAAGACCACACGATGCTAAACACGTCCGCGGTCAACTTGAGGTAGCTCCCGTGCACGCCGTGCACCTGGCCTTGTCCCGCCCGCAGCCCGGTGAAGAAGTCTTCGACGGTGCGCGCGCCGGGAACCTCCGTGAACGTGCGCCCCACCCCAGTGATTGTGTGGGAATCGCTTCCCGCTACGGCAATCTTCCCAAGACGGGAAGCCAGCCGCGTGGCGCTGCGATTCGCTTTCGGCCACATCTGCCCATTGCGCGACTCAAGCGCCGGTACGTAGGAAGCGCACCAGCTGAAGTCCTCATCGTGTCGAGGTCCCGTCAACCCAGAGAAAACGTGGTTGGCGCTGAAAAACAGTTTTTTCTCCGTGAGGTACATCATCAACGAAATAAAGTCTTTGCGCCGGCGTTGGATCTCAAGGTGGTCCCGTTCGGTGATTCCGTAAACGCCCAGATGCATCTCGGTTCCAACGGGCATTTGTACGGTCGCTTCCTCGCTCAGGAAGAAATCGGCGTGTTTTCGGAGGGCCTCCCCGGCATCAATGGAGTCGTGGTCGGTTAGGGTGATGATGGACATGCCAAGCTGCTTGAGCCGGGCGTAAACTTCCGCGGGCTGGTTGTATGATTCCCGGCAGATGCGGCTGAGTACGGGAGTGTTGCACATGCCAGATGCGATCGAATGAACGTGGAGGTCGCAGCGCATGAAACTATTGTTAACCGATGATATGAACAGGCCATGAAGAGGTGGCTAATTGTAGGTAAATGTGTCCATGGAACTCCTTGAACACATTGGACTTCCTTAGTTATCCACATGGCATGGTGCTTGCTCTGCGCGGCGAACATTAAGCGTATGGCACAATCAAAACCATGGAAAGAATCCACGTTGTCTTCCACGACGGCGGCGGCGGACACCGCCAGGCTGCCGTCGCTCTTCAGACCATCGCGTCCGAGCAAGGTCGGCCATGGCAAGTCGAGTTGGTACAATTTCAGGACTTGACCGACCGGCTGGACGTTCTCCGAAAGCTGACGGGGGTTCGCATTCAGCAGCTATATAACCTCATGTTGCAAAACGGCTGGACCCTCGGCAGCAAATATCTCCTTCGGGTCCTTCAGCTTACGATCCGTCTCTTCCACGTCCCCATGGTGCGCATCCTCGAAGACTTCTGGCGCGAACACCCTGCCGATCTTCTTGTTTCAGTGATTCCGCACTTCAATCGCGAAATCT
>DATDHE010000362.1:0-9198 GCA_036521695.1 Candidatus Acidiferrum sp. | reverse complement strand
AGTTTCGGTTGCCGCAGCGGCGAGTGGTCTCCGATAATCCGCCCTGCACCATGAATCGTGCGGCTTTCAGGAGTCGACGAAGGAGTAGGTGGTTGCTTTGTGACTTACTCATACACAGATAGTAGGCCACTCTTTAATTCTGTCAAGAAGAAAATGACATTTCGGTCGAACAATCAGAAGAGAATCCCCGCTAATCTACTATTTTGCAATCCTATTTTGCGCTGGAAAGTAGCTAGCGACAATCCGTCTAGAATCAGAGATTCGTTGAGGGCAACTTCCCAGAACCCGTTCTGGAGAGCTTTCTTGATTGCTGGTGAGAAGTCCCGTTCTCGACAGCTTCAGGCATCGATACGTTACGCCGGAAATTTCATGTGGGTTTCCAGTCCATGATGGCCGAGAGGAATTTCAATCCTATGCAGAAATGTCCGTCGGCCAAGGGCTCGCTGTAAACTATTTTCGCCTGCGTCCGAATCTCGCCTGAGCTCAAAGCAAGTCGTGGCTGTTCTTTAGGCCTCCAGCGGCGCGTCGTTACCACGCGAGCCCCATGAGGGCTGACGTTCACCGTCATCGCTTGATCGGCAATGATCAGCCTTCCCGTGGTTACAAGGCATATTGGGACTGCCATCATGACGCGCTTTTCATTTCTTCCATCCAAGCGCGTTTGATCGGATATCTCCAAGTTGGCCTCCGCCGGTAGCATGGGGCCGTCAGAATTGTTCACGGATTGCCCTCACACAACTTTCCGTTTACTGCGTTTTTTCTCGTACATCGCTTTGTCCGCTTGCACCATCAGTTCGCCCAGCGTGACGGCACACTTGGCATCGAACCGCGCCACTCCAACACAGAGAGACAAATCGTAACGCGGTTCTGTTGCGCTCGACTTTTTGAGATTCTTCTCTAAACGACGGAGAATGATTTCCTGCGTTTGATTCGAAGTCTCCGATGCCAGTGCAACAAACTCGTCCCCACCCAGGCGAGAAAGAATGTCCGAACCGCGGAATGATTGCTCAAGAGCGTCTGCTGTCCGAATCAGCGCCAAATCCCCTTCGCGGTGGCCATAGGTGTCATTTATCTTCTTCAGGTTGTCGACGTCACAAAACAATAGCAGGAGGCTCTGACTATTGCGCTGGGCGAGTTTGAGTTGCTGGGTAGCGGCAGCAAAAAAACCGCGCCGGTTGAAGAGGCAGGTTAGATCGTCGGTGAGAGCGAGATAGCGCAGTTCTCTGTCGAGAAGGGCCTGCTTAACGGCGCCCCAGACTGCCGGGTGAGTTGCAACCCGCAAAGTCTGGGTGTCAGGGCGGTCCGACTTTAGAAGCCTAGAAATCTCGTCCACTTCCTGCAATATCTGACCAAACTCGGAATCCGCAGCTTGCAAAGCAGAGGAAAGATTTTCCGCGAGGCCGTTTTCTGCAGGGCCGTTCTTCCGGCCCATGGCTATAATCTTGCGATTGGATATCTGCTTCGCCAATCCCGTCGTCGAACGAGTGGCTGGCGAACTCTTATCGGCCTGCAATTCTGGTACGGGCATTAGCCCTCCTCCCAACAAGCACGAAAAGCTTCCTCACTGGCAAGCACATCGTTCCATTGATCCGGACAGGCGACAAGCGGGTAAGGCCCCTACTCTTGGTGCAGGTGATTCCACTAGAGCTTCCGAGTGAGGAGGCATTACTGAAGGACCGTAAGATGACCGGTCCATCAGCTTTGACGATCATTTAGGCCGCAACTAGGGTATTTACCTGAGGCCAATCGCAGGGGTTCACTTGCTAGAGGCCGCCGGTAAGTCATGGTATTTGTTTCAAACCTGCAGGGACCCAGCAAATTGGGGAGTAAAGGTCCATGCCGTTCGGGGCAAGGAGAATGGATGCATGGCTAAGAGAGAGGTTGTGTCGAAAGACCCGGAAACGCGGAGCAATCCAGGGGCGGATTTAGTCCGGAGCGAGGCACCGACGGAGCTTCTTCGCGAGCTCGTAGCCCACCTGCGTCAGAACCGCACACAGTTGCGCGAGGAATGGGTGGTGCGTATCACGGAGACGCGCCTGCTTACGGCGATGACCAAGGAAGAGATTTTCGCGGAAGCAACCTCGGTGTACGACAGTTACGTGGAGGCTCTGGAAACCGAGGCATTCGAAGCGCTGCAAGCTTACGCGCGCAACCTGTCGGAACGCATTATTCCGCGAGGCGTCGAGACGCACGAAGTCGTTGGCATTGTTCTCCTCCTGCGAGACGTGCTGGCGCGCTCCCTGTTCGCCAAGTACCAGACGGATTTCAAGAAACTGAACCGCATCCTGGATGCGTACGAGCCTGCCGCGAACCGCATCGCGAACACTGTGGCCGTGGGTTTCGTGCAGGAGCGCGAGCGCGTCATCCGCCAACAGCAGGAAGCAATCCGAGAACTCTCCACGCCTGTGTTGCAGGTGCGCGAACGCTTGCTGATTCTGCCGATCATCGGCGTCATCGATCCGCAGCGTGCCCGGCAATTGACGGAACAACTGCTGCGGGGAATCCGCACGAATCGCGCAAAAGTCGTGGTGATCGATATTACCGGTGTCGCGGCGATGGACGTGACGGTTGCAAACCACTTGGTGCAAACGGTGGAAGCGTCACGGCTGCTTGGCGCAACGGTGATCGTTACCGGCCTTTCGCCGGAGATTGCGCAGACTTTGGTGACAATCGGAGTCGATCTTGGCAAGATGAACACCGTGGGCGACCTGCAAGGCGGCATCGAGCAGGCCGAGCGACTGTTGGGATACAAAGTGGTGACGCTGGCGGAACCGCGCTAATTCTTAAAGAAGAAGGGCTACGTGGAAGTCCCCATTCTGAAACAAGGAGAGGTGCTGATTGCCACCTTTCAGGCGGCTCTCTCCGACGCGGATCTGAACCACTTGCGCATGGGCCTGGTCCGGCAAGTTGTCAAATTTCGGTCTCGCGCCGTCATCGTTGACGTCACGGCGATGGACGTGATGGACTCGTTCGCATCACGAACGCTTCGGGAGATCGCGCATATGATCCGGCTGCGAGGTGCGGAAACGGTCATTGTGGGGATTCAGCCAGAGGTGGCCTTTGCTATGGTGCAACTGGGTTTGACATTGGAAGGAGTCGCCACAGCCCTGGACCTGGAAGAAGGCCTCGCGTACTTGAACGAGAAATTCAAGACCACGAACTGAAGGTGAGCCACCGTGTCGGAAGAAGAAGTCGAGGTGGCCATCAGCTCGGATCAGGATATCGTGTCGGCCCGCCAAAGGGGTCGCGCTATGGCGATAGAACTTGGGTTTTCGTCAGGCGATGCTACTCTCATCGCCACAGCAATCTCGGAATTAGCAAGAAACATCCTGTCATACGCCCGAAGGGGCGAAATCACCTTGAAAATAGTCCATCCCTCTAGCCGGCAGGGCATCTCGATCGTCGCTTCCGATAGCGGTCCCGGAATCAGGGATATTCGTCAGGCCATGCGAGACGGATTCTCTACGTCGGGAAGCCTTGGCCTCGGACTGCCAGGAGTGCGTCGCTTGATGGACGAATTTGAAATTGCCTCGGAACCGGGCCGGGGTACGATCGTTACGGTGAAAAAGTGGAAACAATAGACGTGCCGCTGGTGGAGTATGGGGTGGCGAAGTTGATTCTCCCTGGCCAGGGTGAATCGGGCGATCGCCATCTGGTTTGCTGTGAGAGAAATGGAATCCTGATCGCGGCGATCGATGGAATTGGGCACGGTAAAGAAGCTGCCAATGCCGCGGAAGCCGCGATATCCATTCTCAAAGCGAACCCGGACGAACCAGTCATTTCCTTGGTAGAGTGTTGTCACGAAGGTCTCCGTTCGACGCGCGGCGTGGTACTTAGCCTTGCTTCCATTGATCCGGAGCATGGCATGATGACATGGCTTGGCGTTGGAAATGTTCAAGGAGTTTTGATGCGCTCTGGCGCCCAGAAAGGCAGCGTGCAGGAGATGCTGCTCCTGCGCGGCGGTGTCGTCGGTTCTCAATTGCCAGCCCTGCAAGCCGCCGTGCTTCCGATTGCCAAGGGAGATTCTCTGGTTTTTGTTACGGATGGTGTTCGAGGCGAGTTTGCCGAAGGTCTTTCCGTCCGGGAATCTCCGCAACGAGCCGCGGACAAAATCCTGAAACAGCATGGCCGCGGGAATGATGACGCGCTCGTTTTGGTGGTACGGCTAATCGGAGTTCGTACATGAAGACGGCAACGAAACGGAAGACAAAGTCGCCACTAACTTTGGAGAAAGAATATCGTTCAGCGTTTGGTGAATACATCCAGCGTGGTGGCGAGAGCGCTTTGGGGCGCGCCTACGAACTGGGGCGCCGCGCCATCACCGAGAAAAAAAGCCTCATGGAAATCGCTTCCCTGCATCATCAGGTTCTCCACGGGATGTTCACCGATGCGCCGGGAGCAATGAAACGCCAGGAATTCTCGACCGCCGCCGAATTCCTGGCGGAGATGCTCTCTCCTTATGAAATGACGCACCGTGGAGTTCAAGACGCGATCGTGGCTATGCGACAACTCAATGAGACGCTCGAAGAGGAGATCAAGCGCATAGCCTATGCGGTGCACGACGAGGCCGGGCAGCTCTTGGTGACCGTGCATCTTGCGCTGGCAGACCTTTCACGCGAATTGCTGGAACCTCAAAAAGTGCAGGTTGCACGGATTGAAGAATTGCTCAATCAGATTGAAAACCAGTTACGGCGGTATTCCCATGAACTTCGGCCAACGGTTCTGGATGACCTTGGTTGGATACCGGCGATTCGTTTCTTGGCGGAAGGACTCTCAAAGCGCGCCAATCTCAGCATTGAAATCAAAACAACAGTTGCGGGGAGGCTGCCTGGTCCCATAGAAATAGCCCTCTACCGCATCGTTCAGGAAGCGCTGACCAATGCGGCGAAACATTCGAAAGCGAGCCGAGTACGGATAAGCATAGGCCGAAAAAATGGCATATTTTGCTGCTCCATCGAGGACGATGGTGTGGGCTTTGACGTACGAGCGGTGCAGTCGGATGGCAAGCAGCGAGGCCTGGGACTAATCGGCATGCAGGAGCGGTTGAATGCGATCGGAGGAACACTGTCGATCGATTCGGCTTGTGGCAGGGGAACCAGCCTCCTGATTCAGCTTCCGCTGGAGGCTCGGAATGCCAATTCGCATCGTGCTAGCTGATGACCATGTCCTCGTGCGCCAGGGCCTGAAGTCCTTGCTCGAGCGCGAAGGATTTCATGTGGTTGCGGAAGCCTCCGATGGGCAAGAGGCTCTTTGTCATGTGAAATCACTCCAGCCCGATATCGCCGTAATGGACATCAGCATGCCAACCTTGAACGGGCTGAATGCCGCACGGGAGGTGAGGCGCGCTTCTCCGAAGACCAAGACCATTCTGCTCACGCAACATAACGAAAGTCAGTACATCAGCGAGGCGCTGGAAGTAGGCGTGAAGGGGTACGTACTGAAAAACCAGGTCGCCAGCGATTTGCTACTGGCCATCCGACAGGTTTCGCGGGGCCAGGTTTATCTGAGCCCCGGTGTCTCTAACGCGGTCATGGAGGCGTATCGCTCCAAGTCCGAGAAATCCAAGACTCCTTTGACGGTGCGGGAGAGGCAAGTGCTCCAATTGATCGCTGAAGGGAAATCCACGAAAGACGTCGCATCCTTGCTTGGCATCAGCGTGAAAACAGCCGAATCACACCGCACGAGACTCATGCAGAAGCTGGATATTCACGAGACAGCGAGCCTCGTGCTCTACGCCGTCCGTAATGGCATCGTCCAGCCCTGATCCCTCCCAGCAAAAGCTGCCTCTTTGCGAAGATACGACGCGTTGCCAGAATCGCAGCGAGTCGTGCTGTCTATGATCCGAATTCACAAATCGCCTAGATTTGCTGACGCGCGGTCCAGAAGTGCCGCCCTGTGAAGTTGTAGGTTCCAGTGACGTTTGCGACCAATTCTGGCCGCATGACGGGCCATCCGGAAGTCATCGGAGCACATTGTCAGTTTCTTGTTTGCCGACAATCCGCTCGGAGTTCATTCCATTCCTCAATCAGCATACGTATATTTGCAGGTGCAAATGGACCGACGGACATTTTTCGAGTACCTCGGAACGGTGGCGCTCACGCCCGTTCCGACCGGTTCACAGGAGGCGAGCAGTATGTGGGGATTAATTGCAAAGATAACGCTTCTCCCTGGCCGGCGCGACGAAATGGTCGAAATCTTGAAGGAGAGCGCAGCCGGTATGCCAGGTTGTCTCAGCTACGTCGTGGCCAAAGACGTTACTGACGAAAATGCGATTTGGGTAACTGAAGTGTGGGACAGCATGGCTAGTCACGACGCGTCCCTATCTTTGCCCGCCGTGAAGAACGCGATACCTCGAGGCAAAGCGATCGTTTCGAATTTCGAGAAGATCGCCGTCACGAGCCCGGTCTGGGGATCTGGGCTGCCAGCGGCTCACGCCCACTAATCTGCGGACGAGCGACGGGCAATTCTGACATAACGCGATTAGGTAAGAGTTGCCGACTACTCACGAAGTATTCATGGTGCTTCCGCTGCCCGGCACAGCTCCGCCAAGCGGTCCTGCGTTCCCTCGGGATCAGGGGCTTTCTCCGGCGCCACCCATTCGCGCGGCGAGCCGGCAGCAAGCAGCAAGCGCGCCACTTCAACATGATCTGCGCCGTTTTGCGACGTGTGTCGCCAGCCTTCACATGCCCACACCAGCGGTGTCGCGGCGAACATGCCATCTACGGCATTCACCGACGCGCCCTTCGCCAGCAGAACCTTCACTGCTTCCACGTGGCCGCCCATCGAAGCACGATGGAGTGCTTCCACTCCGTTGCTGTCCTTTACGTTTGGATCGAAGCCACATTGCAGCATTGTTTCGAGAGTTTGGGCATCGCCGCGTTCGGCCGGAGTGTGCATCATCAAGTGGTGCTCTGGGCGAAGCTCGTTGCGCAGATTCGGATGCTCCTTGAGCAGCGAGCCTGCTTGCGCCTTATTGCCGAAAGTACACGCCGCAACAAAACGGTCGATCCGCGAGAGTTCGTCTTTCGCGCCATGTCGCAACAACCAGGCCGCCACCTCGTCATTCCCGTGCAGCGCAGCGAGCGCATGCGCCGTGCGTCCATCGGGCCGGCGCTTATTTACATCCGCTCCGTTGGAGACCAGCAACTCCACCGTCTTAACGTCCAATCGTTGTGCTGCAACGTGGAGCGGCGACTCGCCCGATTGCGCCCATGCCAAGTTCGGATCGGCTCCGTGCTCCAATAACCATTTCGCTCCGGAAATGTCGTCCGGCCTCATCCAACCCAGAATGTACGCAAGAGGGGGAACGCCTCCTGGAATGCCGTTAACATTGACGCCGAATCGATACAGCAATTCCAGCGCCGTAACATTTCCACTGCCCGCCGCAATGTGCGTGGAAACGCCGTCCGTTGGATTTGCGCCGCTCTTGAGCAGCAACTCTGCAAGCTCAGGCTGCCCCGTAGCAATCAGCGCTCCCCAGAGCGCTGTCCGTGGCAGCTCCGGGTGCCAGTTCCAGTCATATTCGGCGTTTGGGTTCGAGCCCATCCGTAGTAGTTCCCGTGCAATTCTCACAAGCCCCTTCGCTCGCTCGGGCGAATCCTTCTGCAGAAATGTGTGGCACCCGTACAGCAGCGGCACCCAATTCTGGACTCCGCCTCGTTGCCGCGCTATCGCTGGATTCGCCTTAAGCCGCGTTTCCACCGCGTCTGCATCGCCCAGCACCAGCTCCGTGTACAAATTCGCATTTGCGATGCCGGCGTGCTTCGCG
Source organism: Candidatus Acidiferrum sp. (assembly GCA_036521695.1). Classification (GTDB taxonomy): domain Bacteria; phylum Acidobacteriota; class Terriglobia; order Acidiferrales; family UBA7541; genus Acidiferrum. The sequence goes on along the minus strand of DATDHE010000362.1, from coordinate 1,430 downwards.
AGCAATCGCATCGCTCGTTCGGGCGCGCTTCCGGTGGCGCAGCGCACAAATTCATCCACTGCCGCTGCGAACGAAAGCGATCGCTCTTCCACTTCCTGCTTCAATGCAGTCCACGACTTAAAGCCATACTCACGCGCAAGCACAAATTGCGCGTCATGTAAGGCAATCGCATCTGGTTTGAGGGATCGCCCGATTAAGACCGCTTCGAACCTCTGAATTGCGTTTGGCTCTTGGCTTCGGGCTGCGGCGAGTAACGACTTGGCTTGCTTTTGGAGCTGCTCTAAATTGGCGCGCTCAGGTAACTGCTGCAACGTCATAGTGACCTCCATGCTTTAGCCTGGGTTCGCAATCAGGCGGCACGGGATCTAGACGTGCGTTCAACCTTCGGATTGGCAGTGGGCTTGGCCCTTCGCGCGAACCTGCTGGCGCCTGGAGCGCACCCTTCGTAAATACCACGATGCTTTCCGGCTTTCAAGGCCAAATGAATCCCTTCGAAATAAGTCACTGACGATTGCTAGGGAGTATAAGCAGCTCTGGCCGTATCACGGGCTAACCGGAGAGCGCCGGGATAACAACTTGTATGTTGTAGGGGATGCAAGAGCCCTACAGGAAAGGAAGTAGCGAATCCATCCTGACCTCGAGTCTTGCAGGCGTCATCGCGAGGCGACGCTTGAAGCATAGACAGAGGCATCGGTGGGCGGGGCGATTGAGCTTCGAAAAGCCCGTAGGATGCCGACTTCATTCCGAGTAGGAGGAAGGCAACACGGCGGCCACGCTAATCGCGAGTGGACTGTCGGTCCTGCGTAGTCTATGAACCCGCGCACGCTGAGAAACAACATGCACGAGAACCGGGAGATCTCCAGCACGCCTTGGTCTGACGATCAAGGCCGGTCCGCGAAGGCTAAAAGCCGCACGGCGGACATGCACGTGCCGGAGAAGTCGGACTGTGCTGTAGTGTGTGCTGAGCAGCGCGTTGTGGTACCGCGGCATGTTCGGGCATAGCGGCTGGTGCGCAACACTCGAAGACTGGTTCGATCCGCGACGCGTGCGTGACGATTACATTCCGACCGGCTTCAAGCTTACGGCGCGAAAACGTTTGGCGTTAAGGGCCATCCCTTTGGCTTGAACATATCCGAGGAAGATCGCAAGGCCCTTATCTCATTTCTGAAGACGCTCTGACCGGACCTTAACGACGTTCTCGACTTGATCGCCTTTGTGGACTCTGCCCGGATGACGGGCAACTCTTCTCTAATCGGATAAAGGTCGAGTAGCCGGGCGCCATTGCTGGCGCCCAGCCCTCTAAGAACCGGACTTGAAGGTTTCCCATTCATCCGGCTCGAGCACCCAAAAACGCCCCCATGAAAAACGAGGACGCGGCCTGGTGCAAAACGAATCAGACCTGCTCGATACTGACTTGCTGCCGATTCCCA
>DATDHE010000361.1:0-20627 GCA_036521695.1 Candidatus Acidiferrum sp. | reverse complement strand
GTTTGTTGCCGATGGCGCGGAACGCCGGCTTCTTTGTCGGCGCTTGCAGGAAGTCGAATACCATGGTCCCGGTGCGGAATTTGATGTTCTGGTAGCCATACACTGGCGGACCCCAACCCCAGGATTGAACGCAGCCATAAGGACCGCACACGACTCCGGGATATCCGCCTGCGTAGCCCACCGGCAGGGCCGCGCTCTGGTCTTTCACAGCGATGTGATAATCGACCCAAAAAGCCGCAGCCTGCGGGTCGGTCACTTCCTTGAAACCTTTTTCGGCCAAGGCCTTGGTGATCGCTACGCGAATCTGTCCGCGCAGGATTTCATTGGACGCCTCCGTTTGGGGCACCGGCTTTGCACCTTGATTTGGCTCGTCTCGCGAGATGACGGGCCGTGACTCGCGCGCCGGAACGGGTTGCGCCTCGATCGGGCGCCAGGCCCAGGTGGCCTTCTTGGGTATCGGAACTTCGGGATTGCGTTCGGATGTGACGTACTCATTGCAGCCGGCGAGGAAAGCTAAAGATAGACAAGCAACAACGGCCAAAAGCCGCTTGGTAGTGCTAAATGGACGTAAGAACCGCATCTGACGAGCCTCCAAAGGCATATTTGTCCTCTGCCTTGTTGAACCCTGCACTGATTGGATAGTTGCGGTAAGAAAAATGGTTGCGCGGAGCGTACCTTTCGGGCCAAAAGCGAGAATCCATCAGGCCCCAGGAACTCCCCAATCCTTCGGTGGGAATGTGACCGGCCAAAACTTCGGCGCGGGGAGGTCAAACTCAAAGGCTACCGCGAAGTAGTCCGGGCTCGGCTGATCGACGCGCACCACGCGGCAGCTCTGCTCCATGCCGCTTTGCGGGCTCGCCAGAATGAACGGCTGGCCCACGAGAAGCTCCGCTTTCAATTTCATCAGGCCGCCATGCGCGTTGACCACCAGCGTATGCGTGGACTCCTCGACATGCACGCTGTCAGGCGTCTCGGCAAGAACCTTGACGGATATCTGCAGCATCACGCGTTCGCTGCGGCGCCGATTGGCGGCTTCGGAAGGGGGCACGAGATTCTCCGTTCAGCGGCGGTGTTCGCTGCGAGTCTTGGGGAGGCATTCATGCCATGCCTGCTTGTGGCTCCCGAAGACACCTGTGCTACGGCAGCGTAGCCGGGCCGGCACACTGGGCACAAGCGGATCAGCCGCTTGCTCCTGTTTAATAGTTTAACTTAGGCGCGCGCGAGTAATCCGGCCTGCGAGGAACTGTGGCGTGCATTGGTAAACGTGTTGGCCGACGTACGGTCGGGGAGGCAGAATGCGGCGGGCAGGTTTCGTGGGTCTAGAACTCATTTTAATAGGTTCTAGGGAAGCAGCATGGTTTGCAGGCGAAATTTCACGTCCGGCCATTCCGAATCGAGGATGCTGAAGTAAACGGTGTGGCGAATGCGGCCGCTGGCGGTGATCATGTGATTACGAAAGGTGCCTTCTTCGCGAGCGCCGATGCGCAGGATCGCGGCACGGGATCGCTCGTTGAGCGAATCGGTTTTTAGTTCCACGCGGATGCAACCGAGCGTCTCAAATGCGTGGCGCAAGAGAAGATACTTTGCTTCGGTGTTTACGGCGGAGCGTTGCCACGCCGGTGCAACCCACGTCCAGCCAATCTCGACGCGATGGTGCGTGCGATCGATGTTGCCGTAGCGCGTGCTGCCAATCGCCTGGCCGCTGGCTTTTTCGATCAGTGCGAAAGGTAACGAAACGCCGCGAAATTGCTCCTCGAGTGCAGTGGCGATGTAGGCGGACATTTCTTCGGGCGCGCGCACGGGAGTCGGCACCCAGCGCCATAGATTTTCATCGAGACCGACGGCGGTAAGGCCGGGTTGGCGTTCCTGCGAGAGTGGCTCGAGCCACACGTGGCGGCCTTCGAGGGTTACTGGCGCGACGATCATCTCTGTGCCCATACCATGCGGGGACGCAGATTGCATGCTACAGCGTCCGGCGCACCTTTCGTGAGCGCCAATTTGGCCAGGGCTTGGTGGCGGGGCCGCGGAGAATTCGGCTTGCCCGGAAAGTGAGCGTCGCAAACCGGCGGGTCAACCAAAACGCGCTGTCCCGCGTCCTATCTTCTGACACCTACGGGAACTTTCCGCTTCAATGGAATGAACTAGTAATTAGAGGCGGCCCTCCTTTAGTGGTTGAGCTTGGATAAAAATGAAGATCTCTCCTTTAGTTGGTACAACACGCTGCTCAACTCACCGTTTGATAAGAGGACCGCGCTCGATTGGCTGTTTCATGGGTTTGGTCGCGATTTTGTTCTTAACGCGCTCGGCGGAGCAACAGCCGCCGCCGGCTCAGCAACCGGCCCAGCAGCCGTCACAGTCGCAAGGGCAATCGCAGCCAGAGCTGAAGCGCCCGCAGGAAGGGCAGCCCACGATCGCGGTCGAGGTCAAAACCGTCAGTGTGCTGGCCACGGTTCGAGACAAACACGGAAAGATCGTCTCGAATCTGGCAAAAGACGATTTTCAGTTGGATGAAGACGGTCGTCCGCAGACCATCAATTATTTTGCGCACGAAAGCGATTTGCCGCTGCGTCTGGGCCTGCTGGTGGACACCAGCTTGAGCCAACGGCGCGTGCTCGATCAGGAGCGCAGCGCCAGCTACAGCTTCCTCGATAAGCTCCTGCGCCAGGACAAGGATTTGGCGTTCGTGATTCATTTCGACAGGGAAGTGGAACTATTGCAGGATTTCACTCCCTCGCGGCCCCAGTTGCAGGCGGCGTTGCAAAAGCTATCGACTCCTCAGTTCGACGGCGGCGGTGGTAGTACCAGCGGCGGTGGAAGCAACGGCGGATATGGCGGCGGCGGTGGCGGAGGACGCAGCCGAGGTTCCCGCGGCGGAGGAACGCTGCTCTACGACGCGATTTTTCTAGCGTCTGACGAATTGATGAGCAAGCAGCAAGGCCGCAAAGCGCTCATTATCCTCTCGGACGGCGTGGACCACGGCAGCAGAGAAACCATGGCCGAGGCCATCGCCACCGCCCAGCGCGCCGATACGATCATCTACTCCATTTTGTTTGCCGATGAAGAAGAAAACTACAGCCGCCCTGGCGGATTCGGAATGGGCGGGCACGGCGGAATGGGCGGCCACGGCGGCAGGTACCCTCCGCAAGAGCAGCGCCCCGACGGCAAGAAAATCCTCGAGCAAATCTCCAAGGAAACCGGCGGCCGCATGTTCAAAGTCACCAAGAAAGAAACGGTCGACGCCATCTACGCCGAGATTGAAGAAGATTTACGCAACCAGTACAGCCTCGCCTACACCCCGGACAAGGGCAATACAGTCGGCTACCACAAGATTCATCTCGCCGTCGGCAAACAAAAAGACCTCACCGTCCAAGCCCGCGACGGCTATTACTTCGGCCAATAGCGGCTGCTACAACCGTTCCACTTGAACGCTGCCGAGCTGGTCCATTAGGTCGCAGATGATCAGATTACTTCGCGTAGTGCGGAACAACGTACTAAAATATTCGGACTGTTCTCACTCCTGGTGGTACTAAGGGGAGGCCTTCCGATGAAAGTTCCGAAGAGACTTAACAATTCCTTTTGGAGCGTTTTGCTCATTAGCTTTCTGTTGCTTGACGGTTCATCGGCCGCGCTTAAGCCAAGCCCGCAACTTGGGGCGATCTGGTCGGTGGGCTACAAATGGCTATTCGTCTCGATCAAGCGGAGGGCGCCCAATCGAAAGCTCCGAAGTTCAGGGTTGAATTGCGGAATGCTGGAGAGAATGACCTAATCCTCAATTTGGGTATGATGCTTGCAAACGGCAAAAAGCAATATCCCAACGCTGTTGTGCTGACTCTCACAGACGCTCAGGGAAAGTCTCGGCGCTTTGATCTGCGCGAGCCTTGGTATATTGCCGGCCGACTGGACCCGCTCATTTTGCCCATTGCGGCTGGCGCGGCCTTTTCCATCCCTGTGGACTTGGACAAATACTCGGCGGCGGCCTCTAAGGAATTCGATTACAAGCTGAAACCCGGCAATTACTCGCTGGAAGCGCAATTCACTGGCAAAAGGGTTAGCCAGCCAGAAGCCAACCTTGATGCAAAGGGGATAGCACTAATGCCCTATTGGACGGGCAAGGTCACCTCAAACCCTCTGCAATTTGAGGTTCCAAGCCAATAGCCGCACGACATTCATTTGAAGAGGCAGATCAATTTCTCAGCGTCCAACTAACATGGAATCGAACTGCACCTTTAGCGGTAAGGAAACCCGATGCGGCCGAGCCACGGCGTAAGGTATGATAGAGTCTTCGGAAATTACTCGCTTAGGATAACGATGCAGACTGCGACAAATGGGAAGGTATTGCTGAGGGTACGGCCGCGGGGGTTCTGCGCGGGCGTGGTGCGGGCGGTGGATATCGTCGAGCTGGCGCTGGAAGCGTATGGCGCGCCGGTCTATGTTCATCACGAAATCGTGCATAACACCTACGTGGTGGAGCAGCTGCGCCGCCGCGGAGCGATTTTTGTGGAGTCCATCGAGGACGTGCCGCACGGCGCGGTGCTGGTCTTCAGCGCCCACGGAGTGCCGCCGACGGTCCGCCAGGAAGCCGAGGGCCGCGCGCTGAAAGTGATTGACGCGACCTGTCCGCTGGTCACCAAGGTGCATCTCGAGGCGCTGAAATTTGCGCGCGAAAAGCGCACCATCATTTTGATTGGCCACAAAGACCACCAGGAAATCGTTGGCACGTCGGGCGAAGCTCCGGACCGCACCATCGTGGTTGATTCGGTGGCGGCGGTGGACGCGCTAGAGGTAGCCGAGCCGGACAAGCTCTCGTTCCTCACCCAAACCACGCTTAGCCTTTATGACACACAGGAAATCGTGGCGCGCCTGCGGCAAAAGTTCCCGTTGATTAAAGGCCCCGCGAGCGATGACATTTGTTACGCCACTCAGAATCGCCAGGAAGCCGTCGAGCAAGTGGCCAAAGACGTCGATTTTCTGCTGGTGGTGGGCTCGCCGAACAGCTCGAATTCGAACCGCCTGGTAGAAGTGGCGAAGCGCAGCGGCGTGAAGGCGCAGCTGATCGATTCAGCCAAGGATATTGACGTGAAGTGGCTCGAAGGCGTAAAGCGCGTGGGCTTGACTGCAGGCGCATCCGCCCCGGAAGTGCTCGTCGAGCAAGTCAGCGAGCGGCTAGCGGAGTTTGGATTTACGGATCAGCGCGACCTCGATTTGATCCGCGAGGATGTGCGCTTCACGCTGCCTCCGGAACTGGCCACGATCGCGCCGGCGCCACGTCGTTAAGAAGAAGCGCCAAAGGTTTGTACCGTCATCGTTTTGCAGGGAGCCGGGGCGGGCATTATGCCCGCGAAGTTTGTAGTAGAGCCACCGCGGTAGGCGGGGACACTCAAAACAGGGAGCTTAACCTTGGCGGTCAAAATCGTCCGTCAGCCGAAGAAGATTGCCTTGATCGGCGCGCCGTCAAGCGCGGCTGCGTTTTTGGCGGGCAGCGAGAAAGCACCCGCGGCGTTGCGGGCAGCGGAATTGGTCGAGCGGTTACAAAGCGCGGGCTATGAGGTGATCGACCACGGTGATTGCGTGCCGCGGCTCTTCGCCGACGATGATGAGCATAGGCGCGCGCGCAATTTGCAGGAAATTGTCGCGGGACTGAACGACCTAAAAGTTCGCGCCGAGCTTGCCGTGAAGAGCGGCGCGCTCGTGCTGGTCTTGGGTGGCGATTGTGCGCAAGTCATCGGACTCCTCACCGGTGCGCGCCGCTACTATAAGCACGTCAACTTATTGTGGTTCGATCGCGACGCGGATTTGAACACGCCTGCTTCAACACCTTCCGGACGCATCGACGGAATGGTTGTCGCCCATGTAATCGGCAAGGGCGCCCCCGAATTGGTGCGCTTTTTTGGCGAGTCGGCGCTGGTGCGCGAACCGGACGTAACGCTCTTCGGCGTGGAACGGCTCGATCCTCCCGAACAGGAATTTCTCAGCAAATCGCCAATGCGCCACATCGATGCGGCGGATATTCAATCTAAAGGTGGAAGCGCCGCAGCCCACAAGGGACTTGCTTATGTGCACGCCGACACGCACGAATTTGTTCTGCATCTCGATACGGACGTCATTTCCGTGGACGAATTTCCTGCCGTCAACGTGCCCGGCAGTGGTGGCCTGGCTTTAGCCGAAGTGCGGGCAGCCCTCAGCGAATTTGCAAAGCACAAGAATCTTCTCGGGCTCGTCGTCGCGCAGTACAATCCAGATAAAGATTCTGACGGCAGTGGCGCAAAAAAGCTCGTGGATCTCTTGGTGGAAGCGCTCTCCGCGCGACTTGAAGCATCCGAGGCGTCAGCAGCAGAACCCACCGCGACCGATACACCGGCGGTCTCCTCGTCCGAAACGTCCGCCTAAGTTTTTCGATCGGGTGCCGAACCCGCTGGGGTTTGCGCATTTATCCGCGTCGAGATATTTGTCCAATCGCTAGCCACGGAATTCGTTGAATGCCAGTCGATCAATTCTGTATGGTCGTGCGGGAACGTCTACTCACGTGTGCTTACGTCTGCGATGCAGCAGCGGCTTCGGCGAGCTTGCGATGGTAACGTGCGAGACCCAGCCAGGTCAGATTGGGGCCACAGTTGAAAATGTAATGCTCGGCTTCGGCAGCAGAGAGGCGTTGCTTGATTTCCGCACTTGCGGCAGAGACGAATGCCTTAAGCGCTGCTTGCGGATCCGGAGTGGAACGCACGATGTCTGCCGCGAGCGCGGCCCAACGCTGCAAATTTTTTCGGTATTCCGCGATATGAGTTGCCGGATCGTTCGAATAGCCGAAGTGCGTGAGAAAAAGCCGAACGGGCGTGCGCCGTGCGATCGCATCCAGCGAAGCGCTCCATATTTCCAGGTCAATATCCGGTGGCGGCGCAAGCGGAACCACGTAAGGTTCGCTTTCGATGTGAAACCCCGTCGTGTCCCCGACAAACGCAGTGCCATCCGATGAATCGAAATAAGAGACATGATGCGAAGCGTGCCCCGGCGTGTTGACGACTTCGAGATTGCGGCTTCCGAGCGAGAGCGTTTCTCCGCCTTTCAGCATGCGCAAATTCCCAAACGGCACAGGCAGCGTCTCGCCAAACAAATGCCCGAGTTCCCCTGGCCAAAGCCGCTCCGCACTAGCCAGCAGCTTCGACGGATCAGCCATGTGCAGCATGCCCGTCTGGTGAACGTACACTTCAAGGTTGGGATTTTCTTTGATGAGAGCGCCGGTCGCCCCGGCATGGTCCAGATGAATATGCGTGAGCAAAATAGCGTTCAAATCCGCAACGCCAACGCCGCGCGAATCCAAATGCTGTCGCAGCGCCGGAAGAGTGGAAGCCGGCCCAGGGTCAATGATCGCACGATGCCCATGCGATTCGAGCAGCACCGCCGCAATCGATCGCGGCCGCCCCAGCCAATTTGTATCCAGAATCGTGGTCGCAAGCATCAAGGCAGTAGTGTAACGCGGGTGCGAATCGCGGGTCAGGTTTTGCGAGCCGCTCAGTTGATGGTCAATTGCAAGGTCGTGATATGCGTGGGGTTGGTCATGGTCGAGACGCCGAACTGTAATCGAATAATCTCCCGCCGGTGTACCGGTTGGCGGTGGGGGTAGTGTATAGCTACTGTCGCCACCGCCACCGACGGCCTGCAACACCAGGAACAGAATAATTCCCGCGAGCAAAAATCTGCGCCGGTATCGGGTGCATGTCAGCCTTTTTTGCATTCCAAAGCATCTACAGACAAGAATGACCTCGGGCTGGACGGTATCAGCAGGAAGCCGCGAGAGCTGCATTTGAGCGTCTGGCTTCCGGAAGGAAACACTTGCAGACAAAGGGAAACCTGGAATAGGCTTACAGCGCCGCGTAGTGTCACTTCCTGAATTTTCCTCCAGTGTAGGGACAAAGTGGGGGAAGCTATCGGCGGCGTGGCGGCAAAGGGCAGATAGTTTGACGCGATAAATAGGTGGATCCAAGCGAGTTTGTGGCAACGCCACCTACCGCGCTGCAATGGGACAATCACGACTTGGGTTCCGTGACAGATAACTTAGGGAGACGAATCATGCGTACTTGGTGTGTGGCAGTGGTGGTTAGCGCTCTAGTGGGTTTGCCTTTGTGCGCCCAGCAGAATGGCGACGGTGCGAGCGCGGCGGCAACGGCGGCGGAGAAGAGTCCCGCCAAAACGAATGGGGCTGACATCACGCCTGCTTCGCGAAACCTTTTCGCGCTTCCCGACGCTCCGCGCCCCAAGCCTCTCCCGTCCGATGCCAAATCGAACGACAACACGGCGCCCGGGCAGCTTGTGCCTCGTTTCGAGGTCGCTGGCATGTTCGACTATGTGAATTTCAATCCGGGCGGCGGCTTCGCTTCTTTTAACAATTACGGCGGATCGGGGGCGTTCACCTGGAATCCCACGCGATGGCTGGGGCTCACGGAGGAACTCGGCGGGTTGAGCTACAACCGCAACGTCAACGGCACATCGTTGCATGGAGGCATCACGACACTTTTGGTTGGTCCCCGTGTGAATTTCCGCAAATTTGATTACTTCGTGCCTTTCATGGAATTAATGGTCGGTGCAGCCCATTCCGGCCCGGAGATGACTGGCAGCAACAGCCAAACCGCGTTTGCCCTGGTGGCCGGAGGAGGCTTGGACATCGCCTTGACGAGGAACATCGCATGGCGCTTTGCGGAGATCGACTACCTTTCGACCTCTTTTTATGGGAACTCTCTCGCCGCTGGAGGCAGAGAGAATAGCTTACGGTTGGGAACCGGTCTCGTTCTGCGTTTTGGCTTGCCCCACGCGGCCCCTCCGGCGGTGAATCATCCGCCGGTGGCCGCTTGCTCCGCAAGCCCCACATCCGTGCTTGCCGGCTCGGGCGACACCGTCGCGGTTCACGTGAACGCCAGCGACCCGGACAACGATCCGCTCACTTACAGCTACACGGCGACGGGCGGCGCAGTGGATGGCACTGGTCCTGACGCGCGCTGGAACTCCACCGGCGTTACGCCGGGCAACTACACGGTTACTGCCCAGGTCAATGACGGCAAGGGCGGCACGGCATCTTGCGCCACGGACATCAAGGTGGATGAGCGCCCGAATCGTCCGCCGACGGCTACCTTGTCGGTTGAGCGCAGCCCTATTCTTCCGGGGGAACACACCGGAATCACCTGCACGGGCAGCGACCCGGATGGCGATCCGCTGACTTATAGCTACTCCTCTTCCGGCGGCCAGGTTACCGGCACGGGCCAGAACGCGACGTTCGATGCCACCGGCTTACAGCCCGGAACCTACACGGTGAAGTGTACGGTGAGCGACGGACGCGGCGGTACGGCCGATGCTTCGGGTAACGTCGAGGTTAAGGAACCTCCGCAGATTCATCAGCTAGAGATGAAGCTGGCCCTGCACAGTGTCTACTTCCCGACGGCGCTGCCAACGGTAGCGAAGCCCAGCGGCGGATTGCTGTCCAGCCAGGCGGTTACGCTCGACACGCTGGCGACCGACTTCAAGCAATATCTGACCTACAGACCGGACGCCCACTTGATCCTGGGTGGCCACGCTGACATCCGCGGAGGCAAGGAGTACAACCAGCTTCTCTCCCAGCGCCGCGTGGAACGCGCCAAGAATTACTTGATCGAAAAGGGCATTCCCGCCGACCACATCGACACCAAGGCATATGGCGATGAGCAAAATATGACCGATGCGCAGGTCAAGCAGCTTCTCGAGGAAGATCCCGACCTGACTCCCGACGAAAAGCAGAAGTTTATTAAGAACCTGGTGACCATCCGCTTGGCTAACAACCGGCGTGTGGACATCACCCTCAGCACCACGGGCGAACAGTCCGTACGGCGCTTCCCCTTCAATGCTAAGGATGCCTTGACCCTGCTCAGCAGGGGAGGCCCGGCGCCTGCTGGCACGGCAGCCAAGAAGCCGGCTCCCAAGCCCTAATTGGGCTAGTCAAACCATCCCGTGGATGGAAAGGCTGCGTGATGGTGGCAAGCTAACTCGCGGCGTTTGGCGATTCACAAAACGTTTCTCTTTTATGACCTGGATCACAAAGAAGATGTCCCTTTCCCGATTCATGAAAAGTATCCGCGTAGTTCCACGAAAGGACGAACGACGATTTAAGAGAATCCCCGCGGCAGCGGGCCGCTCCGGGAAGCCGGTGCCGTGCGCCCATTCCCTAAACGGGAACCCCTGGCATTCTGAATTGGTAAATAGCTTTAAAAGAACTTGCGCGGTCATATTGGATCTGGATAGGGAACTAACGGAAGCGCAATTCCCAAATACGAACTGTCTTATAAATGCTAGAATAGCTAACTTGTTGAATTAGGTCTGGTGCTGACGCAATACGGGACCATCGATTCCGCCAACGCCGCCACGCGCATGGGCACGGCGGATTACGTCACCAAGCCTCTTCACATCGATGATCTTCGCGCGTCTCGAGCGTGTCGCCCGCGACATGGATCTCGACCGCGAAAACCGCCTTTTGCGCGAGCGACTGCGCTCCAAGCCGGGCTTCGGCGGAATGATCGGCGTTTCCGCGAGGATGCAACGGCTACGTAAAGGGCGCGTTCACCGGGGCCACGCAATCGAAGCAAGGCTTGCTCGAAGCCGCCCAGGGCGGAACGCTCTTCCTGGACAAAATCGGAGACATGCCGGTGGACCTTCAAGCCAAACTCTTGCGCGCTTTGCAGGAGCGCGAAGTGAAACCGGTCGGTCCGTCTGCGCGAATTGGTGCGCCGACTCGGCACGCAATGGGAATCGCGCCAGAATCCCGTGCATTCTCGTTAGCCCGCGAGTCAAAACGAAAAAATCGTGGCACTTCGTTAAGCGCACAAAGAAATCGGCCATTTATGCGTGCAGGATAGCTCGACTTTTGGATTCTCTTTTCACCTTCTCCCGAGAAGCTGCTCTTTTCAACCCATGGGACTCCTGCTAGGCTTACCTCCATCGCGGCGGCTGCTTTTGCGCCCTGTACGCCATGAGTGAATCTCCAGCTCGTCAGAAAGTGAACGAACTCTTCCCTGAACTGCTCGATGGGCTTCGGTTGCTCGAAGGCCGCTTCCCCGCAAATGAGATTGCCGCCCGAGTGGTGCGCGCCGCGATGGGCCAGCCCGGCGTGGCTGGCGCGAGGCTTTGGCGCGCGGACCGTGGCGAAGCGGAAGTCTGGGCGGAAGCGGGGACTCTCCCCACGTCGACTTCTTCGGGCATGAAACCGGGATTGCCGAGCGACACCAGCAAAGATCCGTCGATTTGGGCTGGCGCGCTGGGGAGTGATGATTTCCGCGTGCGCGTTCTCGAAGTTCGCGGCGCGGGGCCGCTCGAGGAACGAGTACGCAGCCAGATGGATTTGCTCGCGCGCTTTTCCGCCGTAGCGCTGGCGCTGGCGGAGCGCCGCGGCGCGATGAAAGAGCTTTCCAGCATTATTGAGGCCACCAAGAAGCTGAACTCCACGCTCGATCTTGGCGAACTCATTCACATTATTCTGCAGATTGCCACGCGGCAGACTGGCGCGGAACGCGGAACGGTTTTTCTCGTCGATCGCGAACGCAACGAAATCTGGTCGCTCGTAGGGCTGGGGCTGGAACAGCAAGTGATTCGTTTGCCGGCGGACCGCGGGATTGCCGGATGGGTGGCGCGCGAAGGCTCCGCAGTGCGGCTGGAAAACGCGTACGACGATCCGCGGTTCGAGCCGGATATCGACCGCAAACTGGGATTCAAGACCAAGCAACTGCTTTGCCTGCCGATCCGGAATGAAGCCGGCGCAATCATCGGCGTATTGCAGTTGCTGAACAAGACGGAAGGTTTTACGGACGAGGATGAAGCTTTCCTGGACGCGCTTTCGGCGCACGTGGCGCTGGCGCTCGAAAAAGCGCAGCTGCACCGCGAACGCGTCGAAAAAGAAAAAATGGAGCGCGACCTGGCGCTGGCGAGGGAAATTCAAGCGGGACTATTACCGGACGCGCCGCCCACTTTTCCGGGAATCGAAATCGCGGTGTCACACCGCGCTTCCCAGATGGTTGGGGGTGACTATTACGATTTTCTTCCCGTGCAAATGGATGGAAGAGAATCGCTGCTGCTCGTTGTAGCGGACGTAGAGGGGAAGGGAGCGGCCTCGGCGCTGGTGATGGCCAACGTGCAGGCGACGCTGCATGCGCTGGGGGATCACGTCGAGACGCTTGAAAAATTGCCGGCTACCATCAACCACAAACTTCTGATGGGGGCGCGGGCTTCCATGGCGCAGGGACGTCCCACCAAATATTTGAGTATGTTCCTCGCGCTAGTCGAGAGCGGAGGGCGGAATTTGCGTTACGTGAATGCCGGGCACGTGCCACCGGCGGTGATTCGCGCGGATGGCCGCGTCGAGTGGCTCGACGTTGGCGGGATGATTGTGGGGTTGCTGGCAGACATTCAGTTCGAGTGCGGCAGCGTGGCGCTCGCGGCGGGAGATTTGCTGGTGGCTTGCACGGACGGAATCACGGAGGCTATGGATTCCGTCGGGACGGAATTCAGCCGCCAGCGCCTCGCGGAACTTGTCGGCGGAGTGCGCGAACGCAGCCCTGAAGAGATCATGCGCGCGGTGCTAGCGGAGGTGGAGACACACTCGCTTCACGGAATGTACGAAGACGACCGGATTTTGATGGTGATGAAAGCTCTGTGATTTAACAGCCGCAAAAGATTCTTGTTCCCAATGGAGGCCGGTGCAAGCCGGCCTTTTGCTTTTTGTGCGTCACGAGCCGGTGGACGAATAGCGGCGCAGACCGATGCGCCAGGACGTGACAGCGAGTACAAACGTTGCGGCGGCAATGAGAGGAATCAGAAACGCATAAACGCGAAGTTCGGGGCGGCCGAGAAGGCGCGACGCTGGATAAAACGTCGCGAAGCCGAACGGAATGATCCAGCTCAGCAGAAATTGAATGTAGCTGGAGTAGATGGAGAGCGGATAACGGCCGAAGGCGAGAAGATTCCAGAAGGGCGGATGGATTCCGATGCGGTCTTCAAACCAGAAAGAAAACGTGGAAAGGAAGAGAAAGACGGAGAGATAGATGACGCCGCCGCAAAGCGCGAAGAAAGCCAGGAGAAGAACATCGCGCGCGCTCCAATGGTACTGCAGACGGCGTGAGGCCCACACGACTACGACAAGGCCGACGACGACTTCTTGCAATGCCTCGATGCGAAACGCGTCGAAGACGACCTGGAAAAGTGAGGAGAGTGGCCGGAGCAGAACGCGGTCGAACTTTCCTTCCATGATGTACGTGGCGCCGAACTCGTAAAGATTAAGCGAAAAGACGTTGAAGAGACCAAACGGGATGAGCGAGAACCCGTATAGAAAAACGACCTCTTCCATGCGCCAGTTGGAGAGAGTTGGAACCCGCTTGAAAAGAACGAAGACGAATCCGAGCGAGAAAATCGTGGCGGCCATGGAAGTGGCGGCGGAAATGAAAAAGTCTCCTCGATAGCTGACGCGCACTTTCGCGTATTGCGCGAAGTAAGAGCCGAGCAGTACCGCATGTCGCTTGAAATTGATGATAGTTTTTCTCATCTGCGTCTCGACTAGCCGCCGTGGATAGTTATTTTGCGCGTGGCGCGGATCCACCAGAGATGGCCGAGGAAAAGTAAGGCGGCGACCCAGAAATATTCGATGGCGAGGAGACGGAGCGATTCGGCGAGAGAGAGACGTCCGAGATAGATTTGCAGAGGCGTGTAGGCAATGTGTTCGAACGGAAGCCACGAAGAAATAATCTGCAGAGGGCGCGGGAAAAAGTTGAGCGGAATGAGCAAGCCGCTGAGCAGTTCGATGAGCCAGAACTTCGCGCGAATCAGCGCGAGGATGGACGTGAGCGGGATGGCGCACGTGCCGATGATGAAATTGAGCGCGCCCATGATGAAAAAGCTGCCGACGGCCGCGACGAGAAAGAGTGCGAAATTCAGTTTCGAAGCGGGTGGCAGGACCGGAAAGAGAAGCGTGACGATGATGGCCGTGGGTGCGGTGAGAAGAATGAGACGGAACGCGGATTCTCCCATGGCACGTGCGAGCCACATGCCTTGCACGGAGACGGGCTTGATGAAATCCATAGCGATTTTGCCGTCGATCACTTCGTAGGCCATTTCTTGATCGATCGTGTTCCAGTAGAAGGAGCGGAGAATCCAGCCGGCGCTGACGTAGGTGAGAATCTGCGGAAGCGAAAAGCCTGCGATGGGGCCCGTCGCGTTGGCGAACACCGCGCGCCAAATGAAAAAGTACACAGTGACGTTGATGAGGTACGTGATGATTCCCGTGTAGTAGCGCAGGCGAAACGCGAGGATATTGACGAAGCCGATACGAATGAATTCCGCGTAAACCTTCAGGCTGGCGAGCGGCGAAGGCTTGCGAATGGGAAGGGGAAATGTTTGGGCGGCGGCCATGTCGATTGCTCGTACCGTGATCTTACCGGTTCACTGGTGAACCGTTCTTTTCCTCTGGTTGACACAAACTCATTTCGGCTTCGCCGGAATAGATACGTTTGATGATTTCTTCGATGGGTTCGTCTTCGATGACGAAATCGCGCACATCTACTGCCGCAAGAATCTGGCGGATCAAATCGCTGGACGAGACGCGGGCGCGGTCGAAGCGCAGTCGGCATGTCATTTCATCGAGACGTTCGAGATGCAAAGTGGCGGCGCCGCTGTCGCCATTGGGCGCGAGGGCGGGCAAGTTTTGCTCGAAGGCGGCGAGGCGGGCGCTTTGATCGCCGTCGCGCAGGATGAATTTGATTTGCTTGGTGCGGAGGAATTGTTCTTTCAAGCGGGAGAGCGGGCCGTCGTAGAGAACGGTGCCGCGGTCGATAATCATGATGCGGCGGCAGAGTTCTTCGATGTCGTCGAGATCGTGCGTGGTGAGAAGCACCGTGGTCTTGTAGCGCTGGTTGATAGCGCGGAGAAACTGGCGGATGTGATCCTTGGCGACGACATCGAGGCCGATGGTGGGCTCATCGAGAAAAAGGATTGGAGGATTGTGGAGCAGTGCGGCGGCGAGATCGCAGCGCATGCGCTGGCCGAGCGAGAGTTTGCGAACGGGAACGTCGAGCAGTTCGGTGAGCCCGAGGACTTGATTGAAGAGTGCCATGCGCTCGTCGTAGTCGCGTTGCGAGACGTCGTAAATGCGGCGCAGAAGCTTGAAGGATTCGATGGCGGCGATGTCCCACCAGAGTTGCGTGCGCTGGCCAAAGACGACGCCGATGGTTTTTACGTAAGCGGCGCGCTGACGCCAGGGGACGAAACCGTTTGAAAGAATTTCACCCGAGGTCGGAACCAGGATGCCGGTAAGCATCTTGATGGTGGTGGATTTGCCGGCGCCGTTGGGGCCGATATAGCCGACCATTTCGCCGCGGCCGATTTCAAAGTTTACGTTTTCGACGGCTTTGACAGTTTGGTATTCGCGGTGAAAAAGATTTCGCAGGCCGCCGAGAATGCCTTCGCGCCTCTTGAAACTGCGGTAGTGCTTGGAGAGGGCGTGGACCGAGATGAGGGGAGCGTCCGACATGAATTGATAATTTTAGCACGCGGGGGAGAAAAGACCGGCGCTGCGCCCTTTTGGCGTGAGTGACTCGCTTTGGCGACAGAGATTAGTCGATGTCGCAACCGTTTTTACTTTTTCGTTTCGCGACGGTCTTGCTCAGTTAAAAATCTGACAGCCTAGAAAGCCCGTCCTACAGAATCGGAGCTGCAAAAACCTGCACGGCCAGGATTGGCTATGCCACAAAAGCAAAACCTCAAGGGCTCGCGTGCCTGTGCTACCTGATCATTGGACGGGCTTGGCTTGCGCAACGTTAGCGAAAAAATCGAGGACTCGGCGCTGGAACGCGGCGGGTTGGAAGCCGAGGGCGGCGGTGTGAAATGCGCCGGGCGCCATCCAGAATTGCTTGGGACCGATTGCGGCGTCATAGATGCGCTGTGTGTGGCGGCAGGGGAGTTCATCATCATTCTCATCGCAGATGAGGAGGACAGGAAACGCGCGAGCCGCGACCGCTTTTTCCGGAGAGACTTCGGCTACGGGAAGACCCGTGAGTTTTTCGCCATGATAAAGCAATGTCCAACTGAAAGGCCTTAGTAAGGTCTTGCCGAGTAACGGAGAGCGGCGCAAGGCGGCATAGTCGTAAGAAGCTTCGCGAAGATTGGCAAAGCCTGCCTCAGCGACGACGGCTTCGATGCGGGGATCGACGGCGGCGGATTGTAGAGAGATGCCGGCGCCCATGGATTCGCCGAGCGCAAAAATATGCAAAGGCGTGCCAGGCCGTGGATCGGGCGACTGCATCGGCTTCTCCGGGCCGGATTGGTCAGATTTTACGAGTTTCCATTCTCCGGAACGCAACTTCGCGTCGGCGTTGCGGCTGACTTCGGAAAGGATCAGAGCGTCGACGATGGCCTTGGTGTCATTGCGCTCGGTCCAGCCATAAGTGGCCATCGATCCATCGCTGGCGCCGTGGGCACGGGCGTCCATCATGACGACGCTGTATCCGGATCGGAGGAGGAATTCGGATTGGCCGATTACGCCCACGCGGTTGTCGGCCACGCCGTGGAAGAGGAGGACCCAGCTGCCATTGGGATGGTCGTCGGGGCGGACAATCCAGCCGCGGAGGAGGATGCCGTCGGGAGCGCGGACGTTGAAGTCTTCGCGGTGGCCGCCGGAGTGGGCGAAGGAGGCGTCGGCTTCGCGGATCAAATCGGGCGTCAGTGCCCTGCGAATGGGATGGAGGAACGTGGGCGCTGCCATCCAACCAGCAACGGCTGCGACGGCCGGGGGTAAGAGGAGAAGATACGCAAAGATACAGATGATGCGGCGGCGTAACGTGACAGACATGGTCTCACTTAATATACGGGTTAAGCCATGGCGGAGTTCGGCGTATTCCGAGAGAAATGTCAGGAATGCCATTGGTCCAAAGTGTCAGGGAAGCTCCCGATTTGGAGGCGTACCCCCTTCCTTTTTTTTGTAAATGATGATTCTACGGGACTTAGGTTTTCTCATAAATTGTTTAGAATCAATACTTGCGAGCTTTTCTTGTAAGTGTTGATTGTAAATGGTTTATAAGTAAACATAATCTTGGCTCGAAATTCGTCTCTTCGGCGAGTATACGCAATTCGATGGAGAGGGCTTTCGGCCTTGAATCGACGCGAAATGATAAGGGCCGCATGGCTGCGCCCTGCGCTTCGTTTTCGGCGGAGCGCTCCATTGGCTTAGGTAAACGGCGGAAAGGAGGCACGGTCAAAATCGTTGCCTCAAAGCGAAAACGGCAGCCGATGGCTGCCGCTTTCTGGAATTTTCCCTATTTACAGGAGTGCCTCTTCTGGTTAGACGGGTCAAGGGGAAAATTGAGATGCACGGGGGTGCTCTCCGCTCTTGAGCCCGGGACGGGGCTTGGTTATTTGCTGGAAAGGGCGAATTGGTTGCCGTCGGGGTCTTTGAAGACGCTGCTTGATCCCCATTCTTCTTTCTTGGGTTCGCTGGTGAATTGGACGCCTTTGGACTTGAGGATTTTGGCGGTAGCGAAGAGGTCGTCGCACCAGAAAGCGATGGATTGGAATTGGCCGATGCGGTCTTCGTGGCCTTCGGTGGTGAAGAGTGCGAGGCCTGTTTGCGAGCCGGGAATGGAAAGCTCAATCCAGCGCTGGGTTTCGGTATTAGGCTGATCGGTGATGACTTTGAAGCCTAGTACTACTGTGTTATAAACAATCAGCAGCGCCTGCGGTAACAAAACGGGCAGGAGGGGAGTTGCTCGATAAGATGTCTGGCAATCTGAATTCGTAGGGTCGCGATGGAATGAGGATTGTGACGTTCAACACGCACGCGGCGAGCCGCGAGGGTGGAACTCGGGCGGAAGTTTCGTGGCGCGTAAGTCCAGTCGACCGGCGCCTGCGGAGGGGGAAAAACGACTTCTTTCCGCGACGAGGAAGCCATAAGCGGCGATGCATAACGTGGCGTGATGATGAAAACCTCGCCAGCCCCGACCTTCGTAATGTCCCAGTCCCAACTCTTGCTTCAGTTCTTGGTAGTCGCGTTCGATAATCCAACGGTGTTTCGCTCGTTTTACCAACTCTCTCAGTGTGGTACGGGCCGGGAGAGTAGAAAACCAGTACTTGGTCGGTTCGCTCTCCCGCTCCGGCCATTCGATCAACAACCATTCTTCGTCACGAGGTTCGCTTCGCCAATAGTCCCGATGAGCAGGTCGCACTCGCAGTGCCGCAAAACGGGAGCGCAATTTCTGCTTCGTCCCCTGACGCCAGGAGACCGCTCTCCAATCCTTGGCCGGCAAGGAAAGAGCCACTTGTTGGACAGAAACCGGTTGATGTTTTCTATCCCGTCGCAACAACTTCGGTGGGCGTCCCAGCCCGCTTCCTGGTTTTGCCGGGAGTGGCGTTTCTCCAGGTCGCCAAACCGTCGTGTGCCCGCGCACGCCAACAACATACGGTAGGCCCCATTGGCTGAGCTGTTCCCGAAACTTAGTTTCATCGCCGTATGCTGCATCGGCTAACACCGGCGCCGCGGTAACTCCATCTGCCAGTGCTTGGCGAATCTGTCCGAGGGCAATCATCGGCTTGGTTGTAAACGAGATCTGTTCCGGAACACCAGCCTTCTTGCGACGCTTCTGGTCCTGGGCCCAGGTCTCCGGTAAATACAAACGGTACGCGATGGGCAGGCTGGCGTGCTCGGTGGCCATCGACAGGCTTACCGCCACACGACAATTTTCCTGCTTCCCTAACTGTCCGCAGTACTGGTGCGTCACTCCGACGGAGTGCGTTCCTTTCTTGGGGAAGCCGGTGTCGTCCACAATCCAAGCTATCACCGGTCCGTTGCGCTTCATGGCGGGTAGGACGGAGTGGCGCACCTGCTCGAGCAAAGCTTCGTCACTCCACGGAGCATCCGCTACCAAATGATGGAGCGATTGATGCGTCTGCCGCACATTGTCCGGAGCCAGCCGTGCCGCCATGGGTTCGACGCTCTTGCGTTCCCCGGGCAGAAGCAGACCCTTACAATACGATTTCAGCGGTTCCACGCGATCGGCGTGCTCTGCGGCTTGCGCCAGGCTATCGAGATAGGCCGCGAAGCGTTGCTGTTGTGTGCCTGGCGCCGAAGTAGTGGCGCTCATGCCGACAGAGTGTAGAGAGAACGGGTGCAATCGCTACTAGTTTTTGCAGGAAATGTGCCTTATTTTATAACACAGTAGTACTAGGCTTCGAATATCGTCTCATCTTAAGTCGTAAGCAGGTGTGGCGACCGCAGTACACGCCCAGGTTGAAGAAGCGTACGGCGCTATTTGCAAAGCTCCGAGAGATCTTCCGACGATTTATGAGCCAACCCGTGGAACGAGTGATCGAGTTGATCAACCCGATCTTGCGGGGATGGGTGAACTACTTTGCTGTCGGGCACTCCAGCCGGTGTTTCTCGCTCGTCAAAGACTGGGTAGAAAAGAAGATTCGGCGACACCTGATGCGATCCCGGAAACGTCCAGGATTCGGCTGGCAAAGGTGGAGTAGGACGTGGCTCTACGAGAGGCTGGGACTTTACAACGGTTACCGGCTTCATCGACTAGGCCCACTGCCGAAAGCCTCTCCTGCCGGAGCGGTCTCATAACCCTCGACTAGAAGCGAGCAGGTAAGCCCATTGCTGGAAATCGGCACGATGGGTTTGATGAGGCGGGGGCTGGAAACGAGCTTACGGTTCGGCTAGTGAGGCACTCCCAGAGGAAACGGGGAGCAACTGCTAGGCTGCACCTTCGGAGTATCGCGCCAGTCCTCGACCCAACTCGCGAATGCAAGAGTCGTACAGGTAAGGCGTAGCGAGCCAACCTGGCCCCGAGTCATGCGCGGGCAGTCGCAAGGCTGCACGTGAAGCGTTGACAGGGGGACATGCAGGCAGGGTTATTGAGCCGTGAAAGGGGTCGGAAATCAGAGCGCCGACGCTGTTCCAATGTGCGGAAGGCAACACCGACGGATACGAAACGGCGAGCATCCGTCCGGGCTCTGCGCGGTCGAAGACCCCTAGCATGCATGGAAACTTCGCGCGCGAGAACCGGGAGGTCCCGTCAACGCCCGACATGCAGTTGTGTAGGGCCGGTTGGAGAAGGACATGATCCAGAAGTCCAACATGCACGTTGATGGGAAGTCGGACGGTCGTGCAGTACCGACGAAGTGCCTGAACAAAAGCGGGAACCTGCTGGCGGAGGGCGCGGAGGGAAGCCGACCGACCAAGGAGAACACCGAGCAGACGACCGCGTCCCAGACACCGAGCTGGGGTGACGCGTTGAGCGGCCTGCGCGGTGTGCGCGAAGCAGCAAGGAGGGACAAGCGGTTACGGTTCACGGCGCTACTGCACCACGTATCCGTTCTGCTGCTGGAGAGCAGCTTCTACGCTTTGAAGCGAGACGCAGCTCCTGGAGTTGACGGAGTCACGTGGACAGAATACGAGACGGGCCTAGGTGAGCGGCTGAAGAACTTACACAACCGCGTGCATCGAGGAACGTATCGAGCGCAACCTTCGAAGAGAACTTACATTCCCAAGGCGGATGGACGAAAACGTCCGTTAGGGATCGCTGCGCTGGAGGACAAGATCGTCCAGCACGCAGTGGCAACGGTCCTCAATCAGATTT